>DASYJK010000175.1:0-3719 GCA_035996525.1 Solirubrobacterales bacterium
GGCATCCCCTTCCCCTCCCGCCTCGGCCGCCCCGAGGAGTACGCCCGCATGGTCCTGGAGATCGCCGCCAACCAGATGCTCAACGGCGAGACGATCCGCCTCGACGGCGCCCTGCGGATGCCGCCGAAGTAGCGGCACGAACGATGCGTTTTCCGCCTCTGAGCCGGACAATGCATCGCTCGTCGGTCAGTCAGTCCCCGTAGCCTCGGGGTCGAGCCAGACTTTCTTCTCCCAGGGTGGGCTGATCGCGAAGGTCGAGCCGTCGGTGGCGGCGATCGGCTCGAGCGGGATCAGGTGGACGCGACGGCCGGGCGTGAAGCGGTCGACGTGGGCGATGCCGCCGGCGTTGCCGGCATGACTGCCACCGGAGACGAGCAGCAGCCCCCGCGCCGGCCCCCAGCCGTTCTCGGCCCGGACCCCGAGCCCTTCGGCCGCATCCTTGACCACGTCCAGCCCCGCGTCGGATCCCCAGTTGGCGGCACTGAGCGCGTAGTTGTAGCCGTTGTGCGAGGAGGCTCGCTCGTCGACGCCGCCGTCGGGCCCGACCCGGATCTGCACCCCCTCCCAGTCGTCCTGATGAAAGCCCTCCTCGCCGGCGATCGGGATGTCGCGAAGCGTGGCGGAGTCGGCGTAATAGGTCCAGTACTGCAGGTAGAGATTGCCCGCCCGCGATCCGGAGCAGTCGGCACCCGCCGCCGCGGATACCTCCGCCTCGTCCCCGCGGCAGTCGATGACGTGGACGAACGCGGTCACCGCCAGCCCCGCATCCGTGCGATGCACGAGTCCGTCCTCAGACGCGTCGCCGCAACTGGGGTCACGGCAACGCCGGTAATCCACGGGCACCGCCCGCGAGCCTTCCTCAAAAGCCAGCATCGGCATGTACTCCCGCACCATCTCCCCCACTTCGCTCCCATAAGCCGCAATCAACACCGGCTCGTCCCCACACCCGTCGGCGAGAGAAGCCGCGCAGAGCAGCTTTGACGCCAGAACCTGCGCCAGTGACACCCCCGGCGCCCGCACCCCAACCGCAACCAGCCCGACCAGCAGCAGCGCCACGACGCCCAGCGTCCCGACCCACTCCACCGTCGACTGCCCCCGCTCGTCCCCTGGCACTCCACCCCAAGACAGCGCCCGGACCTTCTCTCCCCCTAAGCGCCGACGAGGAAGGGTCGGGAGACCCTCAACCGAACCTCCCGCCGTTGTGAGGGCGAGGGTCTCCCGACCCTTCCCCACCCACCCTTAGAGGTTCTGAATCTCCGCCGCGATGTCCGCCGCCGCCTTCTTAGCGTCGTCGAACAACATCGAAGTGTTCGGTTCGTAGAACAGATCGTTGTCGATCCCAGCGAACCCGGGGCTGAGCGACCGCTTGATCACGATCACCTGCTGCGCCTGGTCGACTTCGATGATCGGCATCCCGGCGATCGGGCTGTCCGGATCGTTTTTGGCCGCCGGGTTGGTGACGTCGTTGGCGCCGACGATCACGGCGACGTCGGTGCGCGGCATTTCGGGATTGATGTCCTCCATCTCCCGCAGCTGCTCGTAAGGCACGTCGGCCTCGGCCAGCAGCACGTTCATGTGGCCCGGCATGCGACCGGCGACCGGGTGGATCGCGTAGCTGACGGTGACGCCGCGCTTCTCGAGCTCGTCGGCGACCTCCTTGATCGCGTGCTGCGCCTGGGCGACCGCAAGGCCGTAGCCGGGCACGATCACGACCGTGTCGGCGTAGGCGAGCTTGATCGCCGCGTCCTGGGCGCCGATCGAGACGTGCGGGCGTTCCTCGGTACTACCGCCACCGCCGCCCGCGGGGGCGCCGCCGAAACCGGCGAAGAGGACGTTGGCCACCGAGCGGTTCATCGCGGTCGCCATCTCCATCGTCAGGATCGTCCCCGAGGAGCCGACGATCGTGCCGGCGACGATCAGCGCCACGTTGTCGAGCGCGAAGCCGGCGGCGGCGGCGGAGAGGCCGGTGAAGGCGTTGAGCAGCGAGATCACGACCGGCATATCGGCGCCGCCGATCGGCAACACGACCATGTTGCCGAGGATCGCGGCGGCGATCAGGATGCCGATGAAGAGGGCCTGGGAGGGGTCGCCGTTGTTGACGGCGATGTCGACGCAGGCGGCGACGATGCCGAGCAGGAGCACCACGTTGATCACCTGCTGGCCGGGCACCGAGAGCGGCCGCGTCGGGATCAGGTCTTGGAGCTTGGCGAAGGCGATGTTCGAGCCCCAGAAGGAGACCGAGCCGATCACGGCGGCCAGCAGGGTCGGGATCAGCTCTTCGAGCGGGATGTCGCCGCCGAGCGAGATCCCGTGGCGAAGCTCCGACCAGGCGATCAGGGCGACGGCGCCACCGCCGACCCCGTTGTAGAGGGCGACCATCTGCGGCATCTCGGTCATCTGCACCCGCACCGAGGCGACGAAGCCGATTGCCGAGCCGAGCCCGAGGCCGATGATGATCAGGCCCCAGTTGCCCATCCCGTCGAGCAGCAGCGTCGTCACGACGGCAACCGCCATACCCGCGGCGGCGATCATGTTGCCCTGCTTGGCGGTGGTCGGATGGGTGCCTTTTTTGAGCCCGATGATGAAGAGGCTGAAGGCGACGATGTAGAGCGCCGTGGCGGCTTCGCCACCCGGCTTGAGGACCGCGAGCAGGGTCATTTCCCGTCGTCCTTCTCAGACCCGGCCGCCCCCGGACGCGAAGCGGAGGAGGCGGACGGCTTTGATTTTTTCGAGAACATCCCGAGCATGCGGTCGGTGACCATGAAGCCGCCGACGATGTTGATCGCGCCGAAGGTGACGGCGATCGTGCCGATCACGTACTCGAGCGGGTCGTTGGCGTAGCCGAGGACGATCAGCCCGCCGAGCATGACAATGCCGTGGATCGCGTTGGTCTGCGACATCAACGGCGTGTGCAGGGTGGTCGGGACCTTCGAGATCACCTCGAAGCCGACGAAGGCGGCGAGCACGAGAATCGCGATCTCGGTCATCAGGCTCATTTGGCCGCCCTCTCGTTCTTGATCGCGCCGCCCTCGGTGATGCAGGCGGCGGCGACGATGTCGTCCTCGAAGTCGACTTTGACCTCGCCCTCCTCGGTGACCAGCAGGCCGAGCAGGTTCTCCAGGTTCTTGGCGTAGAGCTGGGAGGCCGGGGCGGGCATCTCGCTGGCGAGGTTGCGCGGGCCGATCACCTTGACCCCGTTCTCGACGATGGTCTCCCCCACCTCGGTCAGCTCGCAGTTGCCGCCGGTCTCGGCGGCGAGGTCGACGATCACCGAGCCGGGCGCCATCCCGCGCACGGCCTCGGCGGTGATCAGCAGCGGCGCCGGGCGGCCCGGAATCGCGGCGGTGGTGACGATGATGTCCTGTTTGGCGGCGTTGTCGGCGAGGGCGTCGCGGACCTGCGCGTTCTCCTCATCGGTCAGCGGCCGGGCATAGCCGCCCTCGCCCTCGGCGTCGGGGATGAAGTCCAGTTCCAGCGGGCGACCGCCAAGCGAGGCGATCTGCTCCCAGGCGGCGCGGCGGATGTCGAAGCCGGTGACGATCGCGCCCAGCCGCTTGCCGGTGGCGACGGCCTGCAGCCCGGCGACGCCGGCGCCGAGGACGAGGACCTTGGCCGGCGGCACGGTGCCGGCGGCGGTGGTCATCATCCCGAAGAAGCGGCCCGACTCGCGGGCGGCGATCAGCATCGCCGCGTAGCCGGCGGCGGCGGCCTGCGAGGAG
>DASYJK010000176.1:0-4922 GCA_035996525.1 Solirubrobacterales bacterium
GATCGGCCGCATGCTAGACTTCCACAGCTTCGAGACCTTCGACCCCAACGGCCCCGGCCTCGGCAACCTCTTCGGCCAGGTCTCGCCCTTCGAGGCGCTGGGGATCTGGCCCTCGGGCGACTTCCGCCTCGCTCCCGGCGACGGCGCCGTGCCGGCGATCGGCTACTACCTCGGCGCCGCCTTCGCCCTCGTCCTCCTGATCTACGGCGTCGTCCGCTGCTGGCGCCGCCGCGAGTCGGCTGTCCTCGCCGGTCTCGCCGCCGCGCTGCTGGCCTATGCGGCGGCCCGGGTCGGCGGCACGCCCTACACCGCCGCCAAGGCGATCGAGGTTGGCTCCCCTCTCGTCGTCCTGACGATTCTGCTCCCTCTGGGGTGGAGCACGAGCCGGTCGCTCGTGGGTGGCGCCGTAGGTAGGTCCCCTGCGGCGACAGGACCCGCGAGCGACCGGCTCGCCTTCGCACTCTTCATCCTCGCCGCCGGCGTCTGCTCGCTACTCGCCCTCGCCAACGCGCCGATCGGTCCCACCTCGTATTCGTCGTCCCTGACCGGCCTGCGCCCGCTGATCGCCGCCGACTCGACCCTCGTCCTCGCTTCCGACGAACTGCTCGCTAACCAACACGGCGCTCCCTTCATCTCCTGGGAACTGCGCGGGGGGCGGGTCTGCATCGAGGCCGAAAGCGAAGCGGGGAGCCGGCCGCCACACGGGGTGCGGTTCGTGGTCGCCAGGGGCGAAGCGGCCCGGCCGCCATATCCCGGCCTGCGTGTGAAGCGTGTCGCGGACCCCTACGTGCTCTGGGAATCGACCCGGCCCATCGCCGCTCACAGCCCCTGCCCGCTGATCGCCGAACGCCAGGCACGCCAAGGACCCGCCCGCTAACTACCATGGCTCGCGTGGAGGCCGCAACGGAGAAATTGACTGTCACCCTGCCCGACGGCAAGGCGCTGGAGCTGCCCGCGGGCGCGACCGGCGCCGACGCCGCCGCGGCGATCGGTCCGGGTTTGGCCAAGGCGGCGCTTGCGATCCGGGTCGACGGCGAGCTGCGCGACCTCAGCGCGCCGCTGCCGGCGGCGGGCGCCGAGATCGGCGTCCTCACCGACCGCGACCCCGAGGCGCTGGAGCTGATCCGCCACGACGCCGCTCACGTGATGGCCGAGGCGGTGATGGATCTGTATCCCGGCACCAAGGTGACGATCGGGCCGCCGATCGAGTCCGGCTTCTACTACGACTTCGAGTTCCCGGCCGATACAAAGATCACCGAAGACGATCTGCCGAAGATCGAGAAGGCGATGCTGAAGCACATCGGCGCCGACGAGCGGTTCGGCCGCCGCGACATCCCGGTCGCCGAGGCGATCGAGATCTTCAAGGCCCAGGACCAGAGCTTCAAGGTCGAGCTGATCGAGGACCTCGTCGCCAACGAAGGGGTCGAGACCGTCTCCCTCTATGAGAACGGCCCCTTCGAGGATCTCTGCCGCGGCCCGCACGGCCCCTCGACCGGGCGGATCAAGGCGATCAAGCTGAGCTCGGTCGCCGGCGCCTACTGGCGCGGCGACGAGAACCGCGAGCGCCTGACCCGAATCTACGGCACCGCCTTCTTCTCGAAGGTGGACCTCGAGCAGCACCTGGAGCGGATCGAGGAGGCGAAGGCGCGCGACCACCGCCGGCTCGGCCCCCAGCTCGGGATCTTCATGCTGCGCGAGGAGGCGCCGGGGATGCCCTTCTGGCTCCCCAACGGGACCACGCTGCTGCGCCTGATCGAGCACGAGGTGCAGGAGCAGCTGCGCAAGCGCGGCTACCAGGAGATCGCGACCCCGCAGGTGCTCGACGAGCAGCTCTGGCACCGCTCCGGGCACTGGGACAACTACCGCGACGAGATGTACTTCATGGAGGACGGCGAGCGCCGCTTCGCGCTGCGGCCGATGAACTGCCCGGGCGCCTGCCTCGTCTACTCCTCCGACCGCCACTCCTACCGCGAGCTGCCGCTGCGCCTGGCCGAGTTCGGCCGCGTCTCCCGCAACGAGCGCGAGGGGGTCCTGCACGGCCTGCTGCGGGTGCGCGCCTTCACCCAGGACGACGCCCACGTCTACTGCACCGAGGACCAGATCACCGACGAGGTGGCGAGCATCTGCGAGGCGATCGACGAGCTCTACGCGCGCTTCGGCTTCGACGACGTCAAAGTCGAGCTCTCGACCCGGCCGGAGAAGTCGATGGGCTCCGAGGAGCAGTGGGCGAAAGCGGAGGCGGCGCTGACCGAGGCGCTCGAGCGCCAGGGCCGCGAGTACGAGCTCAACCCCGGCGACGGCGCCTTCTACGGGCCGAAGATCGACTTCCACGTGACCGACGCCCTCGGCCGCTCCTGGCAGTGTGGCACCTGCCAGCTCGACTTCCAGATGCCCGAGCGCTTCGACCTCCATTACACGGGGGCCGACGACGCGCCCTACCGGCCGGTGATGATCCACCGCGCCCTGCTCGGCTCGATGGAGCGCTTCGCCGGGATCCTGATCGAGCACTACGCCGGCCGCTTCCCGGTCTGGCTGGCGCCGGTGCAGGCGATCGTGCTGCCGATCTCCGATCGCCACAACGAGTACGGTGAGCGTGCCTTCGAAAAGCTGCGCGAACTCGGCGTCCGCGTCGCCATCGACGACCGCTCGGAGTCGGTCGGGAAGAAGATCCGCGACGCCGCGATCGGCCGCTACCCCTACATGCTGGTGGTCGGCGACCGCGAGCAGGAGGCCGGCGCCGTCGCCGTCCGCTCGCATGCCGACGGCGAGCTCGGGGCGATGTCCCCGGCCGAGTTCGCCGAGCGGGTCAAGTCTGAGACCGGCACAGGCTGAGCGGCGCCGGGTTGCCAACCGCGCATCTCCCTCTATACTCCGGCCAACTTGACTGCAGGTACCTCAAATCACCGCCGCCGCTGAGCGCCCCGTGCCCGCGTCCCGTCCTCTCGTCCTCTTGAAGCTCCACCGCTCTACTCGATAGTGCCGGTCCCGCGTAGGTTCGATCGGCGCCCACCAGAGCGCGACACGACTCGGATCAACGAGCGCATCCGCGTGCCGCAGGTGCGCCTGATCGGCGCCGACGGCGAGCAGCTCGGCATCGTCGAGATCAACGACGCGCTCAAACGAGCCCAGGACGCCGATCTCGACCTGGTCGAGGTCGCTCCCGGCTCGAAGCCGCCGGTCACCCGCCTGCTCGACTACTCGAAGTACAAATACGAGCAGGAGCAGAAGCAGAAGCAGGCGCGCAAGCACCAGCAGCAGGTCAACATCCGCGAAATCAAGCTGCGACCGAAGATCGCCGCGCACGACTACGAGACCAAGAAGGGTCACGTCGAGCGCTTCCTCAAGCACCACGACAAGGTCAAGGTGACGATCATGTTCCGCGGTCGCGAGCAGGCCCACCCCGAGCGCGGCCGGGCGCTGCTGCAGAAACTCTTCGAGGACCTCGGCGGCATCGCCGTGGTCGAGTCGGCGCCGTTGCAGGAAGGGCGCAACATGAGCATGCTGCTGGCCCCGAGCAAAGAGGTCGACAAGCTGGACGGGGAGGCGGCGCCGGAGGGCGAGGCTCCCGCGGACGCATCCGCTGAGGCTCCGGCGGATGCTTCGGCTGAGGCGGACGCCTCGTCGGCTGAGGCCTGAGCGCCTCTCCCGGTAGGGGTTTCGCTTAACTTCTTTCGTGGATCGAGCTGCGGCCGCTCCGAGGTCGAGCGCCCGCGAAAAAGTACAAGACGCTTCACCCCTACCGGATAGCCGCTTACGCGCGCCCGATGATTACGTTGGCGATTCGGTCCGCTGCGTGGCCGTCCCAGAGGGGCGGGGGCTCGGTTGGGGTGTCGCCACGAGCGGCGAGGGCGGCGGGGATGCCGGCGATCGCGGCGGGGTCGAGGCCGAGGAGGGTGTTGGTGCCGGTGGTGACGGTGACCGGGCGCTCGGTGTTGGCGCGGAGGGTGAAGCAGGGGATGCCGAGGTAGGTCGTCTCCTCCTGGATGCCGCCGGAGTCGGTGAGGACGGCGCCGGCGTCGGCCAGCAGCGAGAGGAAGTCGAGGTAGCCGAGCGGCTCGGTCAGCAGCAGCCCGGGGTGCTCGGCGTCGAGGCTCTCCATCATCTTGCGGGTGCGCGGGTGGACCGGGAAGACGACCGGCATCTCGCGGGCGAGGGCGGCGAGCTGCGCCACCGTCTCCGGCAGCAGCGGCCCGTCGACCAGGGCCGGGCGGTGCAGGGTGACGAGGGCATAGGAGTCGGGCTCGACCCCGAGCCGGGCGGCGGTGCCGGCGCCGCGGAAGCGGTCTTCGAGCGCGACCAGGGTGTCGATCATCGTGTTGCCGACCATGTGCATACGCTCGTCCGGGATGCCTTCGGCGCGAAGGTTCGTGACCGCCTCCTCGCTGTGCATGAAGAGCAGCTCGGAGAAGCGGTCGGCGACGATCCGGTTGACCTCCTCCGGCATCGTCAGGTCGAAGCTGCGCAGGCCGGACTCGATGTGGGCGACCGGGATCCCCATCTTGACCGCGGTCAGGACCGCCGCCAAGGTGGAGTTGACGTCGCCGGGAACGACCACGAGGTCGGGTGCCTCTTCGATCAGGACCGGCTCCAGGCGCTCCATCGCCCGCGCCGTCATCGTCGCGTGGCTGCCGGAGCCGACTTCGAGCATGTGGTCGGGCGCCGGCACGCCCAGCTGCTCGAGGAAGACCTCGGACATCAGGCGGTCGTAGTGCTGGCCGGTGTGGACGATCGCGTGCCGGCCCTGGGGCGCTCGCGCCCGCAGGGCGCCGATCACGGGGGCGGTCTTGACGAAGTTGGGCCGGGTTCCGACCACGTAGACAATGCGCATCGCGGCGCCAGCGTACCCACGGCGGAGGCCGCAACCCCGGTCAGGCGTCGCGTTCTGCTTCAATACCGAGCCCGATGCCGAAGATGAAAAGCCA
>DASYJK010000177.1:0-1993 GCA_035996525.1 Solirubrobacterales bacterium
TCCTGATATCTGAGCGAATCTCGTCAAGCTTCTGAGCCATGTCCGAGGGAATCGGTCCCGGCTCAAGCTGCGAGACTGCTTTAAGAAGCCTGTCGGCAGACCCGATGAGGTCGCCGCCGCCCGAATCCACGGCCGCGCGAATCGCGTCGCGTGCCTGCTGCGCCGAGCCAACGAGCTCATTCGCTGCCTCGACCCGGATGACTCGCGGGTCGGCGATGGCTAGGACGGTCTGAGCCAGCTCCGTGGCGGCTTCAAGCCGATAGACGTTGGACCATTGGCTGCGGTGGCTCCCGGTGGTTTCGGTCGCGAATATGCGCTGCGCAGCCGTCAAAGCGTCGCCCGCTACCGCTAGATGCTCTGCGACCTGCTTGCTCGTCTCGTCCAATTGGTCAGCCATCGATCGGGCAATCTAGAATCGGAGCCGGACGAACAACTCTGCGGCACTCGAGCCCCTCCGTGCGATCTCATCCCCATGCCGCCCTTTGAGAATCCGCCATACCCGGCCACTCTCGAATCGTCCACAGGCTCGATGAGCCGTCTCAAAAGCGCGGCTCGCCAGCCCAGGGACATTGACTTGATCGGCCTGCCGTATCAGCGGATCGTTCGGTCTGATGCCTCGCGCAGCCGCCGGATCCAGCGTGGCACCACCAGACGAGACCCACGCGGCGGGTCTCGTCTCTTCTGAAGCTTGCGTCTCCTGAGCCTGAGACTCAGGCCGCGAAGCGTTTTTCGGAGCGCGCCTTGGCCTTGGCCGCCTCGACCTCGCGGTCCTTCGACGGCGCCGTCGTGACCAGGCGGTCGAGCAGCTTCGCCGTCACCTCGGCGATTTCCTCGACCGCTTCGTCGAACGCCTCCTGGTTGGCCTGCGAGGGCTTGGTGGAGCCGCTGATCTTGCGCACGTACTGCAGCGCGGAGGCGTGGACCTCCTCCTCGGTCGCGGCGGGCTCGAAATTGTGGAGGGTACGAATGTTTCTACACATGCCCTCAGTCTAGGCCGGGATCGACGCCGCGGCTAGACCCGCCGGTGAACCTCGGTCGCCCGCGCCTGGTCGCGCGGCCGCACCACGATCTCGTCGATGTTGACGTGGGCGGGCTGGGCGACGGCCCAGCGGATGCACTCGGCGACGTCCTCGGCCCGCAGCGGCTCCATGCCCTTGTAGACCCTGGCCGCGGCCGCCTCGTCGCCCTCGAAGCGGACCAGGGAGAACTCGGTATCGACCATGCCGGGAGCAACGTCGGTGACGCTGACCGGCTCCCCCAGCAGCTCCAGCCGCAGGGTCCGCAGCGCCGCCCGCTGGGCGTGCTTGGCGGCGGTGTAGCCGGCACCGCCGCGGTAGGTCTCGAAGGCGGCGATGCTGGTGACGCCGACCACGTGGCCGTCGCCGGACTCGATCAGCCGCGGCAGCAGCGCCCGGGTCATCCGCATCGTCCCCAGCACGTTCGACTCGTACATCGTCCGCCACAGCTCTTCGTCGGCCTCGCCCAGCGCTTCCAGCCCGAGGGCGCCGCCGGCGTTGTTGACGAGCACGTCGCAGGCCGGGACGCGGGCGACGAACGCCTCGACCGAGGCCGGCTCGGTGACGTCGAGCGCGATTGCCTCGCCACCGATCTCGCCGGCAAGCTCCTCCAGCCGCTCCAGCCGCCGCGCCCCGAGCACGACCCGGTAGCCGTCGCCCGCCAGGGCCCTTGCCGTCGCCGCCCCGATCCCGCTCGATGCCCCGGTTACGACCGCGGTCGGCATCTCAGACCGCGGTCGCGCGCAGCCGCTTAGTAGCGGTAGTGGTCGGGCTTGTACGGGCCCTCGACGGGGATGCCGAGGTAGGAGGCCTGGTCGGCGCTGAGCGCGGTTAGTTTCACGCCGAGCGCCTCGAGGTGGAGGCGGGCGACCTTCTCGTCGAGGTGCTTGGGCAGCACGTAGACCTGCTTCGCCTCGTACTGGACGCTCTTGCCGAAGAGCTCGATCTGGGCGATCACCTGGTTGGTGAACGAGTTC
>DASYJK010000178.1:0-2255 GCA_035996525.1 Solirubrobacterales bacterium
GCCGGCAGCTGGTTCGAACGCGACAAGGCCGGCTTCGACGAAGCGGCCCTCTCCTCTTCTGTGCTCGGCACCCTCGTGGTCATCCTCGGACTGCTGCAGATCGTCCTCATCGTCGTCGCCCTCTACGGCTTCAACCAGGAATGGCAGGTCGAGGAGGAGCGCCCGATCGGCTCCGGCGAGGACTACGGCGCCGGCGCCGCGCCGAACGACGGCAGCGCCCAGCCCGCCTGACGCGACACGTCTGCATTTGTACATCCCATAGATGTACAAATGCAGACGCGCGATGCCGGAGGAGGGACTCGAACCCTCAAGCCCGTAAGGGCAGTCGATTTTGAGCCGACCGCGTATGCCAATTCCGCCACTCCGGCGCGGTGGGAACGATAGTGCGAACTAGACTGCCGGCGGGATGAGGATCCATCACATCAGCTGTGGCTCGCTGTGCCCGCACGGCGGGCGCCTGATCGGCGGCGAGGGCGGGCCGCTGACGCGGGCCGAGATCATCTGCCACTGCCTGCTGGTCGAGAGCTCCGACGGACTGGTCCTGGTCGATACCGGGTTCGGCACCAGCGACGCCCTTAACCCCGCCCAACTGGGACAGCCCTTCCGCGCCTTCCTCAGCCCGCGGCCGCGACGGGAGGAGACGGCGCTGGCCCAGGTCGAGGCGCTCGGCTTCGCCACCGCCGACGTGCGGCACATCGTCGCCACCCACCTCGACCCCGACCATGCCGGCGGCCTGCCCGACTTTCCAGACGCCGAGGTCCATGTCTTCGCGCCTGAGCTGGCAGCGGCTCTGAACCCGCGGCTGGACGAGCGTGCCCGCTACCGCCGGGCCCACCTCGAGCACAGCCCGCGCTGGGCCGAGCATCGCTCCGAAGCGGGTGGTGACCGCTGGTTCGGCTTCGAGCGGGTGCGGATCCTGCCCGGGCTCGACGTCGAGCTGGCCCTGATCCCGCTGATCGGCCACTCGCGTGGCCACACCGGCGTCGCGGTCAATAGCGGCGAGGGCTGGCTGCTGCACTGCGGCGACGCCTACTTCAACCACGGCGAGATGGAGACCCCGCCGAGCTGCCCGCCGATGCTGAAGGTCTTCCAGCGTGTCCTCTCCGCCGACAACGGCGCCCGCGTCGCCAACGCCGCCCGACTGCGGGAGCTGGCCGCCTCCCACGGCGACGAGGTGGCCCTCTTCTGCTCCCATGACCCGCACGAGCTGGAGCGGGACCAGGCGGCGAGCGCCGCCACCTCGCCGACGTGAGCGAGACCGCCGCCCCCGTGCCGCTCTGGGAGCCCTCGGCCGAGCTGGTCGAGCGCTCGCGACTGACCGAGTTCATGGGCTGGCTGCGGGCCGAGCGCGGGCTCGAGCTCGACGGCTACGAGGCGCTCTGGCAGTGGTCGGTCGACGACCTCGACGCCTTCTGGGCGGCGATCTGGGACTTCTTCGAGGTCCGGGCCGACGGCGACCGCGCGACGGTGCTGGCCTCGCGCGAGATGCCCGGCGCGCGCTGGTTCCCGGACGTCTCGCTGAACTACGCCGAGCACGCCTTCGCCGATAAGGACGACGCCGAGACGGCGATCCTGCACGCCTCCGAGCTGCGCGAGCTCGGCGAGCTGACCTGGGGCGAGCTGCGCGGGCAGGTCGCGGCCTGCGCGGGGGCGCTGCGCGGGCTCGGGGTCGGGCGCGGCGACCGCGTCGTCGCCTACCTGCCGAACATCCCGGAGGCGATCGTCGCCTTCCTCGCCAGCGCCTCGATCGGCGCCGTCTGGTCGAGCTGCTCGCCGGACTTCGGCCCGGCCAGCGTGATCGACCGCTTCGCCCAAATCGAGCCCAAGGTCCTGTTCGCGGTCGACGGCTACCGCTACGGCGGCAAGGACTTCGACCGCCGCGAAACCCTCGCCGCCCTGCAGGAGGCGATGCCGAGCCTGCTCCGCACCGTCGTCCTCCCCTACCTCGACCCCGATCCCGACCTCTCGGCGCTCGCGGCGACGACCACCTGGGACGAGCTGCTCGCCGCCGGCGACGGCGACGAGCTCAGCTTCGAGCGCGTCCCCTTCGACCACCCGCTCTGGGTCCTCTACTCCTCCGGCACGACCGGGCTGCCGAAGGCGATCGTCCAGGGCCAGGGCGGGATCCTGCTCGAGCACCTGAAGAAGCTCCACCTCCACGTCGACTCCCACCCCGGCGACCGCCTCTTCTGGTTCACCACGACCGGCTGGATGATGTGGAACTTCCTCGTCTCCGGGCTGCTGACCAGGGCCGC
>DASYJK010000179.1:0-2856 GCA_035996525.1 Solirubrobacterales bacterium
CGACGGCATCCACGCCCACGACGTCTCCGAGATCCTCGACCGCCACGGCGTCGCCGTCCGCGCCGGCCACCACTGCGCCCAGATCCTCATGGACCGCCTCGGCGTCGCCGCCACGGCCCGCGCCAGCTTCGGCGTCTACACCACGCCTGGCGAGATCGACCGCCTGGTCGACGGCCTCGAAGACGCCCGCCGCGTCTTCGGGCTCGACGATCGCTGAGTTGAGCCGGTCGTAGCCGGCCTAACTCAGCAAGCGTCACCTAATCGATCGTCAGCACCTGCGATTTGGCGGCCTTGCACTTGCCGCGCTTGGCGACGGTCGCGTAGTAGGCGCCAGAGCTGAGGTTCTTGCCGACCGGGATCGCCCACTTGCCGTTGTCCTCGCTGGTGTCCTTGCCCAGCTGCTTTTTCTTGCCACCCTTTTCGCGGTACATCTTCACCGTGCGGCTGCCGAGGCAGGCGCCGCGGGGCGAGGTCAGCTTGCCGTGGAAGGCGGGGAATTTGAGGCTGACGACGATCTTCGTCGAGTTCTTGCCGGCGCTCGCCGCCAGGGCGGGCAGCAGCGCGGCGGCGACCGCGATGGCGAGAACGGCGAACAGGGCACGGCGGGACACGGACATACGACCTCCCAGTCGAAGTTTGCCGCGCCACTCTAAAGCTCTCCAGCAATCGCGCAACTGCGTGGTTCCAAATCCACCTATGTCGTGGATTTGGAACCGCGCACCAGGGTTGGCGCTCACAAGAGCGCCGCGCGGTTCGCAAACCGCCCATTTCGTGGAAAAGGAACCGCGGACCGGCTGCGCTAGCCTCGGAGGCATGGACGAGCTCTACCGCGACCAGATCCTCGAGCACTACAAGCGGCCGCATAACTTCGGCCACGTCGACGATCCCGACCTCGAGTTCGAGGACACCAACCCGCTCTGTGGCGACGAGCAGCGGGTGACGATCCGGCTCGACGAGAACGACCGGGTCGCCGAGATCGCCTTCGAGGGCCAGGGCTGCGCGATCTCGACCGCGGCGACCTCGCTGCTGACCGACGAGCTGACCGGCAAATCGCGCGAGGAGCTGCTGCGCCTGCCGAAGGAGTACGTGCTGGAGCTGCTGGGGATCGAGATCTCGGCGACGCGGATGAAGTGCGCGATGCTGGGCCTGAAGATCGTCAAGAGCGCCAGCCTCGGCCAGCCGGCCGAATGGGAGGACGAGGGCGAGACCGGCGACCCCAGCGAGGCCGCGGCCTTCTGAGGCAACCGATCGCTTCCGACCTTTCCCCCACTGAGTGGGGTCAAAGTCGGAAGCGCCAGATCTGACTGGTTACGCCTGGTCGGGCATCTGGATCACCGCGAAGGCGGCGCCGTGCGGGTCGGTGACGATCGCGAAGCGTCCCGCCGGGATGTCGATCGGGCCAAAGGAGACATCGCCGCCCGAAGACTTGACCGTCTCCAGCGTCGCGTCGGTGTTCTCGACCGCGAAGTAGACGAGCCAGTGGGCGGGGACCTCGTCGGGGAGACGGCCGGTGATGTCCATCATGCCGCCGATCGAGTTCCCATCCCGCTGCCACTCGTTGTACGTGCCCATCTCCCCCATGTCGTGCTCCTCGACGCCCCAGTCGAAGATGGCGCCGTAGAAGGCCTTCGCCGCCGCAACGTCACGGGTGCCGAGCTCGTTCCAGGCGAAGGCACCGGGCTCGTTGACGAGCTCCGCGCCGGCGAAGGTGCCGGGCTGCCAGATCCCGCAGACGGCGCCGGTCGGGTCGGTGAAGACGGCCATCGTGCCGAGGCCCATCACGTCCATCGGCTCGGTGATCGGCTGGCCGCCGCCCTCCTTCACCTTCGCCAGGGTTGCCTCAGCGTCCTCAACCGACACGTAGGTGCCCCAGACGGTCGGCTGACTGTCCTGCATCCGCGGCGAGACGCCGGCGACGTCCTTGCCGTTCTTTTTCGCCCGCCGGTAGCCGCCCAGTTCAGCCGAGTTCGGCAGCTCCGGCATCTCCCAGCCGAACACGTCGCGGTAGAAGCTCTGGCTGGCCTCGATGTCCGGCGTCCCGCTCAGTTCGACCCAGCTGGGGGTGCCGGGCGCGTAACTCGTCCTCTCGCTCATGCTCATTCCTCTCTTCGAAGTGGCTTACGCACATAAGACCACTCGGGCGGCGCGAAGTCATCGCCGACTTGTAAAACGGGGCCCGCCCACCCCGGCCGCTAAAATCCGACCACGGAAGTAGGATTACGTCTCGATCCGCACTAACCGGCACCACGTGCCTAGGAGAATCACCCCTCTTGACCGACATCGCTGGAACCACTATCGCCGTCTGCCCTGCCGCCGAGCTGCCGCCCGGGGCGATGCGCCTGGTCGAGCACGACGGGGTCAAGATCGGCGTCTTCAACTGCGAGGGGTCGCTCTACGCGATCGAGGATCGCTGCTCCCATGACAACGGGCCGCTTGCCGAGGGCGAGTTCGACCCGGCGGCCTGCACCGTCGAGTGCCCCCGTCACGGCTCCCTCTTCGACCTGACCACCGGCAGGCCGAAGACCCTTCCCGCTTTCACCCCGGTGCAGACGTTCCCGATAGCCATCGCGGACGACACCATCACCCTGGAGGTCTGAACATGGCAACGCCCGAGGCAGTCGCAGAGAAGAGAGATCTCGCCGGCATCAACTCCGACTACAAGGAGAAGTTCGGCTTCAACGATTCCGAGCTGGGCTATGCCTACAAGGCGCCGAAGGGGTTGAGCCGGGAGATCGTCGAAACGATCTCCGACTACAAGAACGAGCCGCAGTGGATGCGGGAGTTCCGGCTGAAGGCGCTGGAGCACTTCTACGAGCGCCCGACCCCGAAATGGGGCGGCAACCTCGACCAGATCGA
>DASYJK010000180.1:0-3139 GCA_035996525.1 Solirubrobacterales bacterium
CTCTCGCAGCCCACCGCTCTTCGGATCCGTCAGTTCCTCGAAGGAACGTCGCTGGATATCGATCAGATGTGGGACTTCGAGAGGGTTCTCTAGGCGGGAAAAGCTCCTACGGGTTACGGGGGCAGCGTTCGAACGTGCCAAGTCGGCGACTCCTCGGGCGGTCAGAGGGACGAAGGTAAGGCGCAGATCTGGGCAGGAAAACTCAAATAGCGCGCGACCGGGGAAAATAACACACGGCGATGCGCGCCTTCAAGCTTGGCTCCCTGACTGGGATCCGCGCCGGCGATGCGGGCGGCTCTATTTGAGCTCGACGGTGGCGCCGGCCTCCTCGAGTTCAGCTTTGAGCTTGTCGGCCTCCTCGCGCTCGATGCCCTCTTTGATGGCTTTGGGAGCCTCGTCGACGATCGCCTTGGCCTCTTTGAGACCTAGTCCGGTCGCGGCGCGGACCACCTTGATCACGGGGACTTTCTGGCCACCGACCTCGGTCAGGACCACATCCACGGTCGAGGACTCTTCGGCAGCGCCACCCTCATCGCCGCCACTGGCAGCAGCAGGGGCCGCGGCAGCGACAGCGGTCGCGGAAACGCCGAACTCCTCCTCGAGCGCTTTGATCCGCTCGGAAAGTTCAAGCACCGAGATGCTTTTCAGCTCCTCGATCCAATCCTCGGTTGAAATTTTGGTCGCCATCTACTCCTCTTTCTCGTTATCAGTCTCTGCTGAAGGTTGGTCATCCGCCGCGTCGGCCTCGGCGTCGTCGGAAGAAATCTCTGCCTCGGCGGGGGCGTCCGCCTCTGCGGCCGGCGCCTCCTCGGGCTCGGCAGCGGGCTCGGGCTCGGGCTCGGGCTCGGCGGGGGCGGCCTCGCCGCTGACCAAGCCCTGGTCGGCGATCTGGCCTAGTTGCGAAGCCAGGCCCTGGATCAGGGCGTTGAGGCCGCGGACGATGCCGGTCACCGGGCTGGCGACGACGCCGGCGAACTGGCCGATCAGGACTTCGCGGCTCGGCAACAGGGCGATCGCCTTGAAGCTTTCGGCGTCGAGCGACGTCGTGTCCATGAAGCCACCCTTATAGGTGAGGACGTCGTGCTCTTTGTTGAAGGTCGAGATCGCTTTCGCGGCCTGGGCGGTGTCGCCGCGGACGAAGGTGAGGGCGGTCGGGCCCTGCAGCAGCTCGGCCAGGCGCTCCTCGCCCGCTTTGTCGGCGGCGAGTTTGGTCAGCCGGTTCTTGACGATGCGGAAGCTGGCGTCGGCCTCGCGCAGCTTGCCGCGCAGCTCGGCTGCCTGGGAGACGCTGATACCGCGGTAGTCGACAGCGAAGATCGCCTCAGATGCCTCGATCTGGGCGGCAATCTCTTGGATGGTTGCGGACTTTTCTTCGCGGTTCATTTACTCACCTGCACCGGACTTCCAGGGCCGATGGGCCGGAAACCCACCTATGAGGTGGGAAATCGGCCCGTCGACCACCTTGCCGGTGGTCTGGGGTTAGCGGCGACGCAGTCTAGGCGTTCGCCGCGTCCTCTGCGGTCTCGTCGCCGGCACTGGATGCGGTCGCGCCAACGAGCTCACGGTCGGTCGCTTTGGCGGTATCGACGCGGATGCCGGGGCCCATCGAGCTCGCCAGGGTGCAGGAGAGGATGTATTTCCCCTTCGCCGAGGCGGGCTTGGCGCGAACGATCTCCTCGAGCACGGCGCTGAAGTTATCGAGCAGTTTGTCCTGGTCGAAGCTGGCCTTGCCGATCGCCATGTGGACGATCGCCTGGCGGTCGGTGCGGTATTCGACCTTGCCAGCCTTGGAGTCGTTGACGGCCTTCTCGATGTCGTCGGTGACGGTGCCGACCTTGGGGTTCGGCATCTTCCCCTGGGGCCCGAGCACGCGGCCGAGTTTGCCGACCGTCGGCATCATGTCCGGGGTCGAGATCGCGACGTCGAAGTCGGTCCAGCCCTCTTCGACTTTCTTCGCCAGATCGTCGCCGCCGACGAAGTCGGCTCCGGCGGCCTCGGCGTCACGGGCCTGCTGGCCCTGGGCGAAGACGGCAACGGTGACGTCTTTGCCGAGCCCGTGCGGCAGCGCCAGGGTCCCGCGCAGCTGCTCGTCCGCGTGGCGGACGTTGACGCCGAGCAGGAGGTGGGCCTCCACGGTCTCGTCGAATTTGGTGCTGGCGGTCTCTTTGACCAAGGCGATCGCCTCGGCCGCCGGGTAGGCGTGGTCGCGCTCGACCTTGTCGTACTGCTGGCGGTATCGCTTGCCGTGGGCCACGCGTATCTCCTATTTGACGTCGACGCCCATCGAGCGGGCGGTGCCGGCGATGATCTTCGAGGCGGCATCGATGTCGTTGGCGTTGAGGTCGGGCATCTTGCGCTCGGCGATCTCACGGATCTGAGCCTGCGAGATCGTCCCGACTTTGTTGACGTGGGGCTCGCCAGAGCCCTTCGGGATCCGGATCGCCTCCTTGATCAGGACGGCGGCGGGCGGCGTCTTGGTGATGAAGGTGAACGAGCGATCCTCGTAGACCGTGATCTCGACCGGGATGATCGTGCCGCCATCGGACTGGGTCTGCGCGTTGAAGGCTTTGCAGAAGTCCATGATGTTGACGCCGTGCTGACCCAGCGCGGGACCGACCGGCGGCGCCGGGTTGGCGTTGCCTGCCTGGATCTGCAGCTTGATGAGGGTGAGGACTTTTTTCGCCATGAGCGGTTGGGGAGCGTAGCGGTCTTGCCGCGCTAGATCTTCTTGACCTGGTCGTAGCCGACCTCGACCGGCGTCTCACGGCCGAAGATCGAGACCAGAACCTTGAGTTTGGCGGCGTCCTCGTTGATCTCGGCGATCTCGCCGGAGAAGTCGGAGAGCGGCCCGGAGATGACTTTGACCGATTCGCCGATCGAGAACTGCGCCTGGGTGCGCGGGCGCTCGGCGGTCTCGCGGTGCAGCAGGCGGTCGACCTCCGGTTTGGAGAGCGGCACCGGTTTATTGCGGGAGCCGACGAAGCCGGTCACGCCGGGAGTGTTCTTGACCAGGCCCCAGGCGTCGTCGGTCATCTCCATGTTGACCAGGACGTAGCCCGGCATGGTCCGTTTCTCGGAGGTGACTTTCTGCCCGTCCTTCATCTCCGAGACCTGCTCGGTGGGGACGACGACCTGCCGC
>DASYJK010000181.1:0-19262 GCA_035996525.1 Solirubrobacterales bacterium
CCAACCAGCCTGTCAAAGTCAAAGCCGGCAACCTCGAACTGACCTTCAACGGCGGCTTCAGCCCGAAGGTGCTCTCGAAGACCAAGCTGACCCCGATCACGCTGCAGGTCTCGGGCGACATCAAAACGCTCGACGGGACCCACCCGCCGGCGCTGAAAGAATTCAACGTCGAAACCGATAAGAACGGCGCCATTAACGTCAAAGGCCTGCCGGTCTGCACGGCCAGCAAACTGCAGTCGCAGGACACCAAGCACGCGGAAGCGATCTGCAAGCCGGCCATCATCGGCAGCGGTCAGGCCACCGCCGAGATCGCCTTCCCGGAACAGGCCCCGATCCCGGCGAAGAGCAAAATCATCGCCTTCAACGGTGGTTTCAAGGGTGGCGTTACGACGATCTACATCCACGCCTACCTGACCGTCCCGACCCCGGCGGCGATCGTCACCACCGTCAAAGTGAAAAAAATCCACAACGGACGCTACGGTCTCCTGGCGGACTCCTCGATCCCGAAGATCGCCGGCGGTAGCGGTTCGGTCACGCATTTCAACCTGACGATCAACAAGAAGGGCGTCCTCAGCGCGAAATGCCCCGACGGCAAGCTGCAGGCCCACGGCACCGCGGTCTTCTCCGACGGCACTCGCGCCTCGGCCGAAATCACCCGGCCCTGCACCGGTAAGTAGCACCTGTAGTCAGCCTCTCCTCTGGACAGGCACGGAGTTGAGAAGGGCGGCCGAGAGGCCGCCCTTCTTCTTGCCCTGAATTGGCTCAGCTGTTGACGGCCTTCTTCAGCTCGGCGCCGGGGCTGAACTTCGCCGCCGTCTTCGCGGCGATCTGGATCGACTCGCCGGTCTGTGGGTTGCGCCCTTCCCGGGCCGGTCGGGCGGCGGTGGAGAATTTGCCGAAGCCGGTGAATTTGACCTCGTTGCCGGCCGCGAGCTGGGCGGTGATCTCCTCGATCGTCGCCTCCACCGCGGCCTTCGCCTGGCCCGGCTCGAGCCCGGCTCGAGCAGCTACCAGCTTTGCCAACTCATCCTTGGTCGTAATCGACATCTCATCTCCTTGAAGTAGCGGGCGCGGGGCCCAGGTCGGACCTGCTTCCCACCGGCTTTCTACAGGCCGGGCCGGGCGTAGAGACGGTCAGGGGAGCAGAATCCTTCTCCGGGGGGCCCGCCAGACCCTCAAGCGACAGAGCGACTAGCCGGCGAGCGGGGCGGCGAACAGGGCGCGGTCGACGCAGTGCAGATCGTCCTCGTCGAAATATGACCGCGCCCAGCCGTCGCTGGTCGACAGGAACCAGCCCGCGGTCCTGGCCGCCTCGCGCTTGGACGCCGGTGGCTCGGCATGGTCGCCGCCATGGGCCGAGAGGCGATCGAGGAACTGGAAGTGATCGCCCAGCGCCAATCCCTCGAGCGCGAACGCGGTCGCGACGTCGCCGTCGTGGATCTCAATCAGGTTGTCGCCGTTTTCCTCTTCGCCAAGGAGCGCGAGGTTCGACGATCCGCAGTAGACGACGGGATCGTCGCCGTTGAATCCGCAGATCACGAACTTGTGGTGAATCTGGTGGTAGAGCCCCATCTTCGGCACCTGATTGAAGGGCGGCGGCAACCTGATGTCGCTCGGCTTCCCGGTCACGAGCACCCCGGTTTTCTTGCCGGGCTCGTACAGTGCGATCCCGTCGGTGTCATCGGACACGCCGTAGCTGAAGACGTCGTCCTGCTCGTGCAGCTCCTTCAGCGCTGGGTAGACCGAGCCTGACCCGTCGAGCCCCATCACCGCGAAAACCACGCTCGCCGTCGCGTCGCCCCTGGCGCCCTCGGCGGCGACGCGCCCGGCGATCCCGCCAAGCAAGCCGGCGGCGACGTCCCCACTGTGCGGCGAGAACGTGATCGTGCGCGGCGGCGTCACCGCACCCGGGGGCGAGAACTTCTCGGCCGACAGTGGGGACGCGATGAACGGAGCCGCCTCGACCTCCTCCTCCCAGACCTGCTGAAAGAGATCGGCGTACTTCTGCGCGGTCGGCTCATCGTCGAAGACCAGGATGTGATTGGAGTTGATGTACAACCCGGACACGGAGAAATTGGTCGAGCCGGATAGGACCTTCTTCGCCCCGGCAACGCCGGAGACGACCAGGACCTTGTCGTGCGCGAAGCGGTCGAACATTCCGCGTTTTATCACCGCCCCGCCCGTGGCGACCTGGTTGAACTTTTTCTCGAATTCATCCTCTGACCCCGGGTCTTTCTTGTCGTGGTGCAGTGGCGCGTTGTCGAGGATCACGCGGACCCGCCCCTCCGCGGCGAGCGCAAGCAGCTTCTTCATGAAGTCGGGCTCATCGAGGTCGTAGGCGAAGACGTCGAGCTTGAGCCGCGGGTCGGCGAGCACCTCGTCCAGCAGCGCGAAGATCGTCTTGCGCGCCGTGAACCCGAGCCAGCTGTACTCCTCGGCGTAGGTGAACTCCCGGCCGTCCGGTGCGGTTCCAGCCACCTCGGAGGTGTCGTAAAGCAGCTCGCCGCCGCTGTGGACGATCCGGGCTTTACCGCCGAAGCGGTTGACGTAGGCCTGCGACTGAACGTATCCCCGCGTGAACGCGAGCCGCAGTGAGCCCTTCTCGAAGATATCGAGAAGGACCTCAACCGACGTGCTCAACGTGGGGTCGAGCGCCAACATCTTGCCGCTGGCATCGAAGTAGCGAGGCGTGACCGTGTACATGTACATGCCCATCGCCGGCTCCAGACCCTGATGGTCCAAGCCTGGCACGTGCAACCAGCGGAATTTGTGAAATGGGGTGTTGACGCTCGAACTCGCCGGCTCGGATGGGTCCTGCGCATGCTGGTCGGGATGCTCGAACTGCAGCTGGTTCCACAGGTAGTACTCCTGCTGGCCCGGAGGCTTGCAGGCAACAGTGAAGCCGGCGAGCCCCTCACACCGCTCCTCGGCGAGATCCCAGGCCAGCAGCGTCTTGGCGTCGCCCCGGTAGGCGACGAGGCTCAGTGCCTCGGATTTCACGGTCACGGGCGGCATCTCGGTCACCACCATACGGCGGATACAGCGCTTTGCAAGGGCGCGAATTAAGTAATGGAATGTCAGGAAGCGGTCAGTCTACGGCGGGATGCTGGCCCAGAACTATGGTGTTTTCACCTCACAGCGCCGCGCTGTGCCGAACTATTCTCCGGTTTGTTCGAACGTGTGCTGATACGTCGTCGCCGGGCGGCCGCTGCCGTATATCGGTTCAAGTGGTTCCTGCTGCGTGCAGGGCGGGGCCGGGACCGAGGCGGTGCTGGTCTGTTCCGCGAAGGCGTATTTTTTCAGGCGGGCGAAAAGATCTTCGGCTTCTTTGGTTTCGCCTTTGGCGGTGCGTTCTTTGAGGGCTTGGCTGGTCCCAGAAGTTGGCGAGAGGGTTGCCGTGATGCCTGAGGCGCATTGGCTGGTATTGAAGCCTGGGAGTCCAGCCAGAAGTCCTTCGGCCCACTTGGGTGGGCTATAGGCGCTGTTGCGGTTGGTCGTCAGACGATTGCTGAACGTCGCCAACGATTCTGGGTTCAGGGGACCCATCGCCCTGAGGAAGTGAAGTTTTTCTCCCTTGGCGTTTTCTTCGGGCAATTCGCCGTTCGTTGCGGCCGCAATGTTCCCGAAGAAGGAAGTGACCTCACTCTTATAGAGATTGAGACCGGTGGCAATCGGGTTGAGGTTGCGTAGGAAGGGGTCCACCGCCCGCAACAACGGCGGGAAATCGTCGCGGAACAGCCGGCGCAGAGCGGGGAAGCCGGTCGGAGCCTGGGCGATGACTTCTGAGAGACCGGCGAAGAACCCCTTTGCTTCGGGCGCCAGCTTGGCGAAAGCGATCAGCGTCGGCGACAGCTGTTCGGCGGCCGGCACCAGCTGGCGCATCAGCGGATCGGCGTTCACGGCAAAGGCTTTGAGCCGATTCAGGGTCAGTCGAGATTCGTCCTGGAAGGTCGGGAAGGCGCGGAAGATCGCTTCGATCTCGTGATCGCGCCGGGCGGTCGTCTGGAAGACGGCGTTCGAGCTCTTGATCAGGTCGGCCAGCTCGCCTTCGCGCCCGCGCAGCGATTCGAAGGTGGTGGCGCCGTTGCGGAAGAGCTGCCCGACCGCCTCCCGCTGGGTGTCGAGGACACGGAATAGCTTGTCGAAGTCGGTGAAGGTGGGTTCCAGCTCTCCGAGGGCGTAAGAGAGGCCTTGGCCCTGGCCGTTGATCGCAACCGCGGCTTCCTGCATCCAGCTCTGGAAGGCAGCACGGGTTTCCGGGTCGAAGGTGCGGAAGATCTCGTCCAGCTGGACCGATTCGGCGACGTTGGCCTCGGGCACGGTGCCGCCATCAGCCATCTGGGGACCGCTGCTGTCGCCTGGAGTGAGTTCGATGTAGGTCTCGCCGAGCAGGGTCTTGGTGCGGAGGATGGCCCGCGTCGAGGTGGGCAGCGGCGCGTACTTGTCGTCGACGTCGACCGTGGCCAATGCCTGCTTGCCGTTGGGAGCGAGTTCGATGCTCTGAACTTTGCCGACGTTGACGCCAGATATGCGGACGTCGGACTGTTCGGCCAACTGGGTGGCCTCGTTGAAGGGGACCTTGATCTCGTACGGCTTCGCCCGGAAGGGCGTCGGTCCGCCGAAGGTGACCCAGAGGAAGAGCAGGATGCCGAAGCACGACAGCGCGAAGCCGGCGATGACCAGGAGCTGCGTAGTGCTGGGGGCGCGCTTGCTCACTTAGAGTTTGGATTCGGGATGAGTTCGCATTTGCCGGTTTTCGACTTCGCGAGCGGGATTTCCTGATAGCGAGGCGCCGCGATCGTTTCGAGCAGCGTCTTGATGAAGGGCTGCGCCGGGGCGATCGACCCATACCCCACGAATGACCCGGTGCAGGTGAGCGAGACAAGACTGCGTAGCACTGGGCCACCGGCGTCCTGCAGATTGAAGGCCGCGTTGAAGTCGTGGTTTACCCAAGGCACGTAGAAGAGGTAGCTCTGCGCCGACCCCTTCGGCTTATAGGCAAGCTCGTTGAGGAAGGTGTTGAAGGCTCCCAGAGAGTTGCCGAAGGCGCTAACCGTCTTCTTGAAGGGCTGCGACGCTTCGTTGGTCGTGGTCAACAGCGGCCGAATTTCCCGCGTGAAGGGCCTGATCTGATCGCGGATCGGAGCGGTCGTCTGGCGGAACATGTCCTCGGTCGCCTTGAAGGCGGGGGTCAGCGCCTGGGTCTGAGGGATCAGGCCGGTGAGCGCCGGGTAGGCGACTTTGGAGAAGCGATTGGAGCTGGCGAGGCCCGCGTTGCCAGCGCGCAGGGCAGCCGGGAACGCCTGCAACGATTCCTGGATCGCCTGCTGCTGGTTGGCGAAGTTGCCAAGGGCGGCGTCGGAGGAGGTGACGAAGCGTTTGATCTCGCCGTCGTGGCGACCGAGTTCGGTGGCCAGCAGGCTGAAATTGTGGATCGCGTCGGCGAGGGCGACGTGGCGTTCGGCGACGACCTTGTTGAGCTTCGCGGTGTAGTGGACGAAGGGCTGGAAGCGACGGAGAGCGTTGGAGACCTGTTTGCCGCGGCCGCCGATACCCTGGGCGCCGCCGGCGAGCAGCAGCTGCAGGTACTGGCGGGTGTCGCCGTCGAGGGTGGCGAGGAAGGCGTCGAGGTTGGTGTTCGCTTCGGTCTGGGCGAGGGTGAAGTTGGCGCCGCTTTCGATCGACTTCTTCCCGCTCCCGGGGCTGACCTCGACGATCATGTCGTTGAGGCCCGTTTTCGGGCGCAGCAGGAAGGTCGCATTGGGGTGGATCAGCTTCATGTATTCCGGCACGATGTCCATGCCGACGACGGCGTGGCCGTCTTCGAGGTCGACCGAGGTGACCTTGCCGATCTGGATCCCGGCGATGTCGACCGACTGGCCCTGACCCGGGGTGACCGCTTGGGCGGTGGCGAACTGGGCGGTGATGTGATCGAATTCTTCGCCGACCAGCGGCAGCCACGAGGGCAGCGAGGCCTTCTGCTGGGTGAAGATCCCGAGCATCATCACCAGGCCGGCAATAGCCAGGACGAAGATCGCGATCGTGTCTTTGCGGTGGCCGCGTGCCTGGCGGGAGAGCCAGGCACGGAAGTGAGTCCAGCGGTTGGTCTTGGGGGTCGGCTCGCTCATCCGCCCACACCTCCAACCGAAGGAGTCGGGGGGCCAACCTGCCCGAGCGGGCCATTCACATCCGGGACCGGATTCGTGTAGCAGCGCACACCTGGCTTCAGCGGTGGCTGCTTGCCGAGCTGTGGCTGGTTACCGAGTGGTTCGGCCGCGACGTGCGAGTAGTTGATCTGGTCGCTCAAAGTGTCCGGGTTGCCTTCTGGGCGCGGTTCGCCGACCAATATCGGACCGCCACCAGTCTGAGTGCGAACGTACGGGCCGTTGCCGTCGTAGTTCTGGCTGAACCCCGCGAAGTTGACGAGGTTGTAGAGGAACTCGCGGTAGTTCGGGCCGCCGGTGCTGAAGCGGTCGTTGATCGTCTGATTGAAGGTCGGCACCATGACCTCCGTAGTGCAGAGGCTGAGCTGGTTGAGCTGGGGCAGCGTGGTTTCCTTGCCCGCCTGGGCCGAACCGGCGAGGCCCGGGGTCGATTCCGCCAACAGCCTGGCGACACCTCCGCCCTCTTTGCCCGACAGCAGCGGACGGACCTGGGCCAGCCACGGTTTCGAGGCGCTGATCAAGCCCGGGAGCTCGGCCACGGCCGGGGTCAGCTCGATCGCGTAGGTGCGCAGCGGCGGCAGGGTGCGGTTGAGGCTGACCAGCGAAGCGTGGGCGGTCTTCAGCGTCGGCGCCAGCAGCTTGACCGTGGTCGAGAGATTGGTCGACTGCGTCGCCAGCGCGCCGGTGAAGACGTTGAAGTTGTCGATCAAGCCCTTGAGATCGGCCTCGCGATAGGCGAGAGCACCGAAGGTGCGGCCAGCTCCGGCGACGAGGCGGGAGAGGTCCTTCTGCTGGGTACCGAGCAGGGCGTTGGTGACCTGGGAGCTGTAGCGGCCGGCGGGACCGCCGTATTTGAGGGCGCCGTTGAGGGCTCCGGCGCCGGTTACGCCTTTCACCTCGGGCAGCTGGGTCGCGTCTTCGGCGGCCGACGGCTTGTGCGTCAGCGCTTCCCCGTAGCTCGCGAGGAAGCGGCTGAGGTCGGCCCGGGTCGGCGACTGCAGGGCGCTCAGCACTTCGTCGAACTGGACCGCGGTCGAGGTACGGCTGATCGGGATCGTGCCGCCGCTGTCGAGGTCCGGAGCGCTGGGGCTGCCGGGGTCGAGTTCGATGAAGAAGTTGCCCTCGAGGAAGATCCGCGGGCGGATCGAGGCGAAGGCGTCGTCATGGATCGGCTGGCCGGGGCCTTCGACGGTGAAGGTGACCGTGGTCGCGTTGCCGTCGCGGCTGGTCGAGATGACTTTGCCGACTTCGACGCCGGCGACACGCACCGGCGAGTTGAGGGCGACGTTGGTGGAGTTGGCGAAGGTGGCGTGCAGTTCGTAGCCATAGCTGGTGAAGGGCACATGGCCGGTGAAGGCCAGGTAGGGGCCGATCGTGAAGATGAGGATGAAGATGATCGCGATCAGGGTGTTGCTGGGCCGCCACCTGAAGCGGCGGTCGCTCGCACCCTGCCTGGTGTCACGCTCGGGGAGGCGGCTCATTTTTCGGTCTCCCGGGTCGTCGTCCCAAAGACCGGTGCCTGTCCGATTACGGTCTTGCCGACGATGTATTGCTCGTTGCCCGCTTCGCAACCGTTCGGCTGCCCCGGGGCCCCGGTGTTGGGGAACGGATTGAAGTGGAGATGGTTTTCACGCCCCGGGCCGTTCGCGGGGGCGGAGGCGGGCGATCCCTCGCTATTCGGACCCTCCGCCGGCTCGTAGGAGATGAAGTTGAGCCAGTGCGCCTTTCCGTTCCCTTCGCTGCTCGAGTTGGCGAGGTTCTGGAAGGTGAGCGTGATGTAGTTGCAGGTCGTCTGGGCCGGCGCGATGAACTCGAGAGCCGGCTTCAGCAGTTTGTTGGTGTCGATCAGCAGATCGAGGCCGTTGAAGACGCCAGTGGCGTTCTGGAAGTCGACCAGCGCCTGGGCGGTCGGCTGCAGCTGGTTGTTGAGCACCGGCGAGGCGTTGAGCGCCGGCACCCCGGCGTGCAGGGCTTCGGCGATCACCGGCGAGGTCTCGCCGAGCGCCTTGGCGCCGGGCTTGAGGGCGGTGAAGAAACGGGCTGAGTCGCGGAAGAAGGGGCGCACCGCCGGCAGATCGGCGTTGACCGCGTCCAGCGTCGGCGGGCCTTTCTCGATCGTTTCCTGGATGTAGGGGCGGGAGACGCGGGCGAAGGCGGAGAAGGTGCGGTCGAGGGCGACGAAGACGGCGGCGTTCTCCTCGGCCACCGGCGCGACCGTGGCCGAGAGGTTCTCCAGCGCGCGCCAGAAACCGGCGAAGTTGTTGCTCGGTTCGACGATCGTGCGCAGGACCGGCTGCGAGTTGACGGCGAAGCGGCGCAGGGCACCGATCGCTTCGTTCAGCTGCGGGCCACGGCCGGCGAGGGCGTTGCCGAAGCCGGCCAGGTTCTGGCGGATCGCCAACCGGGTCGGTTCGTCGAACATGTCGAAGAATTCGTCGATGTCGACCGGTTCTGGCGTGTAGGCGCTGAGCGGGATCGTGTCGCCTTCGGCGAAGCCCTTGGAGGAGTTACCGGGGGTGACCTGGAGGAACTTGAGCCCAAGGGCCGACTTCGGCCGGATCGTCAGGGTCGAGTCGACCGGCAGCGGTTCGGCGTTCTTGTCGAGGCTGAGCGAGAGTTCGGCCGCGACCTTGCCGTTGGCCTCTTGAATTGGGACGACCGTCTTGACGATGCCGACGCGGACGCCGCCGATCCGCACCTCGTTGCCCTTGACCAGGGCGTCGGCGTTGGGGACCTTGACCTTGAGGTTGTAGGTGGAGACGAAGGGGAGGCCGTTGTTGGCGTTGTAGGCGAGGAAGACGGCGACGATGACGACGAGGATCGTCACCGCGCCGACCAGGATCGGGCTGCTCGCCACTCCCTGTATGCCGCTGCGGTTTCTCACGGTCCCAGGAGGTAGTCGAGGAGTGGGGAGGTACCACCGGTCTTGGACGTGCTCGCGGCCCCATTGCCGCCGCTGACAGCTCCAGCGGGCCCAAGTCCGGTGGTCGGGCCAGCACTGCTGGAGGGACTAGGCGCGGTGCCTCCGGTCTTTTCGGCCAACTCTTCCTGCAGCAGGCGGACGAGTTCCGTGGTGCTGGTGCTGGTGCTCGCACCGCCTTCGCTGTGGTTCGGACCGGTAAATCGAGCCGAGCAGCCACTGGCGCCAGCTCTTTCGGCGGTGTAATTGATGCAGTTGGTCAGGGCGACGTGTGCCCGGCCAAAGTGGCCGTACTGATCGAAACCGTTGAGCGCTCCGGTCGTGTTGTAGATGAGCGAGACCAACCCGTCCCAGCCACCGGTCTTTTCGATATCGGTGAGGAGATTCGCCAGTTCGGTCGTCGGGGCAACTCCGGTCTTCGCCAGCACCGCGGCCTTACGGACGACCGGCTCCGCTTCCTGGAAGATCGGCCCGGAAGCTTCGCCGGTCTCGCCCAAGCTCTTCAGCGCCACCGTCGTCGCTTCAGAGAACGGGGTCAGCGTCCGCGTCGCGTCGGTCAGCGACGGTGCCGCCTTGCCGAGTTCGGAGAAGACCGGGGTGGCGGCGTCGGAGAAGCCCTGCAGGCTGCGCATGGTCAGCTTGAACTCGCGCAGGAAGGTGGGGAACTTGCGCAGCGACTCTTCGAGTTCGGCGCCGTGTTCGGAGCTGGCCTGGGCCGCGGCGCCGGCGTTGGTGAAGAAGCCGGCGACGTGGGCGCGCTCGCGGGCGAACGGCTTCATGATCGTGTCCGAGTCGCTGGCCAGCTGGGCAAGCTGGTCACGCTGGGAGGAGAGGATGCCGAAGACCCGGTCGACGTCGCGCAGGACCGGGTTGGCGCGCTTGACCAGGACTTCGAGGTCTTCGCCGCGGCCGGCGAGGGCGCCGCCGAGTTCGTTGAAGATCAGCCGGAAGCGCTGCGCGTAGGGCAGCGTCTGGATGTCATTGATCAAGTCCGGGTCGACGCTGGCGCCGTTGCTGCCCAGCGGCAGCAGATACTCGCCGGCGCCGGGCTGGCCGCTCGGGATCTGCTTCAGCGGCGGCGGTGCCGGCGAGCCGGGCGCCCGCGGCAGGGTCGGGCGGCAGTCGACGAACTTCTCTCCGATCAGCGACTGCGGGCGGATCTGGCAGGTGGCGTCGCGGCGGAAGTCCTGGAAGCCGGGGTCGCTGATGTTCATCACGATGATCGCCTTGCCGGGGACCGCGACCGGCTTGCCGTCGTGGTAGGCGACGGTTTCACCCGGCATCGACACGTCGACCGATTCGATCGTGCCGACGTTGGCCCCGGCGACCCGGACCTGCTCGCCGTTGACCATGAAGGCGCCGTTGTCGAAGATCGCGCGGACGCGGTAGCCGCTGTCGCCGCCACCGCCGCCGGAGACGAGCAACACCACCGCGACCACCGCAACCACCAGCCCGACCGCGATTATCGCTCGCCGCTTCATGGTCCCGGGGGGAGGTCGGTGGGAGTGCATTCGGAGGAGTCGACGCTGCCTGCCCAGGGCGGGTTGACGAAGGGGTTGGAGCCGTCGGCGGCTTTCTGCGTGGCCCCGCCCGGGCAGCGGCGATGGACGGGGGCCGAACCGCCGAAGGCTTC
The DNA here is from genome assembly GCA_035996525.1 of Solirubrobacterales bacterium. Classification (GTDB taxonomy): domain Bacteria; phylum Actinomycetota; class Thermoleophilia; order Solirubrobacterales; family 70-9; genus VAYN01. The sequence continues at coordinate 10,718 of DASYJK010000181.1, forward strand.
GTTCTGCTGGCTCCTCGTGATCGGTTCCAGGACGCCATTGCCGGCGTTGTATTTGAAGAGGTTCTGAACAGCGGTGGCGGCGCGCAAGTAATGGCCGTTGCCGTCGTAGTAGCCGGCGGCCGCCCCAACCTTGCCGAGCCCGTTGAAGAGGTCCGGCGTGTAGGCGCGGATGAAGTTGAGGTTCGGTTGGAAGGCGGCGATCCCCGCCTCAGCGTGGGGGAACGCCTTCGAGGCCTGTTCCTGCACCGCCGGCAGCACGGTCAGGAGTTCGGCCGCGTCGTTGGCCTTGCCGGGCCGGGCGACGGTTAGCCGCAGGTTGCGGATGAAGGGGACGAATTTCGACAGCACCGGGCGCAGTTCGCTGAGGAACGGGGCCAGGTTCTTGGTCGCCGGCTTCGCGGTGTTGATCAGCGGTTCGAGGTCGCCGAGCGCGGCACGGAGGTTGACGAAGGTGGTGTTGGCCTGGCGCAGCACCGGCGGCAGGCGCTGCAGGCTCTGGTCGAGGGCGACGTTCTGGCCGGCGATCGCGTTGAAGGCGGTGTTGGCGTTGGAGATCGCCCCAGAGAGCTCGTTGCCGCGCTGCGCGACCGTGGTTGAGAACTTGGCGGAGCCGACGACGAAGCGTTCGAGCAGGTTCTGGTCGGCGTTCAGTTCCTTGACGAAGGCGTCGGTGCGGTTCAGAGCGGGCCCGAAGTACTTATAGGCGTCGTTGGCGGTTTCGCCCTGGCCGGAATAAATTTCGGAGTTGCCCTTGATGAAGTTGCTCAGCCCCTTGCGGACCGAGGGCGGGAAGGTGTTGAAGAGCTGGTCGATGTCGATCGGCGTGGTGGTCGAGCCGAGGCCGATTTCGGCGCCTTCGTCCAGGGCCGGTTCGCTGTTGGGCCCGGGGCTGATCGAGACGTAGTGGTTGGCGACGCCGGAGAGCGAGGTGGCCCGGATCGTCGCCGTCGTCCCCTGGTGCAGCTCCTGTTCGACTTCGACGTGGACTTCGGCGAGGTTGTTGTCGCTGAGCGCGATGCTTTCGACCGAGCCGACCGGGGAGCCGCCGATCAGCACCTGGTTGTCCGGCACCAGCTGACCGGCGTTCTGGAAGACCAGCGTGTACTTGTGCTCGCCGCCGCCGCTGAAGAAGACCACCGCCAGCACGATTACGGCGACCGCAAGAGCCGCGATCACCGCGATCCGGGCGGGGGTAACTCCACGGCTTGGTGCCGAGCTTTTCTCCTCGCCTGAAGAATTAGCAGCCACGGGTCGTTGCTCAACGTTCCCCGGCCCTCCGACCCGACGGAACGAGCCGCCGAATCGTATCCGAGCCGTCCCCCGCAAAGAGCGCGGCAGCGGGGACTTAACTGGAAATCAACGGGGCGCTCCGCCGAAATTCAGACCTCGAACTTGGGCAGCGTCCGCTGCATCCAGCGCGGCAGCCACCAGACGCGGTCGCCGATCAGCAGCATCAGCGCCGGCAACAGGACGATCCGGACCACCGTCGCGTCGAGGATGACGGCGATCGTGAGGCCGATTCCGAGCTGGCTGAGGCCGGCGATCGAGGCGGTGCCGAAGGCGATGAAGACGGCCATCATGATCGCCGCCGCGCCGGTGATCACCCGCGCGGTCTTCTCGAGCCCGAACTCGATCGCGGCCGCGTTGTCGCCGTTGGCGTCGTAGTGCTCGCGCATGCGGCTGAGGAGGAAGACGGCGTAGTCGATCGAGAGCCCGAAGACGACGCCGAAGATCATCACAGCGGTGACCGCGTCGACGTAGGAGTTGCCGCCGAGCGGCCAGCCCGCCGGCACGTTGAAGAGCAGGGTGAGGACGCCGAAGGCGACCGCGACCGTGCTGAGGTTGAGCCCGACCGCGATCGCCGCCAGCGGGATCGAGCGCAGGACGACGACCAGGATCATGAAGGTGACCAGGGTGATGACGGCGATGATCAGCGGGATCCGGTCGCGGGTGACCCGGCTGAATTCGTTGACCTGGGCGACGCCCCCCGAAATCCCGGTGGCGAGGCCGGCTTCGTCGCTGAATTCCTTCGCTTCCTTGCTCAGGCGCTTGTTCAGCGCGATCGAGCCGGGAGTGTTGAAGGAGTACTTGGAGATCACCGTCATCGCCGCCGCCTGGCCGCTCCGCAGGTCGATCGTCTGACCCACCGCTTCGCGGGCTTCCGGGTTGGCCCCGTCGAGCTCGGAGAGGACGAAGAAGCCAGAGTTGAAGAGGCCGGGGCTGGCCCGCCGGACCCGCCGAGCCTGGTGTTTGATCCGCGCTTTGCCGGAGATCACGCGAACGCTGGCCCGCTCGAGCCCGGTCTGCAGCGGCTGCGTGCGTTCGACGGCTTCGCTGAGCCCGTCTTCCAGCGCTTCGGCGCCACCGCTGAGCTTGTCGATTCCCTTGACCAGGGCGACGGCGCCGCCGCTGAGCTTGGAGAGGCCGCCGCCGAGGTTATGGGCGGCGCGATCGAGTTTGGCGGCGCCGCTGGCGAGTTCGACCCCGCCGCCGTGGATTTTGTAGAGGCCGGCGGTGAGTTTTTTTGAGCCGTTGGAGACTTTGGTCATTTCCCCCAGGGTCGAGACCAGCCAGTGGGTGAGTTCCTGGGTTTCTTCGAAATCTTTCTGCAGGGTGCCCTGGAGTGCCGTGATTTCAGTCGGCAGCCCGGTGTATTCGGGGGCGTAGGGCGTGTTGGTGACCGGGTCGGTGCCGCTGACCGCCGCGGTGGCGCGGCGGACCGCTTCCAGCGCCGCGTTGTAGTTGGGGTCGGATTTCCCGACCGTCATCGCCTGCAGCTGCGCCAGTGCCAGCTTCAGTTGTTCGTCGGCGACCTGGGCGGGGCCGGCCAGGCGTGGCAGCTGCGCGTTGACCACTTCGTTGAGGCTTTTTTCGATCCGCTGCGAGCGCCGGCGGCCGTTGTAGCGGAGGTTGGGGATCAGGGCGCTGCGCAGGGCCTGGGTTATCCGCAGACTGCCGAGGGCGGCGAGGCGCTCGGCGTTGGCGAGGCGTTTGCTGCCTTTCGCGAATTGGTCGAGGGCGTTCATCGCGCGGGTGCTGCCGGTAGTCGCGCGGCCGAGCCCGTGGGCGATCAGCCGCGCCCCCTCGGCGGCGCGGTCGGAGCCCTGGGCGAGCAGCCCGGCGCCGGCGCTGGCTTCGGAGATGCCGCCGCGCAACTGCTCGACCCCGCCGGCCGCGACTTTGAGCTGGCGGCCGAGGCGGCCGAGCTGCTTGACCGGGCCGATGTTGCCGTCGGAGGAGAGCGCCGCGTTGCCGAGCTTCTGCAGCGGTTTGGTCCGTTTCGAGATCTGGGCCGGGCCGATCACCAGCTGCACCCCGGGGATCCGCGCGATCCGTCGCTGCCAACGTTCGAGCGCGTCGAGGTTCTTGGCGTCGGTTATCGGCCCTTCGCTGCTGGCGGCGACGACCTGGTAAGGCGCTTCGTAGCCGGGGCCGGCGGTGGCGGCGATCAATTCGACGTCCTTGCGCGCGGGCGCGTCCTGGGGCAGCTGCTGGGTGCTGGGCGGGCCGGTCTTGAGCGCGATCGCCGGCGCCGAGAGGACCAGCACCACGCCGCCGATCAGGACCGCGGCCAGCGCCGGGCGCTTCAGCGCCGCCCCGACCAGGACCATCAGCCGCGACCTTCCGTTCGCCGGCTTCCCGATCCGCCAGCGGTCGATGTTGGGGCCGACGAGCACCAGCAGCGCCGGGCCGACCAGGGTGGCGACGGCGACGCTGAGCACGACCACCATCGCCACCGTCCCCGCCAGCGAGGCCAGCAGCGGTCCGGGCACGACGAAGATCGAGACCAGCATCGAGATCAGCAGGGTGCTGCCGGCGAAGATCGTCGTGCGGCCGGCGGTGCGGCGGGTGATTGCCGCCGCCTCCAGGGGCTCCTTCCCCGCTACCAGCTCCTCGCGGAAGCGGGAGACCATCAGCAGCGCATAGTCCACGCCCAGGGCCAGGCCCATCATCGTGCAGACCGTCAGCGCGAAGGCGTCGATGCTGAACCAGGCGGTGAAGAAGTGGAGGATGCCGCGCGAGGCGACGACGGTGACGGCGCCGAAGCCGAGCGGGATCGCCGCCGCCACCGGCGAGCGGAAGACGAGCAGCAGGACGAGCAGCAGGAACGGCAGCGCCAGCAGCTCGCCCTGCTCGCTGGAGGCGATCGATTCGTCCTGTATCGCCCGCGAGATCGTCGCGTAGCCGGTCTGGGTGGCGCGGACCGGCGCATGGATCTCTTCTTCGATCGCGTCTTCGACCTGCCCGACCGTGTCGTTGACGGCGGTTTTGACGTCGACGTGGAAGTCGGCCAGGATCAGCGCCCGCCGCGGGTTGGGCCGGAGCTGCGAGACGTTGCCGCGGTCCCAGGGGGAGAGCGTGGTTACCTTCGGGTCGCGGCGCAGGGCGCGGATCAGCTCTGGCCCCTGGCGATCGAGCGCGGCCGTCGGGCCCTGCAGCAGGATCACAAAGGGGGCGCTGTCGCCGAAGTGTTCGGCGACGAGAGCGTTGGCGCGCGAGGAGTCGGTGCCCGGGATGTCCAGCGTGGTCGGGTCGAGCCGGCTCTCGACGTTGAACCCGATGATCCCGAGGGCGGCCAGAATCAGGGTCGCGACGACCAAAACCGCGCGCGGATAGCGCAGCGTCAATGGTGGGCGCCGACCCGATTCGTCTCCCTCTGAATCGGGGCGATCCCTGCTCCTTCCCCTTTGCATCCCGTGGTAGTTTGGCGATTCGGGAGGATAAAGGGAGGGAGCAGATGCGGAAGACTGTGTTAAGAACGCTGGTGTTGCTTACCGCGGTCGCGCTCATGGTCGCCGCTTCGGCCTCCGCGATCCGCTTACAGGCGGGAAATATCGTCGTCGTCACCGATGGCGGCTTCACGCCGACGACGCTGCCCAAGCACGAGCTGGCGCCGATCAAGGTGCACGGCTACGGCAAGATCCTCACCGCCGACGGCTCGCCGCCGCCGGTGCTCAAGACGATCACGCTCTGGTTCGACAAACACGGCGAAGTCGTGACCAAGGGGCTGCCGGTCTGCACGATGGCGAAACTGGCCGCGACCACGACCCCGCAGGCGCGCAAGCTCTGTCCGGGGTCGATCGTCGGCACCGGCTTCGGCAAGGCGGTCGTCAATTTCCCCGAACAGGGACCGATCCCGGCGGGCTCGGCGATCACGATCTTCAACGGGCCGCCGAAAAACGGCAACCCGACCGTGCTCGCCCACGCCCATCTGACCGTCCCGGGCCCGACCACCTTCGTCGTCCCGATCGAGATCAAACGGGTCCACGACGGGCGCTACGGCTTCCAGACCGTCGCTGAAATTCCCCGCATCGCCGGTGGCTACGGCACGCCGATCTACGGCCAGCTGACGATCGGCCGCGAATGGAATTACAAAGGCAAGCGGCTGAGCTACGTCAATGCCAGCTGTCCGGACGGCCGCCTCCAGGCCAAAGGGGAGTTCACCTTCAAAGACGGCACGGTGCTCCACGGCAGCCTGCTGAAACCCTGCAAGGGCTCCGGTTGAACGACCGCGCCGACCGGCCGCTAGCCTGGTTGTGGAGGTAGGGATGAGGAGAACGCTGATCAGAGCCTTGGCCGTCGCGGGTCTCGCCGCGCTGCTCGCCTGCGCCAGCGCCTCGGCGCTGAAAATCGAAATCGACAAGACGGTGGTCAGCGCTACCGCCACCATCTTCCCGCGCGCGCTGCCAGCCAAGACGAACGTGCCGGTGCAGGTGAGCAACGTCACCCGGATCAAGACCACCGACGGATCGCAGCCGCCGACGCTGCGTCGGTTGATCTTCGGCTTTGACAAAAACGGCACGATCGACGCCAAAGGGCTGCCGATCTGCACGCTGGCCAAGCTCGCCGACACGACCACGCCCGCGGCCCGCAAGCGCTGCGCCGGGGCGATCGTCGGCGAAGGGGTCGGCAAGGCGGACGTCCGCCTGCCCGGGCTGGCGCCGCAGCAGGTCACGGTGCCGATCACCTTCTTCAACGGCCCACCCGTGGGCGGGATGCCGAGCCTGATCGGTCACGCCTACGAGACGGTCCCGGCGCCGAAGACCCTGCTGGTGCCGATCCCGATCGAACGGATCCACCAGGGCCGCTACGGCTACCGGGTGCAGATCGAGCTGCCCGAAATCGCCGGCGGCTACGGCGCCGCCACCCTGGTCAAGGCGACGATCGGCAAAACCTGGAAGCGCGGCGGCGAAACGGTGGGCTACCTCAACGCCCACTGCTCGGGCGGGCGCCTGCAGGTGCATGGGTCCCTGAGCTTCACCGACGGCAGCTTCTTCCCGGGCACGCTGACCTCGCCATGCCACGCGCCCGGCTGATCGCCGTCTTCCTCTGCGTAGCGCTGGCGGGCCCGCTGGCGGGAGTGGCCTGGGGCGGCGGCGCGCTGGTCGCGATCAACAACCTGATCCTGCGCGCCGACGGCGGCTTCCAGCCGCGCTGGCTGCCGCGCCATCAGTTCGCCCCGATCGATTTCCAGGGTCACTTCGACATCGCCGCCAAAGGCGGCGGCAAGCCGGTGGCGCTGGAACAGGCGGTGGTCGAATTCGACCGCGACGGCCGCCTCAGCGCCGGCGGCCTGCCGATCTGCCGGCCCGAACAGATCGCCAGCTCGAGCAGTGCCGAAGCGCGACGGATCTGCGCCGGGGCGCAGGTCGGCACCGGCCGCGTCGAAGCCTCGGTCGAACTCGGCGGGGCGCCGGTCGTCGTCGGGGCGCCGCTGACCCTCTTCAACGGGCCGCCACAGGGGGGCGATCCGACCGTCGTCCTCCACGCCCGCATCGACGTCCCCAGCACCGAAACCTTCGCGATCGTGATCCCAATCGAACGGCAGCCGGGCCGGTTCCGCTACCGCGCCACCCTCAACCTGCCCCCGATCGCCGGCGGGCTGGCCTCGATCACCCACGTCGGCGTCAAAGTCGGGCGTCGCTTCAGCGCCGGCGGCCGCACCCGCAGCTACGTCTCCGCCCACTGCTCCGACGGGATCCTCCAGACCCACGGCCGCTTCATATTCGCCGACGGCACCCTGATCGAAGGCGCCGTCGAAAAGTTCTGCAGAGCCCGCTAGGCGCGGCGGGCCTCCAGGCGCTCCGCCTTCCTATACTTCCCGGCTCTGGGCCGCTAGCTCAACTGGTTAGAGCAGGAGCCTCTTAAGCTCAAGGTTGAAGGTTCGAGTCCTTCGCGGCCCACTGATGCGGACCTAGGGCCCGCCGAGCGGATTGCCTTCGCCGAGCGGATTGGCGATCCCGGATTTGCCTTCGGACCGGGCTTTTTTCGCTTCCTTTTCGATTTCAGCCAGCTGTTTCTGGAATTCGTGGCCGCGTTTGCTGATCTGTTCGAGTTCGTTTTCGAGGTTTTCGCGTTCGAACTTGGTGTTGGCGTATTTTTTCGCCGCCTTTTCGGCTTCGGCCGCGCCCTTGTAGTCGAAGGAGTAGAGGCGGTAGATCGCCAGCGTGCTGAGGCTGCCAAGGCTGGGCCGGGCTTTGGCGACGATCTCCTGCGCGTTCGCCGCGGCACGGACGTTGAGCTCGGCTTCAGGCCCGGTGCGGGCGGCCCCAGCGAGGCTGAAGAGGGCCTGGGCCGCGACCTGAGCACCGGCGGAGCTGGGTTCGCTGGTCGCCTTCAGGTACTTCGACCAGGATTCGCTGGCCGCCTGCAGCTGCTGGGTGGCTTCCGGGGTGAAGGCGATTTCGCCGGCCGAGTTGGATTCCACCAGCGCGTTGCCGGCATTGATCTGGGCCCGGGTGAGGCCAAGCAGGAGGTCCGGGTTCCGCGGGTCTTTCTTCAGTTTCACTTCCAGCCGCTGCGACTGTTCTTCGAACTGCTGGGCCGCGTTGCTGACTTCGTTGCTGATCCCGAAGAGACTCTGCAGCGGCGCCGGGCCGACGACAAGCAGGAGGCTGAAGCCCATCAGCACGGCGAGAATCGCGTAGACGACTTTGACGACACCGCGGCGCCTGCCACCGGTGTCGAAGACCATTCTGCGCTCGCCGTCTTTTTTCGCCATCAGCCCCTCGATGCTCCTAAATGGACGGCTGCGCCGCCTCGTCAGATTCTCCCGGCCGGCCAAAGGCCCGCGCGAGCAAGATACTCAACTCATACAGAACAAGCAGCGGAACCATCTCAATCAGCATCGAAACGGGGTCGACTCCGGGCAGCGCCGCGGCGACGATCGCGATCAACAGATAGGCGTAGCGGCGGTTCGATCGCAGTTGCTCGACGCTGACGATTCCGAGCCGGGTGACCGCGAGGATCGCCAGCGGCAGCTGGAAGATCAGGCCGCCGGCAAGCATCGTCGTCGAGAAGAAGCTGTAGTAGTCGCGGGCCCTGACCTGGACGTTGAACTGGCTGTCGTTGAAGTTGAGTAGGAACTTGACCGCGGCCGGCATCACCGCGAAGTAGGAGAAGGCGATCCCCGCCAGGAAAAGGATCGGGAAGAGCAGCAGGATCGGCAGCACGGTGCGGCGCTCGGTCGGGCTGAAGGCCGGCAGCACCGCGAAGTAGCCGAAGGCGAGGCCGGCGATGAAGAGCAGCGGCGCCATCAGCATGA
>DASYJK010000182.1:0-10297 GCA_035996525.1 Solirubrobacterales bacterium
GGCTCGATCGGCTCCGAGCTCTGCCGCCAGATCGCCCAGGTCAAACCGCGGCTGCTGGTGATGCTCGACCACGCCGAGGACAACCTCTTCGAGATCGACCGCGAGATGGTCGAGCTGCGCCACTTCACCAACGTCGAGTCGGTGCTGGCCGATTGCAAGGAGCCGCACCGGATGCTGGAGGTGATGCAGCGCTTCAAGCCCAGCGTCGTCTTCCACGCCGCCGCCTACAAGCACGTGCCGCTGATGGAGGCGAACCCGTTGGAGGCGGTCCGCAACAACGCGATCGCGACCCGGATCACGGCCGAGACCGCCGCCGCCTCCAAGGTCGAGCGCTTCGTCCTCATCTCCACCGATAAGGCGGTCAACCCGAAGACGGTGATGGGCGCCTCGAAGGCGATGGCCGAGTTCATCGTCGAGAACGCCGGCCACAGCCATCCCGGCACCCGCTTCGCCTCGGTCCGCTTCGGCAACGTGCTGGCCTCGTCCGGCAGCGTCGTCCCGATCTTCCGCAACCAGATCGAGCGCGGCGGCCCGGTCACCGTCACCCACCCGGAGATGACCCGCTACTTCATGACGATCCCGGAGGCGGTGCAGATGGTGATCCGCGCCGGTGACATCGGCGCCGGCAAGGGCGAGGTCTTCGTCCTCGACATGGGCGAGCCGGTGAAGATCCTCGACCTCGCCCACAACATGATCCGGCTCGCCGGCTACGAGCCGGAAGAGGACATCGCGGTCGAGTTCACGCAGCCGCGGGCCGGCGAGAAGCTGCACGAGGAGCTCTTCGGCGCCAGCGAGGAGTTGCAGCCGACGGCGGCGCGGCGGATCAACCGCGCGGTCCGCGCCAGGGCACTCGACCCCGCCTGGGTCGACTCCACTCTGGTCTCGCTGGAAGACCTGGTGATGGCCGGCGACGAGGCGAATCTGGCCGAGCGGGTGGTCGAGATGATCGCCTCTCCCGGCAGCGATGCGGCGACAGTCGTCTCTGGCGAATAGTCTCTCGCAGCTTGCTAAAGGTGATTGAACAGATCGGCGCCTTCGCCGGCCTGGCCGCGTTCCTCGGGCTCGCCGTGCTCGCCCTGCTCTCGTTTACGCAAGGGCGGGACATCCGGCGCCTGCGCGAATGGGCCGGCTCGGCCCCCGAGCGCGATGCCGAGCGCAAGGAGGCGACCTCGACGATCGCCGCCCAGCGGGCGGAGGAGCTGCGCCAGCTGGAGGAGTCCCGCACCGCCGAGCACGAGGCAGTCAGCAAGCGCGAGGAACGGCGGCAGCGACGCGAGGCCGGGCTGCCGGCCCAGAGCCGCCGCGAGCGCTTCAGCGAGGGCAGCTCGAACCTCGGGGCCCGGCTTGCCGAGTCCCGGTCCCTGATCGCGATCTTCGTCGTCATGCTGGTCGTCGTCGGTGGCGTCGCCTACCTCGTGGTCAGCGGCTCCGACGACAGCGCCAGCGGTAAGAAGGGCAAGCAGGACGCAGCGAAGCTGCAGCCGAGCGAAATCGACGTCACCGTTCTCAACGGCACCGCCACCGCCGGCCTCGCCGCCACCTACGGCGACAAGGTCGAGCGCAAGGGCTTCACGCTCGGCGCCGTCTCCAACACCGACCAGAGCTTCGAATCGAGCGTGGTCATGTTCGAACGCGGGCACGCCCCGGAAGCGCGCAAGGTCGCCAAGCAGCTGGGGATCTCGAAGGTCGAACTGATGAGCTCGGAAGTCAAATCCGCCGCGGCGGGGGCGAACGTGGCGGTCGTGGTCGGCGAGGACAATGCCACGGCGGCGGGCTAACGCGGCCGCACTGGTCTTCGCGCTCCTCGTCCTCGCCACGGTTGCCGCCTTCGGCTGGGCGCAGCGGCTCAAGCGCGACCCGCTGGTGCTGGACCGGGTCACCTTCGTCGCGGTGCCGGTGCTGCACCCGGATAATCCGGTCCACGCCTTCACCCCCAACGGCGACTGCCACTACGACCGGGTCCGGATCAAGTTCCGCGTCACCCAGTCCGATCACGCGACCGTGCAGGTGGTCAAGCCCGGTGGCCGGGTCGTCGTCACCCTCGGCCGCGACCAGTTCCTCAAGCGCTACCACTACTTCTCCTACTTCTGGGACGGCCGGCAGCGCGGCGGCGGCATCGCTCCCCAGGGCCGCTACAAGCTGCGGGTGAAGCTGCTCGGGCAGGAACGCAACCTGGTGCCGCCGGGCGTGATCAAGCTGCACCGGGCGCCACATCGACGGGCCACGACTGTGTGCATTCCGGGGGTGAGGGCCGCCCCTTGAGCGACTTCCTCGCCGCCGCCGGGGTCCTGGTCGCGGCCCTCGCCTGCGCCGCCTCGATCCTCCTGCCCCCCGGCCGCCCGCGCTCGCTGGCGATGCTGCTGGCGATCGGGCTGTTCCCGCTGCTGATCCTCGGCGACCAGTGGCACACGACCCAGATCGTCGACCTGCGCCACGATGACGGCCGCATCGTGGCGCTCCTCCTGGCTGGCACGGTGGCGGTCGGGGTGCTCGCCTACGCCTTCCGCCGCTGGCCGCTGCTGTTGCCGCTGGCGATCGTCGCTGCGCTCCCCTTCCGGGTGCCGCTGCACGCCGGCGGTGACACCGCCAACCTGCTGGTGCCGCTCTACCTGGTGATCGCCGCCGGGGTCGTCTTCACCCTGGCCCGGGACTGGGCCTCACCGCCCAGCACCTGGACCCCGCGACCGCTGGCCTGGACGTTGGCCGCCTTCGTCGTCGTCTACGCGATCCAGGCGCTCTACTCGGGCGACTTCTCGAAGGGGCTGCAGAACATCTGCTTCTTCCTCGTCCCCTTCACCGTCGCCTACCGGCTGCTGCGCGAGGTCGAGTGGGACGCGCGGCTGCTGAGGCTGGTCCTGATCGTGGTCGGCGCCGAGGCGGCGGCCTTCGTCGCGATCGGCTCGGTCGAGTACCTCAGCCGCGACCTCTTCTGGAACGACCAGGTGATCAGGTCGAACGAATTCCACACCTACTTCCGCGTCAACTCGGTCTTCTGGGACCCCAACGTCTACGGGCGCTACCTGGCGCTGGTGATCGTGGTCGCGACGGCGGCGCTGCTGTGGGCGAAGGAACGGCGCCAGCTCGCGCTGCTGACGGTCCTCGTCGCCTTCCTCTGGCTCGGCCTCGCCCAGACTTTCTCGCAGTCGAGCTTCATCGCCCTGCTCGCCGGCCTGGCGGTTCTCGCCGCGATCCGCTGGAGCTGGAAGTGGACCCTGGCCGCGGTCGCCGTCGGCATCGTCGGCGCCGCCCTGGCGATCGTCCTCGTCGGCGGCTCCGGCAAGCTCACCACCGACCGCCTCAACGTCGACCTCAGCGGCCGCGGCAACCTCGTCTCCGGCGGCCTCGAACTCTTCTCCGAACGCCCCGTCCAAGGCTACGGCTCCGGCTCCTTCCAGCACGCCTACAGCACCCACCGCGCCAACAAGGACATCCCCGTCTCCGTCTCCCACACCGAGCCGGTCACGGTCCTCGCCGAGCAAGGCCTCTTGGGCTTTCTCCTCTACGCGGCCCTCATCGTGGTGGCCCTCTGGACCATGACTTCAGGAATCCGGGGCTCGCCGGTTGGCAACCAGGAGGGGGAGTCCGAGAACGGAGCCAGTTTGCCCCGCCCGCAGGACTCCCCCTCCTGGTTGCTCGCCGCCCGAGCCGCAGTTCTCGCGGCCTTCGTAGCGCTCCTCGTGCACACGATGTCCTATGCAGGGTTTTTCGAGGACCCGATCACTTGGGTGCTGCTGGCCGTAGGCGCTTCGTTGGCAGCGCCACCAGTCCGCGACTCGGCGTAGGGTCGGGCCGTGTCGGGATACCTGCGCCGCCTGGCGACGACCGGTGCCGCCTACACGGCGGCGAGCATCGTCTCGAAGTTCATCGCGGTCGCGCTGCTGCCGCTCTACACGCGCTACCTGACCCCGGCCGACTACGGCGCCGCCGAGGTGATGTTCGCGGCGATCGTCACCGCCAGCATCGTCGTCCGCCTCGGCCTGATCGAGGCGCTGCTGCGCTTCTACTACAAGGACGGCGAGGACCCCGAGCGGATCGTCGCCAGCACCTTTGCCGGCCTCTTCTGGTTCGCGACGATCGGGGCCCTGATCGCGCTGCCGTTCGCCACCCCGCTCGCCGAAGCGCTGCTCGACCCCAAGCACGCGTCCGAAGTGGGGCAGATGGCCGAGCTGGTGCGGATCTCGATCGGCGGCCTCTGGGTGCTGACGATGTTCGAGTTCATGCTCACCCTGTTCCGGCTCGAGGAGCGCGCCCGCGCCTTCTTCGTCACCACGATCCTCAACGTCCTGGTCACGATCGGCCTCACCGTCGTGCTCGTGGTCGGTGCCGGCGAGGGCGCCCGCGGCCTGCTGGTCGGCAGCTACGCCAGCGGCGCCGTCTTCGTCCTCGGCCTGATCGTGTTGCAGCGTCGTCGCCTCTCGCTCCTCTTCGACCGCGACCTGCTGCGACGGCTGCTGCGCTTCGGGCTGCCGACGATGCCGGCCGAGGTCTCGCTCTACCTGCTCAACTTCGTCGACCGGATCATCATCGTCCGCTACCTCGGCCTCGCCGAGGCCGGGCTCTACTCGCTGGCGGTCAAGTTCGCGCAGGGGGTCAACGTCCTCGTCCGCGGCTTCCAGCTCGCCTGGCCGCCGCTGGCCTACTCGATCCGCGAGGACGGCGAGGCCCGTCGCGTCTACGCCACCGTGGTCACCCTCTTCGTCGGCGGCTGTGCCTTCGTCGTCACCGGCATGTGGCTGCTCTCGCGCTGGATCGTCCGTGCCCTCGCCGCCCCGAAGTTCTTCGACTCCTACGAAGCGATCGGCCTGATCACCACCGCCGTCACCCTCTACGCGCTCTACATGGTGATGGTGGTGATCCTCGGCAGGACCGGCCGCACCGAGTTCAACTTCCCGGCCGCCCTCGCCGCCCTCGCCGCCAACGTCGTCCTCAACCTGCTGCTGGTGCCGCCGTTGGGGATCGTCGGCGCCGCCCTGGCCCTCGTCGCCTCCTACCTGGTCGTGGTGGCGCTGATGTACGTCTTCACCCAGCGTCTCTTCCCGGTCCCCTACCAGTGGGGCCGCCTGTCCCGGGTGGTGCTGACCGCGGCGGTGCTGGTCGGTGCCGGCGAGCTGCTGCTGCCGACCTCCGGCGCCGCCGGCCTGCTCGGCCGCCTCGTCCTCGTCGCCGCCTACCCGCTGGTGCTTTACGTCAGCGGCTTCTTCACCCCCGGCGAGCGCCTCTGGATCGCCCGCCTCCGCCATCCCGGCGAGCTGGCCGCCTCGTTCCAGCGCCTGCGCGCCCAGCCCAGCGCCGTCGATGGGCAGATCCCGGAGGCCTACGAGGTCGAGCGCATGGACGAGGACACGCTGCGCTAGCGCGCCCTCTCCGTTCTGCGGTTCCTTATCCGCCCATTTGGTGGGAAACGAACCGCGGAACTAGTTGGTCGATGGTTGGACCAGTTCCACGGTTCGCTTCCTTCGTATCCCGTGGATTGGGAACCGCGGAACGGGATAGAGGCTCGTCAGGCGCGGTCGCGGATCGACTCGCCGCGTTGGGGGAAGAGCGCCTGGCGAGTGTGGGCGCGGTAGATGGCGGCGGGTTGGTTGGGGAGGACGGCGGCGGCGAGCGCTCGCACCGCGTAGGTCCAGGCGGTGAGGAGGCGAACCGTCAGCGCCGCGGCTCGGCCGTGATGCTTGCGCATGTAGAGGTCGCGGTTGCGGTGGAATTCGACGATACGCGGCAGGCCCTCGGCGAGGTCGGTCGAGAGCTGGTCGTGGTGGACGGCCTCGGCGCCGGGGACGAAGAGCGAGTGCCAGCCGGCATCGTCGAGGCGCTTGGCGAAGTCGCACTCGTCGTAGTAGACGAAGAAGGCTGGGTCGAGGTAGTCGACCGCCGCGGCGGCCTCGCGGCGGACCAGCAGCGCGCTCGACTGGCCCCAGTCGACGCGGCGGGTCACTGAGCCCTTGCTTTGGACGGTGAGCCGGCGGTGTAGGAACAGCGCTCCGGCGAGCGCCGTCCCGACGCCGGGGAAGCGCCAGGCGCAGGGCACCGGCTTGCCGGCGGAGTCGAGCAGCCGCGGGGTCGCCGCGGCGGCTTTCGGATCGGCGTCGAGCGCCGCGATCAGCGCCGCGCTCGCTCCCGGCCGCAGCTCCGAGTCCTCGTTCAGCAGCAGGCAGTAGCGGCCCGCGCCCTCGCGCAGCAGGGTCGAGTCGTTCTCCGCCTTGCCGGTCCGCCGCTCCAGCGCGATCAGGCGAATGTCGCCCCCAAGCTGCCGCACGGCGTCTGCGGAGCCATCGCCGGAGGCGTTGTCGAGGACCAGAATCTCGTGGTTGATCTCGGGGGGGTGAGTTCGCTCGATCGCCGCCAGGCAGGCGAGCAGGTACTCGCGGCCATTCGTGTTCACGACGCAGTAGGAGAGCGTGGGTGCCAAGCAGGGCACGATAATCGGGGCTCGCTCGAAGCTCGCACACCGGTGGGCCTGGTCAAAGCGATGCACCCCAGCAGTCCAAACCTGATGAACGTTCAGATAGTCGACCCCTCGGCCTTCACGCCGCCTTACGACCGCGCCCTCGCGGCGGCGCTGGCGCGCGCCGGGGCCGAGGTCGAGCTGGTGACCAGCCGCTTCCTCCATGGCGATGTGCCGGCGGCCGAGGGCTACGGGGTCGAGGAGCGCTTCTACCGCCGCAGCGCCTCCCGCGGGCTCGACGCTCCCGCTCGCGTCCCCTTCAAGGCGGCTGAGCACCTGGTGGACATGCTGCGCTTCCGCCGCGACGGCGCCCGCTGCGACCGTGCAGCCGCGGGGCCCGACGTCGTCCACTACCAGTGGCTGACCATGCCCTCGCTCGACGTCCACCTGTTGCCACCGCGTCGTCCGCGGGTGATGACCGCCCACTACATCCTGCCCCCGATCGCGAGCCCGCGCCAGGCCCCCCGTGCCCGCCGCGTCTTCGACCGCATGGACGCCGTCGTCGCCCACTCCGAGCACGGCGCCGCCCGCCTCCGCGACGAGGTCGGGCTCGACCCCGCCAAGGTCCGGGTCATCCCCCACGGCGCTTTCGACTACCTCACCCACCTACCCGAGGAGAAGCCGCTGCCGGCCGAGCTCGAGGGCGCCGAGGGCCCGGTGATCCTCTTCTTCGGCCTGCTGCGCGAGTACAAGGGGATCGAGGTGCTGCTCGAAGCCTTCCGCCGGGTCGAGGGGGCCGAGCTCTGGATCGTCGGCAACCCCCGTATGGACCTGGCGTCGCTGCGGACGCTTGCCGCCGCCGCGCCCGGCCGCGTCCGCTTCGTCACCCGCTTCGTCGACGACGCCGAGATCCCGGCGATCTTCCGCCGCGCCGACCTCGTCGCCCTCCCCTACCTCGACGCCGAGCACTCCGGCGTCCTCTACACCGGCCTCGCCTTCGGCAAGCCGATGGTGATGAGCGCCGTTGGCGGCTTCCCCGAGGTCGCCGCGACCGGGGCCGGCCGGCTAGTCGCGCCGGGTGATGTCGACGCGCTCGCCGCCGCGCTCGTCGAGCTGGTCGGGGACGAACTCACCCGCGCCGAGCTCGCCGCCGCCGCCGCCCGCGCCGGCGCCGGCCCCTTCTCCTGGGACGAAGCCGCCCGCCTCACCCTCGGCCTCTACCGCGAGCTGCTGGAGGCCCGCGGATGACCGCCGTCGCGATCCTCTTCTGGCTCTGCGCCGGCCTCATCGTCTACACCCACGCCGGCTACCCGCTGGCGCTGCGGGCGCTGCTCGCCCTGCGTCGCCACCCACCCGAGACCTGGCCCGGCCTGGTCGAAGACGATCCGCTGCCGCGCCCCGCGGCCGGGGGCTTCGGCGCTCCACCCGCGCCCACCTCAGCCGCCCAGCCGCCAGCGGATTCTCCCGCCCCCGCTCCGCCCTCGCCCCCGACGGTCTCCCTGATCGTCCCCGCCTACGACGAGGAGGAGGTGATCGCGGCCAAGGTCGCCAACGCGCTCGCGCTCGACTACCCGCGCCAGCGGCTGCAGCTGATCGTCGCCTCCGACGGCTCCACCGACGCCACCGCCGAGCGCGCCCGCGCCGCCGGCGCCGACCTCGTCCTCGAGCTCCCGCCCGGCGGCAAGGTCGCGGCGCTCAACGCCGCCGCCGAGCGGGCGAGCGGCGAGCTGCTCGCCTTCTCCGACGCCAACAACGAGTGGGCGCCGGATGCCCTGCGCCGCCTCGTCGCCCCCTTCGCCGACCCCGCGGTCGGCTACGTCTGCGGCCAGGTCCGCTTCGTCGACGCCGGCGGCGACAACCTCGAGGGCGCCTACTGGCGCTACGAGATGGCGGTGCGGGAGATGGAGTCGGCCCTCGGCGGCATCACCGCCGGCAACGGTGCCATCTACGCGGTTCGCCGCGCCGCCTACCTGCCGCTCGCCCCCTCCGGCAGCCACGACCTCAGCTTCCCCTTCGAGCTGGCCAAGCGCGGCCTGCGCTCGCTCTACGTGCCGACGGCGCGGGCCGAGGAGAAGATGGTGCCGACCATGGAGGGCGAGTTCGCCCGCAAACGGCGGATGATGGTCGGGCTCTGGGACATCGTCGTCGGCGAAGGCATGGTCGATCCGCGGGGCTACCCGCCGCTGTTCGCCTTCGAGCTCGCCTCGCACCGGCTGCTGCGCTACCTCAGCCCGGCCCTTCACCTCGTCGTCCTCGCCGCCAACGTCGCCCTGCTCGGCCAGGGCACCGTCTACGTCCTCACCTTCATTGCCCAGCTGGCCCTGATCGCCGCGGCGCTGGCGGCCCGCCGTTACCCACTGACCCCGCTGCGGATCGCCCGCTACTACGTGATGACGACCGCCTCGATCGCCGCCGGCCTCTGGGACCGTCGCCGCCATGGCGCCTCCGGGCGCTGGGAGAAGGCGGAAGGGACGCGCTGATGCCCCGCGCCGTCGACCTCCTGATCGCCACCGTGGCCCTCGTCGTCCTCTCGCCCGTGCTTCTCGTCGCCGCGATCGCGATCAAGCTCGGCAGTCGCGGCCCGGTCGTCTACCGCCAGCGCCGGATCGGGCGCGGCGGCGCCGGGTTCGAGATGTGGAAGCTGCGGACGATGGAGCGGGGCTCCGACCCGGTCGGGGTCGGCACCGTGGTCACCCGCGACGACCCCCGCGTCACCCGTGCCGGCCGCTTCCTCCGCCGCACCTCGCTCGACGAGCTCCCCAACCTCGTCAACGTCCTCCGCGGCGAGATGGCGATCGTCGGACCGCGCCCGACCATCCCCGCCCAGGTCGACGACTACACCCCGTTCCAGAACCGCCGCCACGAGGTCCTGCCCGGGATCACCGGCTGGGCCCAGGTCCAGGGCCGCGCTGGCATTCCCTGGGAGGAGCGGATCGAGCTCGACGTCGAGTACGTCGACCGGCGCTCCGCCGCCCTCGACGCCCGCATCCTCGCCAAGACCGTCTGGCTCGTGATCAGCGGCCAGGGCCTCGCTCCCGATTGAGCGAATTGCATCACGTTCGTAATCTCCGGGATTTCGAAGATGATGCAGTTCCGCGCAAGGACTTAGGGTTTGCGCGATGAGCGACCGGCCCGCCGTATCCCTCCGTCCCTTCGAGCCCAGCGACGCGCCAGCGGTGCATCGCTGGTTCAACAACCCGGCGGCGACCGCCTCGCTGATGGAGCAGCGCGACAGCTTCTCGCCGGAGCAGGCCGAGGGCTGGGCCGAGCGGGCGATGGACGACTCCGGCGAGGACCGCAAGTTCGCGATCGTGGTCGAGGGCTACGACGAGCCGGTCGGCTTCACCGCCCTCTACGGGCTCTTCCGCCAGACGGCGCCGGAGCTGGGGGCGCTGATCGGCGACGACGTCCGCGGCAAGGGCGTCGGCCGCCGCGCCGAGGCGCTGACGATCGCCAAGGCCTTCGACGAGTACGGCGCCCACCGCGTCTACGGCCGCATCCCGGCCCGCAACGAGATTGCCAAGAAGACCGTGAGCAGTCTGGGATGGGTGCACGAGGGCACGATGCGCTCCCACCTCGCCCGCGAGGGCGCCCCGCCCGACGACTGCGAGGTCTGGGGCGTGCTCCCCGACGAGTTCCGCGCCGCGGCCGCCGACCTCTTCGAGTGAGCGCACCCGTTGCCACCGCCGAGCTGCTGGAGGATCGCGGCGAGGCTGCGGTCTCCGGGGAGTTCTTTCGCTCGCGTTCGTTCCTCGATGCAGAGGAGGTCACCCACACGCTGCGGATCCAGAGTGGGAACTCTGAGCTTCTAGCCCCGCTGATCGTTCGCGAGATTGGCGACACCGGCGAGCGGGATGCGGTATCGCCCTATGGCTACCCGGGATTGGTCGTGAGCGAGAGGGGTCAGGGGTA
>DASYJK010000183.1:0-1833 GCA_035996525.1 Solirubrobacterales bacterium
CCGGCGACGCCGGCGCCGAGGACGAGGACCTTGGCCGGCGGCACGGTGCCGGCGGCGGTGGTCATCATCCCGAAGAAGCGGCCCGACTCGCGGGCGGCGATCAGCATCGCCGCGTAGCCGGCGGCGGCGGCCTGCGAGGAGAGCGCGTCCATCGCCTGGGCCCGCGTGGTGCGCGGAATCGCCTCCATCGCGAAGCTGGTGACGCCGGCCTGAGCCAGCGCGTTGTTGGACTCGGCCGCGGTCCAGGGGGCGAGGTGGCCGATGAAGAGCTGGCTGGAGCCGAGCTTGGCGATCTCGGCGGTTGAGGGGGCGGCGACGCGGAGGACGACGTCGGCGCCCCACGTAACCTCGCCCTCGACCACCTCGGCCCCGGCCTCGGCGTACTGGGAGTCGGGATGTCCGGCGGCGTCGCCGGCACCATGCTCGACCAGCACCTCGACCTGCTCGTTCTTCTTCAGCGACTTGACCACGTCAGGGACCAGCGCGACCCGGCGCTCCCCAGCAGCAGTCTCTTTCGGCACTCCGATCTTCACGCGGCGGGGAAGATTATGGGAAGTGTCAGCCGCGCGTCTGCACGCCGGAAATGGCGCCCAGACGCTCGAGGGTGTGCAGTTGCTCGCCGCGGTCCATGTGGACGGCGGAGACGATCAGGCGATCGATCCCGGCCTCGCGGAAGCGCTCGATCCGTGCGGCCACCTCGGCCTCGGTCCCGACCAGCGAGGTCGCCTCGACGATCTCGTCCGGCATCGCCTGAAAGGCACCGTCGCGGTCGCCGTCCTGGAAGCGCTGCTGGACCTCGTCGGCGACGTCGCCGAAGCCGAAGCGATGCGCGAGGTCGACGTAGAAGTTGGTTTTGCGGCTGCCCATGCCGCCGAAGTAGAGGACGAGGCCGGCCTTGACCACGCTCTTGGCCGCCTCCAGGTCACCGTCGATCGCCACCTGCAGCGACGGGCTCACCTCGAGATCGGAGCGCTGCCGGCCGCCCTTGGCGAAGCCGGCCTCGAGGTGCTCGCCCCAGGTCGCCTCGAAGGCATCGACGCTGAAGAAGATCGGGATCCAGCCGTCGCAGATCTCCGCCGCCATCTCGACCGATTTGCGGCCGATCGCGCCGACGAAGACCGGGATCTCGTTGCGCTCGGGGTGGAAGTTGAGCTTGAGTGCCTTTCCCTCGCCACCGGGTAGAGGCAGTTGGTAATGCTCGCCCTGATGATCGACGGGGCCCTTGCGGGCGATGATCTCGCGCACGACCTCGATGTACTCGCGGGTGCGGCCCCATGGCTTCGCGTAGGGGACGCCGTACCAGCCCTCGGAGACCTGCGGACCGGAGGGCCCGAAGCCGAAGAGGAAGCGGCCGCCGGAGAGTTTGTCGATCGTCGCCCCGGCCATCGCGGCGGCGGCTGGCGGACGCGCCGGCACCTGCAGGATCGCGGCGCCGAGGTTGATCTCGGTCGTCCGCGCCGCCAGCCAGGCGAGCACGCTGACCACGTCGGAGCCGTAGGACTCGGCCGCCCAGACCGACTCGTAGCCGAGCTTCTCGGCCGCGCTGACGAGCTCGAGCGCGTCCTCGCCGGCCGGGCCGATGCCCCAGTAACCCAGGTTCAGTCCAAGCTTTAGAGCCATCCGCAGCGCACCCTATTGAATAGACGCCATGGCCAGCGACCAGCCAACCGCCGAGCAGGGCCTCTCCGGCGCCGAGGCGGCCAAGCGCCTGCGCAAGCTGGGGGCGCCGGAGGAGACCTCCTCGCGCTCGACCTCGAGCATCGTCGCCGGCAACGTCTTCACCCTCTTCAACGCGATCATCGGCGTCTTCTTCGTCCTCGACCTCGGGCTCGG
>DASYJK010000184.1:0-32149 GCA_035996525.1 Solirubrobacterales bacterium
ATCGCCTTCGCCGCCTTCCCCAACGTCAAGCCGACCACCGACATCGTCATCTTCGCCGGCTACGCGCTCGGCGGCGCCCCCGGCTTCGCGGTCGGCGCCCTGACGGCGCTGGTCTCCAACCTCTGGTTCGGGCAGGGCCCGTGGACGCCGTGGCAGATGGCCGGCTGGGGCCTCTGTGGCATCCTCGGCGCCGGTCTGGCGCTGGGCGTGCGCAACGCCGGCCGACTCAGCCTCGCCGCCACCTGCGGCTTCGCTGGCATTGCCTACGGCGCTCTGCTCAACTTCTCTCTGATGGCGACGTATGGAGGGGATCTATCGCTGGAGCGCTTCGGCGTGCTGCAGGCGCGAGCGCTGCCCTTCGACATCGCCCACGCGGCCGGCAACGTCGCCTTCGCCCTGCTCGCCGGACCGGCGATGGTGCGAATGCTGACCCGCTTCCGCGAGCGCTTCGAGTGGAGCAGGGGGGAGGCGAGACCGGAGGCGCCCGCCCCCGGCGATGGGCTCAGTCCCGGTCTGCGTGCCGGTGGCGTCGCCGCGCTGCTGCTGGTCGCCTTCGCGCTCGGGGCGCTGGCGCCACGTCCCGCCCAAGCCTCCGAGGTCAGCCGCGCCGCCGACTGGCTGGTCTCGGCGCAGAACGCCGACGGCGGCTTCGGCTCCTCTCCCGAAGACGATTCCGGCGCCGACATGACCGGCTGGTCGATGCTGGGCCTGGAGGCGGCCGGACGCAACCCGCTCGACGTCGCCCGCCGCGGCAAGACGCCGGTCGACTACCTGCGCGCCTCGCTCGACCAGGTGAAGAGCCCTGGCGACCTCGCCCGCACGATCCTCGCACTCGAGGGCGCCGGCGTCGACCCACGCGATTTCGGCGGCGCCAATCTGGTCTCGCAACTGTTGGCCAAGCGCCGCGGCAACGGCTCCTTCGAAGGCTGGCCCGGCAGCACCGCCTTCGCCGTGATCGCCCTGCGCGCCGCCGGCGCCACCGGCGGCCTCGAAAAGTCGTTCTCCTGGCTGCACGAAGTCCAGAACGACGATGGCGGCTGGGGCGACGTCCGCGGCTCGCCCAGCACCGCTGACGGCACCGGCGCGGTGATGCAGGCGCTCGACCCCGACTCCAAGTCGGTCCACCGCGGCATCTCCTACCTGCGCGAAGCCCAGCGCTCCGGCGGCGGCTTTCCCCTCGGCGGCAACGGCTCGGTCAACAGCCAGTCGACCGCCTGGGCCAGCCAGGGAATCCTCGCCGCCGGCGGCGATCCGGCGAACTACCGCCGCGGCGGTAAGAGCGCCCCCGAATACCTCGAGGCCCAGCAGGAGAGCAACGGCCACTACCACTACTCCAAGTCCAGCGACCAGACCCCGGTCTGGGTCACCGCCGAGGTCCTGGTCGCCGCCGCCGGCGACTATCTCCCGATCTCGCCACCACCCCGCCAGCCCACCGCTTCCACCGGCGGCCTCATCCCCGGTCTAACGCCCGCCCCGACCCCCCCTCCAGTAGCCCCGGCCACCGGACTGCCGGGTGCCCCCGAAGCCTCGCCCGTCTCTCCGGGCGGTTCCGCTGACGGGGGCGGCGGACCCCTCCCGAACGTTTTGCGACCCCCGGGCTCGGTGAGCCCAGGGGCGTCAGCCGCACCGGCCACCCCCGGGGGGCGAGAGAGGGAGGGTTCCGCCGCCCCCGTGTCGCAGCCGCCCGCGGCGACGGAGGAGCCCTCCGGGAGCGACTCGAGCAGCCCGCTCGGCGCCGCCGCCCTGGGTCTCCTGGCCGGCGCCATCCTCTTCGCCGCCGCCCTCGGCGTCCGCAAGCTCTGGATGCGCCAGCGCTACGGCCTCTAGCTCACCGGCGACGGATCAGTTTGCAGAATCTCTTCGAATATGAAAGATTAACTTCGATAATGGCCCCGAGGAAAGCACCACCCGCGTACGACCTCGGCCGGCGCCTTGCCGCGGGGCGGGCCTACCGGAATCTGGATCAGGCGACCGTTGCGAGGCGGATGAAGATCGAGCCGGCGACGCTCGGGCGCTACGAAAAAGGTGAGATCCCCGAGCTGGTCCGCCGCGGCCTGGTCGAGAAGGCGAGTCAGACCCTGAAGCTCTCGGAGGAGTACTTCCTCGTCAACCTCGAGGAGCTGCCGCTGATGGCAGAGGCGTGGCGACAGGTTCAGCGCTTGCCGCGTCCAGAGGACCTTGGTCGCCTGCTGGATGAAGTTCTGAGCGCAGAGCGGCCAACCGGATAAGCCGCAGCCGCCACTTTGAGCGGCTGGGAAGGCGGTTGACGTGGCGGAGCGCGACGGTTGTGATCTCGTCGAGCGCTTCCTTCTCCAACGTCAAGAGCTTGGCGTCGGAGAGGCCGTCCTGGATTCCGTCACCTGCTGAGTCAAGCACCGTTCGATCCTCCCGGACCACTCAAGGAACAAGGTCGCGGCGAGTCTTCCTAAGTGGTCGGGTTCTGTCAAACCGACCGCTTGGGATCTTTCAACCAGCGCCGCGGTTCAACTCGTCTTGAGCCCCGAGTTGGCGGCGGGATGGATGATCGTAACCGCCTTGATCGGGATCCCACGCTCGCCGCTCTCGACTCGCCTGGACGCGCTCTCCTCCTCGATTCGTTCCTGTTCGTCGAGGTGCCGCAAGGCTGATTCGTCCAGTTCCCGCATCCCTTGCTCGTCGACCATCATCGGCTTCTGCAGCAGGGCTCGGTGCCGGTGGGCGTCGAAGTCTCCGCCGAGCAGCGCGGCTCGAAGGTCGGCGACGATCTGCTGCAGTATCAACGCGCTGTTCGATCGCCGGGCGAACTCAGGCACAAGCTCCCACTCGTCGGCCTCCAGTCGTGGCCGAACCACGGCCTTGTAGAAGTGCTGTACGCCGCCCTTTCTGCGGTCTTCGTCGACCAGCTCGATGAAGCTGTTGCGCTTTAGATAGCGAACCTGATTGCAGACCCGCTGAAAGTCCTCGTCGAGAATTTCGGCCAGTTCCTTTGGGCTCGCCTCTCGACCCCCCAGAACCATGATGATCCGGGTACGCAAAGGGTTGCCCAGCAGCTTGTAGAGGGGGGCTTCGTAGTTCTCCGCCCCCCCTAGAAGCTCTTCCGTTGTTTCTTTAGCCGGCGTCATCGATTCCGAGCAGTCAACCCTAATTGCGGCAAGAAGATTAGCGGCCAGCTGAAAAGTGCCGTCCGACTCCTTCTCTGTATTGGTCTGGTTGAAGAACGCCAACCAGATGCGGGAGGGGGTGAGACTAGATGACTCTGACCAAGATTCAGACCGCGTTCCCGGCCGTGCAGTCGACCAAGGTGGGCTGAGAGAGACAGCGCGCGGGCCGGCCTCGCTTAGGGAGGTCGGCCCGGCCCGCGCTACTCCACCGCGCGGGCGATGTAGATCGCCTTGTAGTGCAGTTGCTCGTCGGGCGGCTGCTCGAGCATTACCCTGGTGTCGACCTCGCGTTGTCCGAGGACGGTCAGCAGCTCCAGCTCCGCCGTCTCCATCGCCGCGCGAACCTGGTCCTCGGTCCAGTGTCGCTCCCGGTGGAGGTGGGGCGCGATCTCCCCGCCGGAGACCTGGGCCTCGAAGGTTGCGCCGGCCTCGACGCCGTCCTCCTGGCCGACCCAGCGCCACTCGCCGACGCTCATGCCCTCGTCGTCGCCACTGGCGAAGCTGGCCTCGAACAGGCTCAGCGTATTGGCGTCGAAGAGGACCAGGCCGCCCGGCGCGAGGTTGGCCCGCATTCCCGCCAGCGCCCGCTCTAGGTCGCCGTCGCCGACCAGGTAGTTGATGACGTCGTTGAGGGCCCAGACCAGCTCGAACTCGCCGAAGCTCGGCAGCGTGCGGATGTCGGCGACCTCGAGCGGGACCGCGTCGCCGAATTTCCGCCGCGCCTCCGCCAGCATCCCGGGCGTCAGGTCGCAGCCGAGGATCTCCCAGCCTCGCCGCAGCATCGGCTCGAAAGCGCGGCCGGTGCCGCAGCCGATGTCCAGCAGCCCGCCCTTCCGCAGCCCGTGCTTCTCCAGCTCCGGGAGCAGCGCCCCCAACCACATCTCGTAGTCGTTGAGGTGGTTGAAGTCGTCGTAGATCGAAGCGAAGGCTTCGTAGGCAAGGCGGGCGGACTCGTCTGGTGCAGCGCTCTCTTTCATGGCGGAAAGGGTAGTCCGGCTGCCTTGAGGACGGCGGCGGGTCTATACCCTCGACCGATGGACGTCGAGACGGCGATACGCACCCGCCGCACCCACAAGGCATTCGGGCCGGCGCCGGTCCCGCGCGAGCAGCTCGAGCAGCTCTTCGAGCTGGCGGACTGGGCGCCCAACCATCACCTGACGGTGCCCTGGCGCTTCCGTGTCGTCGGCCCAGGCTCACTGCTGCGCCTGAAGGGCGCCGCCGGGCCCGAGGGCGCCGCCAAGCTCGACCGCTGCCCGACCCTAGTCGTCGTCTCCTCCGTCCTCGACGAGGATCCGGTGCGGCGCGAGGAGGACCTGCACTCGACCGCCGTCGCCGCCTACATCGTCCTGCTCGCCGCCCACGCCCGCGGCCTCGCCGGCTACTGGCGCAGCCCCGGCCTGCTGCGGGGGGAGGAGGGCCGCGCCGCCGTCGGCCTGCCCGCCGGAGAGCGCTTCGTCGGCCTGCTCCACCTCGGGCAGCCGCGCCAGGAGCGGCCGGTCCCCGAGCGCCCGCCGGTCCCGACCACGACCTTCCTCGACTAGGTGATTCAGCGATGCTGACCCGCGCCGCCGCGATCGAGGCCATCGCCGGCCGGCACTTCGAGGTCGTCGTCATCGGCGGCGGCATCACCGGCGCCGGCGTCGCCCTCGACGCCGCCTCGCGCGGCTACTCGGTCGCCCTGCTGGAGCGCGGCGACTATGCGGTCGGCACCTCCAGCCGCTCCTCGAAGATGGTCCACGGCGGCCTCCGCTACCTGCAGAACTTCGACCTCGGCCTGGTTCGCGAGGCGCTGCTGGAGCGCCAGCTGATGGTGCAGCTGGCGCCGCACCTGGTCTACCCGACGCCGTTCCTGGTCGCCGCTCTCGGCGAGGAGCGCCGCGACCGCAAGCTCGGCCTCGGACTCAACATGTACGACGTGATGGCGACGACCCGGGTCGGTCGCAGCCGTCGCGAGCTGCGTGCCTCCAAGGAGGAGGACGAGGACTTCTACTGGGCGCCGGACCGCCATCGCACGATCGCCCGCGAGGAGGTGCTGGAACTGGTCCCGGCTCTGGCCGCGCGCGACCCCAAGGACGCCTACCTCTTCTACGACTGCCAGACCGACGACGTGCGCCTGGTCCTGACCGTGCTCGGCGAGGCCGAGCGCTTCGGCGCGGTGATGCTCAACGGCGCCGAGGTGACTGAGGTGCTCATCAGCAACGGCCGTGCCGGCGGCGTCGCCGCGGTCGAGGCCGGGTCCGGCGAGCGCTTCGAGGTCGGCGCCGACCACGTCGTCAACGCCACCGGCGTCTTCGCCGACCAGGTCCGGCCCGAGGAGACGGTCGGCGAGGAGGACGTGCCGCGAATCGCCCCCAGCCGCGGCACCCACCTGCTGCTCGACTCGGCCGACCTGCCGATGGGCCAGGCCGCCTGCATCGTCCCGGCGGGGGAGGGGCGGATGATCTTCTCCCTGCCCTGGTACGGCCGCACCCTGATCGGCACCACCGACAACGACTTCGAGGGCGACACCGCCCATCCCAAGCCGGCCGCCGCCGACACCGAGTACCTGCTCGACGCCGTCAACGATTTCTTCGGCACCTCGCTGACCCAGTCCGACCTGGTCGGCGCCTACGCCGGCGTGCGGCCGCTGATCTCGACCGGCGACCCGCGCAAGTCGGTTGACATCTCACGCAAAGCCGAGCTGTATGAGACCTCCTCGGGGATGCTGACGATCACCGGCGGCAAGCTCACCACCTGGAGGCGGATGGCGAAGCAGACGGTCGACCGCCTGGTTGAGCGCGAGGGTCGCGAGGCCCCCTGCCACACCGCCGAGATCCCGCTCGGGATGGAGGCCAGGGCCGAGGACCTGAAAGCGCCCGAGGGGGTCAGCGAGGACTCGCTCGGCCAGCTCGCCTTCCGCTACGGCCACGCCTCGCGCGCCGTCCTCGAGCTCGCCCGGAACGACCCGAAGCTGTCCGCGCCGATCGTCCCCGGCCGTCCCGACCTGCTCGCCGAGGTGGCGATCGCCGCCCGCCGCGAGCAGGCCCGCTGCGTCGCCGACGTACTGCTGCGCCGCACCCGACTGGGGATCTTGGCGGCGCCGCAGCTGCGCGACGCCGCCGCGGTGCGCCCGATCGCCGAGGTTCTCGGGGCCGAGCTGGGCTGGTCCCGGCGCCAGGTCAAGGCCGAGGCCGAGGCCTGGCCAGAGGCGGCGGCGCTGGAGGGCATCGACCCCGCCGCTGCCGGTTGAATAACCTGCCGCTTCCGATGACGAAGGCCGAACTCGAGAACAAGCACCTGGGCGAGCTGCATTCGCTGGCCGCCAAGGCCGGCGTCGAGCGTTACCGGATGCTGTCCAAGGCCGAGCTGATCGCGAAGCTCGCCGACGGCGACTCCGGATCCGGACGTCAGTCCTCAGGTGGCCGCCAGCCCTCCGCCGCGAGCGGTGGGGGAGAGCAGCGCGAGCGCCCGCCGCGCCGCCGCCGTTCCGGCTCCCGGTCCGAGTCGGGTAACGAGGGTCGCGCCCCGCGTTCGGGTCGCGCCCCGCGCGCCCCGCGCGAAGCGGAGTCCACTCCGGATCCCGCCGCCGAGGCGCCCGCCTCGCCGGCCGCCACCCCGCCGCCCCGGTCCGAGCCGTCCGATTCTTCCGCCCGTCCCAAACGCCGTCGCCGTCGCCGCTTCGGCCGCCGCGGCAAGCAGGAGGGGGTCACCCTCCAGGGCCTGTTGCTGCCGCCCGAGTCCGGGCGCCAGGCATTGCTCTGCGCCGAGACCCGCGCCGGCTGCACCGCCCTTCTGCGCGGCATCGCCGCCGACCTCTCCGCCGAGACGGGCGGTCCCGACCCGGTCGTGCTGCTGATCGACCCCAGTCCCGAGGAGCTCGCCGACTGGCGCCGCGACGCCCCGAAGGCGGAGATCGTCGCCGCCGGGCAGCCGCGCCACGCCAGTGACGCGCTCGCCCAGGCCAGCGCCCGCGCCGCCGCCGGCGACGCCGTGATCCTCCTCGTCGACTCCCTCACCCGCCTCGCCGAGGCCTATGAGGACGCCGAAGCCGCCAAGCAGTTCTTCGACGCCGGCCGCAATCAAGCCAGCTCCGGCAGTGGATCCCTCACCGTAGTCGCCGCCCTAGAGCGCCCCGCAGCAAGCTAGTTCAGCTAAGCGGCAAAGCCGTATCGCTTATCAACGCTGACGAGGGACGGCCCGGGTAGGGCCGAAACGTCTTGTACTTTTTCGCCGTTCCGAACCTCGGACGGCCGCCCCCGATGGCGAAAAAGTTAAGTGCAGGCCCTACCCGGGCCGTCCCACGCCTTACCGCCGATAAGCGATACGGCGCCAGCTCGGCTCTTTGGAGAGCTCGATCAACTCGGCGCTGCGCTCCGGCTGCACGTAGCCGAAGGTCTGGGTGCGCTCGTCGAAGACGACGTCGAGCTCACCCTCCTTGACTCGCTGGTCGAGCCAGGCGCCGCGGAAGACGAGGCGGCGGATCCAGTGGACGAGGCTGCGATTGGAGGGACCGACGAGGTCCTCCCAGTTCTCGTTGATGTGCTCGCCGAGAGCGGAGGAGGGCTCGGCGATCTCGCCGCTGACGGCGAGGTCGAGAAGGTCGTCCAGCTCCTCCTGGCTCAGACCCTGGTGGACGAAGCCGAGCTTGACCGCGGCCTGCTCGACCCGTTGCCCGAAGTCGCCCTCGTTGAAGGCGAAGCGGAGCTCCCCGTACTCGAGTACGTAATCGGAGCCAGACTCGTAGTTCCCTCGGCGGGTCGTTTTCTTATCCATTTGAGTTGAAGCCCATCTGCTCCGCAAGCCCCGCGGAACAGGTCCATGATCTTGCCGATCATCGTACGCGCGTGCCCGCTCGGGGCAGGTGCTGAACGACCGTTTGCACTCTCGGGGGGAGAAGTCGATCCGGAACGAGGCTTGGCCGGCCGTGCCACCTCGCGCCGAATCCGGCCGTCTCACCTCGCTTCCCCGCCGCCGTGTCCTCGGTCGCGACGTCCCGGTCGCGAGCGGGTTCCGCGCCCGCCTGCTCGGCCTCGCCGGCCTGCGCCGCGAGCGGGCCGGGGCCGGGCTGCTGCTGCCGGGCTGTGCCAGCGTCCACACCTTCGGCATGCGATTCGACCTCGACCTGGTCTTCCTCGACGAGCGCGGCCGGCCGCTCGCGACCGTGCTCGGCGTGCCACCCCGCCGTCTGGCTTCGCATCGGGGTGCCGTTGCCGTTCTCGAGCTTCCCTCGCCGCAGGGGGGAGAGTTCACGGCGCCGGTGACTTAGGGACGCCATGTTGCCGCGCCGGGAAGAGATCGCCAGCGTCGTCGTCTGCGAGGACGACGCGATGACCCTGGAACTGCTCTGCGATCACCTCATGGCCGATCGCTACGGCGTGCTGCCGGCGCCGAGCGCGTCCGACGCGCTGCGGCTCTGCCGCTTCAACCAGCCGGACCTGATGTTGCTGGATCTCTCACTCCCCGACGCGTCCGGCCTCGACGTGCTGCGCGAGATCCGCGGTGCCGACGGGGTCGAGTCACGCTTCGATTCGCAGCTGCCGGTGATCATCCTCACCGGCCGCGGCGCCCAGGCCGACCGCGTGCGCGGGCTCACCGCCGGCGCCGACGATTACCTCACGAAGCCGTTCGCGGTCGAGGAGCTGCGGGCCCGGATCGGCGCTGTTCTGCGCCGCCGGGCGAACCGTCGCGAAGGCCCGATCCGGGTCGGCGAGCTGATCGTCGATCCGGTGCGCCGCCGGGTGATGCTCGGCGGCCGCGAGGTGGCGCTGGCGAAGAAGGAGTTCACGCTGCTGCGGGTCCTCGCCAGCGATCCGACCCGGGTATTCCCCAAGGAAGATCTGCTGCGGGACGTCTGGGGCTACCGCAGCCCCGGCAAGACGCGCACGCTGGATTCGCACGCCTCTCGCCTACGGCGAAAACTGGACCCGGAGCACAGCCGCTACGTCGTCAACTGCTGGGGGATCGGCTACCGCCTGATCGACGGCTGAGCTCCGGGTCCTGCCGCTACTTGGCCGGCTTCGCCTCGGGCGCCTCGAAGTGAAGGATCGCCAGTCTCGTGCTGACCGAGTCGGACTTCTCGTTGCTCAGGCGCGTGGCCGACTCCTCCTGAATCTCGATTGCCCGGTTGAGCGTGTCGGCGAGCAGGGAGGTGACCTCGGTCCAGCCCTGCGCGTCGAGGACCAGCGGCGTGCGGCTGACATGGGAGTCGACGCGGGCGTCGATGCTGCCGCCCATCAGCGCTTCGGTGGCGTCATGGCCGACTGTCTCGAGAATCGAGCCGGAGATGCCCTTGCGCGCCGAGGCGGGGATCTTCTCCCAGTCGCTGGCGCTGAAGAAGGCGCGCTCGGTGGCCCGGTAGAAGTGCTCGACGGCACCGCGGCGCGGCTCCGTTTTCACCAGTTCGACGCAGTCGTACTCGAGCAGCGTTTTGACGTGGTAGCTGACATTGCCGAGCGGCTCGCCAAGTTCCTGGGAGAGCTGATTGGGGCTGGAGACGCCCTTGTGCAGCGAGGAAAGGATCCGTACGCGAAGGGGGTGGGCGAGGGCCTTGGCGAGCTGCTGGGTAATGCCCTCAGGGGAGGTCTTGGTCTGGGCCACAGGGAGGTGCTCCGTTCTTTTGGGGGGCCGGGTGCGGGGCGGCGCGGGACGGATTCCATCCCGGTTTCTGGATCAAGTATTCCAAAACGCTCCGTCGTTTCCGCCTTCGAGAGCCTTTTCCTATGCGGAAAAATAAAAGCAATGGACTGTTTTTGGTACCAATCAGAGGAGTATGTGAATCTGTTTTAACGTTTAAGTGGTCTTATGCATGCGCACCCGCTGACTCGAGGCGCCTGGCCGAGACCGCTTTGGGACGGCGGGTGCGCATTTTTTCGCCTCCCCCGGCCAGGTCGGGGGAGAGATTGTCCGCGCCGGCGCCTTGCCCGGCCATGGGGATCGACGCCGCCGGAGTGGGACCGTGATCGGGCTGGAGCTGCCACAGCTGGCATCGGCCTGGCCGTTGGGCGCGTCACTTGCCGCCGCCGTCGCGGTGCGGGGGATGCGGGTGGGCAGGCGGCGGACGGCGCTGAACGAGGCTCTGCACGAGCTGCGCCGGCCGCTGCAGGTGCTTGCCCTCACGGTCCCCGCGGCCGAGCTGCCCGCGCCCGCCGCCTTCCAGGGCTCGGTGCAGATGGCGGCGACGGCGCTGGAGCGGCTCGACCGGGAGATCAACGGCGAACCGGTGGCGCTCGCCCGGGTGCCGATCTCCCTCCGGTTGCTGCTCGATTCGGCAATCGGGCGCTGGCGGGCGCGGGCGGAGATGGCGGGAGGATCGCTGGCGCTGCGCTGGCGGGCCAGCGGGGCGG
Source organism: Solirubrobacterales bacterium (assembly GCA_035996525.1). Taxonomy (GTDB): domain Bacteria; phylum Actinomycetota; class Thermoleophilia; order Solirubrobacterales; family 70-9; genus VAYN01. Next base: position 10,463 of record DASYJK010000184.1, read on the forward strand.
TCCTCCACGGCGATCGCTGTGAGCTCGCGCGGGCGCTCGACAACCTGATCGCCAACGCGATCGAGCACGGCGGGCCCGAGGTCGTCGTCGAAGCCGTTGCCGAGGCGGGTCGTCTGCGATTGGGGGTGATCGATTCCGGTCATGGGCCGAGCGCCGGGTCGCGACGGCAAGGTCCGGCGGCGCTGATCGCCCGTGCGACTGGACGGCGCCGTCGTGGCCACGGATTACGCGTCGTCCGGCGGGCGGCGGCCGGGCACGGCGGGGAGTTCCAGCTGCGCGGCTCCGAGCGCGGGACCGAGGCATTGCTCGAGCTGCCGCTGGCGGGAGAGTATGGGAGCGACGGCGGGTGAGCCGGCGCGGCCGGGCGCTCGCCTTCGTACTCGCGGCGGCGATCACGGCGGCCGTGGCAGCCGCGATCGCCGACGGTTACGGCGATCGCGTCGCCCGTGGCTACGGGGCCCTGCGCGAGGTGGTCGTCGCCCGCGAGGAGCTGAAGCCCGCCACCACGATCGATCCGGGTCAGGCGGCTTCGGCGCTGGAGCTGCGGCGGGTGCCGGTGCGCTTCCTGCCGCCGGGCGCGCTGCGGAGCCCGGCTGAGGCGATCGGCCTGGAGCCCGTCGCGGCGATCCCCGCCGGCTCCTACCTGCTCGCCTCGCAGCTGCGGCCGCCGCGTCAGCGCCCCGGTGTCGCGCTCGGCCTCGGCCGCGGCCGGCATCCGGTCGAGATTGCCGTCAGCGGCACCGCGGCGCTGCTCGTCGCCGGGGCGCAGCCCGTCGGCGAACGGGTCGACGTCGTCGTCACCGCGGAACCGGCCGGGGCCGGACCGGGCCGCACCTTTGTCGCCGCCGCCGCGGTGCCGTTGCTGGCACTGGGCCCGGGCGGGGATGGAGCGGAGGTCGAAGGCGCCGCCGCGGCGACGCTGGGGCTGACCCGGGGGCAGGCGCTGCGGCTGATCGCCGCCGAGAGTTTCGCCCGCCGCATCACCCTGCTGGCGAGGGGCTGAGGATGGTGGCGCGCGAGCGCGACATCGCCGGGCTGGCGGCGGCGCTGCGAGTTCGTCTGGTGGCGCGGCGCCGGGCCGAGGCGGCGAGCGGTGGGGAGGGCGGCGACCTGCGTGAGGCGGTGGCCGAGCTGGTCGCCGAGCACGCGGTCCTGCTCGGGCCCGGCGATCGTGAGGAGGTAGCGGCGCGGATCGTCCGCGACAGCGTCGGGCTCGGGCCGCTCGAGCTGCTGCTCGCCGATCCGGCGGTGGAGGAGGTGATGGTCAACGGCCCCGGCACGGTCTATATAGAGCGCGCCGGCCGCATCGAGCCGACCGCGATCCGCTTCGCCGACGAGGAGGAGCTGCGCAACACGATCGAGCGGATCCTGGCACCGCTGGGGCGGCGGGTCGACGAGCTCAGCCCGATGGTCGACGCCCGCCTCGCCGACGGTTCACGGGTCAACGTCGTGATCCCACCGCTGGCGATCGACGGGCCGCTGGTCTCGATCCGCCGCTTCGGCGCCCGCCGCCCCGGCCCCGACGAGCTGGTCGCCCGCGGCACCCTGACCGCGGCACAGCGGGCGGCACTGGAGGTGGCGGTCGCCGCCCGTCGCAGCGTCCTCGTCAGCGGTGGCACCGGTTCCGGCAAGACGACCCTGCTGAACGCGCTCTCGAGCTTCATCGACCCCGGCGAGCGGGTGGTGACGATCGAGGACGCCGCCGAGCTGCGCCTGCAGCAGCCCCACGTGGTGCGGATGGAGAGTCGCCCGGCCGGGGTCGAGGGGCGCGGCGAGGTGACGATCCGTGACCTGCTTCGCAACGCGCTGCGGATGCGGCCGGACCGGATCGTGATCGGCGAGGTCAGGGGCGCGGAGGCGCTCGACCTCCTGACCGCGCTCAATACCGGACACGACGGCGCGCTTTCGACCGTCCACGCCAACTCGCCCGCCGATGCCCTGGGCCGGTTGGAGACGCTGGCATTGATGGCCGGGGTGGGGCTGCCGCATGCGGCAATCGCCGAACAGGTCCAGCGGGGGATCGATCTCGTCGTCCATCTCGAGCGCCGCGCCGACGGCGCCCGTGTCGTCACCGAGATCGCCGAGGTGGTGCGGGCGGCCGGGGGCACCGCGGTGCGCACGCTTGCCACCGCCGCCGGGTCGTGAACGGGGCCTCCGGATTGCTGCCGGCGCTGGCCGGCGCCGCGGCCGGGGGGCTGCTGGCCCTGGCGGCGCGGGAGGCGCTGCTGGCGAGCCCGGCCCTGGCTCGTTGGCTGGCACTGGCACTGGAGCCGCTGCGGCGGGCGGGGCGGGAGGGCTACGAACCCTCGACCGTGGAGCGCCGGCGCCTCGCCGCGCTCGGCACCGCGGTCGCGGTGCTGGCGGGTTGGTTCCTGGCCGGACCGGCGCTGGCGCTGCCGCTCTCGGTCGCCGGCCCGGCCGCCGCCGGCTGGGCGATCTCCAGTCGACGGCGCCGCTACCGGGCCGCGGTCGAGCGCTCGCTGCCGGAAGTGGCGACCGCGATCGCCGACTCGCTCGGCGCCGGTCGCTCGCTGCGGGCATCGCTGCCGGCCGCGGCGGGCTCGCTCGACGGTCCGCCGGCGTCGGAGCTGGCGCGGCTCAGCGCCGAGCTCGATCTCGGCGCGGCGACGACCGAGGCGGTCGAGGCCTGGCGCCGGCGGATGCGCTCGGAGCGGATCGACGCCTTCGCCGCCGCGCTGCTCAGCCAGCGCCTCGCCGGCGGTGACCTGGCCGGCCTGCTGCGTCGCTTCGCCGCCGGCGCGGCGGAGCGCGACCGGGTTGCCGAGGACGCGCGCTCGGCGACCGCCCAGGCTCGCTTCACCGGCCTGCTCGTGGTCGCGATGCCGAGTGGCGGCGCCCTCTTCGCCGAGCTGATCCAGCCGGGGTTCATCGCCAAGTTGCTCGGCTCGCCGCCGGCGGCGGTGCTGCTCAGCCTTGCCGTCTGCTTTCAGCTGGTCGGCTTCGTCGCGATCAGACGGCTCTCGCGGGTGTTCGAGTGAGTGCCGCGGGCCTGCTGGCGGCGCTGGCGGTCGCCTTCGGCTTCGCGGCGGCGCGTGACCTGTTGGCCGGGAGGCCGGGCCGTGCCCTGCCGTCGCTGCCGTTCGGCCTCAGTGGGCGCTCGGCTCGGACGGCGCTGCGGCTCGGGCTGCCGGAGCGGCTGCGCCGGTCCGGCCTGGAGGCGAGGCTGCCGCTGGCGGCGGTGCTGGCGGCGAAGCTCGCCGCGACGGCGGGCGGCGGTCTGGTGGCGCTGGTCGCGGCGCCGGCGGCGCCCGGCCGGACCTCGCTGCTGGTCGCGATCGCGCTGCCGGGGGCCGGCTTCCTCGTCCCCGACGCGCTGCTCGAGCGGCGGGCGCGGCGCCGCCGCCGGCGGCTGCTGGCGGCGCTGCCCGACGCGCTCGACCTGCTCGCGGTCAGCGCCGGCTCCGGCCGCGGCCCGGCTGCCGGGCTCGAGCAGCTGGCAAGGGCGGGAGAGGGACCGCTGGCCGAGGAGCTGCGGCTGACCGTCGCCGAGCTCTCCTGCGGGATGCCGCTCGGCGCGGCGCTGCGGTCGCTGCGAACACGAGTCCCCGGCAGCGAGCTGGCGACGCTGGTCGCGGCGATCGAGCGCTCGCGCCGTTTCGGCTCGCCCCTGGCCGAGCAGCTGCGGCGCCAGGCCGGCGCCCTGCGTCGCGACAGCCGCCGCGCCGTCGAGGACCGCGCTGCCCGCGCGGCCCCGAAGATCCAGCTGGTCGTCGCCCTGGTCCTCGTCCCCTCGGTACTGCTGATGATCGCCGCCGGCCTGATCGCCAACGCCGGCTCTCTACTTTCAGGGTTCTGAAGCCGCCCCCGGACGCGGGAGGGCGGGCGCGAGCACTCCGGTATCCATAAGCGCGCCCGCCCGGGAGCGGAGGAGGCGGCGCTTTATGACTCCGCCGCCTCTTCGCGCAGGCGGGTGGCGACGGCGGCGCTGGCGGCGCGGATCTCGTCGAGCTCCTCGGCCTTCTTCTTGTGGCCGCTGACGTAGCAGCAGAGGGTGCCGTCGACGAGCTCGAAGGCGAACTTCTTGGGGGCGCTGTCGGTGAGCCAGACGATGAAGGTGGGGGCGAAGAGGCGGCGCAGCCAGACCGCGTCCTGGCCTTTGCCGGCGAAGATCTCGTACTTCTCGTCGAGCGCCTCGCTCTCCAGCTTGACCCGTTCTTTGGAGCGGCGGAAGACGTCCTCGAACTTCTCCAGCGCCCGCAGGCCGGACTTGCGCTGGCAGTAGAGCTCGGGCAGCAGCGGCACCGACTCCGGGACCGGAACCAGGCCGACGGTGTAGTGGTAGTAGTTGGTCTCCCTGTTGCCGTCGCTGTCGCGCGACTCTTCCTCGTAGGTATAGAGAGCGAGGATGCCTTCGGTTCCCGCCGCGAAGGGGCCGGAGAGGGTGCGCTCGGCGTAGCGGTCGTCGCCTTTGCGCAGCAGCGGCGTCGTCGGCGGCAGTGGGGCGCGGCCGCCGAGTTCGAGCCCGCGCTGTTGGGCGTAGGCCTGGAAGAAGGCGTCCTCGGCGCGGGAGTCGGCGATGCCGAAGGCGATCAGCAGCGAGGCCAGGAAGACGACGATGGCGGCGCCACCCCCTACCGCGGCCCCGACGAAGATCGCCAGGGCGACCCCGACCGCGACCATCGCGACGAGGATCAGCGCCCAGGTCAGCTTGCTGCTGAGCAGGCGTTTGAAGTGGTACCCGCGCAGGTCGTTGGCGTCGTCGGGCGGGGTCACGGCTTGAACCTAGCGCGCGGCGGCGGATGCAAATGGCGTTGCAGAGGGGGGTCGTGTTGCAAAGTGGGGGAGAGTGGGTTACTGTGGCGATCGAGTTGAAGCCCAGGACCGGGGTGGTGAGGTTCCTCCCACCTCATCACTCCGGTCCCAACTCTTCCCTGGCCCTCCCGCTCAGAAAGGACTTGCCGAGGTGGCTTTTCGGGGTCTCTACGAGCACAGTCTCGATTCCAAGGATCGCCTCACGGTTCCCTCGCGGTTCCGCGCCTCGCTCTCCGATGGCATCGTTCTCTCCAAGGGCTTCGACCCCTGCGTCTGGGTCCACACCACCGCCGAGTTCGAGCAGCTCTCCGACACCTTCCTCTCGCCGCACAGCCCGTTCGGGCGCGACGCGCGCCAGCTGCGCCGCCGCTTCCACGGTGGCTCCTTCGACGAGAAGCTCGACTCCGCCGGCCGCATCCGCGTCCCCAAGCCGCTGCTCGAGCACGCCGGCCTGACCGGCAACTGCGTCGTGATCGGAGCGGGGGAGTACCTGGAGATCTGGGACGCCGAGGCCTGGGCCAAGCAGGAGGAGGAGCTCGACGCCGCCGCTCCCGACATCGCCGAGGGCCTCGCCGCCGCCGGCGCCGCGTGATCATGAGACTGCATGCCGCCCGCAACCAAGCCCATCCCAACCACCCGTCGACGGGTCGTAAGCCCATGCATGTCGTGGGCAGCCGGCCGCTCGACCTCGAGGCGATGATGGACCACGAGCCCGTACTGGCGCCGGAGCTGACCTCGCTGCTGGCCCCCGAGCCGGGACAGACGGCGGTCGACTGCACCTTCGGAGGAGGGGGTCACGCCCGCGCGATCGCCGCCCAGCTCGGCTCGAGCGGGACGCTGATCGCGATCGACCGTGACCCCGCGGCCGCGGCGCGCTTCGCCGAGTTCGCGGTCGAAGTGCCCTGCCGGACGCGTTTCCTAAATGTTGATTTTGCGGCAGGTCTACGCACGCTCAGCGGCGAAGGGTTGCGGCCAGAGATGATTTATGTAGACCTCGGGATGTCCTCGATGCAGATTGACGCCTGGGAGCGGGGCTTCTCCTACGCCTACGACGCGCCGCTCGACATGCGCATGGACACCCGCCAGGAGTTCGATGCGGCCAAGCTCGTCAACGAGTGGCCGGAGGCGCGGATCGCGCAGGTGCTGCGCGAGTTCGGCGAGGAGCGCTACGCCGGTGGGATCGCCCGCGAGATCGCCCGTCGCCGCCCGCTCAGCACGACTTCGGAGCTGGTCTCGGCGATCAAGGCCGGGATGCCCGCCGCCGCCCGCTTCGGCGCCGGCCACCCCGCCAAGCGCAGCTTCCAGGCGATCCGGATCGCCGTCAACGGCGAGCTCGACTCGCTCGAGGGGGCGCTGCCGCTGGCCTGGGAGATGCTGCCGGTGGGCGGGCGCTTCGGCGCGATCGCCTTCCACTCGCTCGAGGACCGGCCGGTGAAGCAGTTCCTCGCCGGCAAGGCGCGCGGCTGCATCTGCCCGCCGGAGCTGCCCGTCTGCGTCTGCGGCCACGAGCCCGAGGCCGAGCTGCTGACCCGGCGCGCGGTCGCGCCCGGCTCGGCCGAGGTCGAGGCCAACCCGCGCTCGCGCTCGGCCCATCTGCGGGTCGCCCTCAAGCTCGAGGAAGCGCAAGTGGGGGAGGCCGGCTGATGGCCGTCGCCGCTCCCAAGCGAAGGACCGCGCCGGCGCCCGCGCCGTCGCGGACCTCGCCGCCGCCGCGCAAAGCCGCCGCCGCCCCCGCCCGCGCGCCGCAGAAAAAAGCCGCACCCGCCCGCCGCCCGCGCACCCGCCCGACGCCGAAAGGGCGCGCCGCTACCGCTCCGGCGCCCGCCCGCAAGGCTCCGGCGCGCAAAGCTCCCAGCCGCAAATCGCCCGCACGTAAAACGGCGGGCCGCAAAGCGAGCGCCACCCGCACCGCGCCGGCCCGAGCCCCACGCCGCGCACGGACCACCAGCCGCGCCGCCGCCGTCGGCGGCCAGCTGATCCCCTTTGCCGGCCGCACCGCGGTCGCTGTCGGCCAGCTGCCCGACTCCGGCCTGATGGTGCGGATGACCCGCGGCCGCGCCTGGATCGCCGTGCTCGGCGTGCTCCTGGTCGGGATCGTCACCCTCAACGTGATCACGCTCAGCTTCGCCGCCTCCTCGGGCAAGATCGACGAGCAGATCACGGCGCTGGGCCAGGAGAACTCGATCCTCGGTGCGCGCGACGCGAAGCGCACCGGCATCGGTGCCGTTCGCAGCTCCGCTGGTGAGCTCGGGCTGGCGATGCCCTCCAGCGAAACGATCCACTTCGCCACTGCCGGCCCCGACGACATCGCCACCGCGGCCCAGCGGCTCGCGGCAGCGGCCCCGTAGGGAAGGGCGCGGATGCGCTTGATCGAGCGCCGGATCGGGCTCCTCTTCGCCGGCTTTCTGCTCTGCTTCCTGGTCATCGTCGGTCGTGCCTTCTGGCTGCAGGGTGTGCAGGGCGGCGCCCTCGCCTCCGAGGCGATTTCCCAGCAGACCGAGACCGTGACCGTGCCGGGGCTGCGCGGCAGCCTGCTCGATCGCCGCGGCAACCCGCTCGCCTCCTCCGAAGACGCGGCGACGATTTACGCCACCCCCTACCAGGTCAAGAACCCGCCGCAAGCGGCCGACAAACTCGCCTCGATCCTCGATCTGAAGCCGGCCGAAGTGCTGAAGAGCCTGACCGAAGAATCGGGCTTCTCCTACGTCGCCCACAAAGTCAGCCTCGAACAGGCCGGGCGGATCGAACGGCTGAAACTGGAAGGGATCGGTGAGCTGCCCGACAGCCGCCGCGCTTACCCGCAGGGCGAAATGGCCGGCCAGGTGGTCGGTGCGGTCGGCTCCGAAAACCAGGGCCTGACCGGGCTCGAGGCGGGCGAGGAATCGGTGCTCAGCGGCAGCGATGGCGAGCGCAGCATCGTCCGCGACGCGCTCGGCGATCCGATCCGGCTGGAAACGGTGAAGGAAGCGAGCGACGGCGAAGACGTCCAGCTCACCCTCGACCCGCTGATCCAGCACAAGACCGAGCAGGTCCTGGCCGAAGTCGGCGAAACCTACGCGCCGAAGGGGGCGACGGCGATCGTCATGGACCCGCGCACCTCGCAGATCCTGGCGATGGCCAACTGGCCGCCGGTCGACCCCAACGACCTCTCCAGCGCCAGCAACGAAGACCTGATCAACAAGGCGACCGGCTTCACCTACGAGCCCGGCTCGACCTTCAAGGCGTTCACCGTCTCCGCGGCGCTGGAGGAAAAACTGGTGACGCCGACCTCGTCCTTCGTGCTGCCGCCGAGCATCCAGGTCGCCGACCGCACGATCGAAGACGCCGAGGCACGGCCGACCGAGACCATGAGCGTCGCCGAAATCCTCGCTCACTCCTCCAACGTGGGCGCGGTGACGATTGGGCTCGAGATCGGCGCCGAAAAATTCAGCAAGTGGATCAGCCGCTTCGGCTTCGGCCGCCCGACCGGGGTCCAGTTCCCGGCCGAGGAGCGGGGGATCGTGCCCTCGCTCGACCAGTACTCGGGCTCCTCGATGGGCAACCTGCCGATCGGCCAGGGCCTGGCGGTGACGCCGATGCAGATGATGGCCGGCTACGCGGCGATCGCCGACGGCGGCATCCTCAGGCAACCGCAGCTGATCAAGCGGATCGGCGAAAACACGGTCCACGAGCCGAAGGGGCACCGGGTGATCGAACCCGGCGTCGCCGCCCAGGTGCGGGAAATGCTCGAGGGGGTGCTGGCCGCGGGTGGAACCGCCTCGGAGGTGAGCGTGCCCGGCTACACGCTGGCGGGTAAGACCGGAACCGCCCAGGTGGCGGAAAACGGCGGCTACTCGGAAACGAAATTCGTCGCCTCGTTCATCGGCTTCGCGCCGGCGCAGGATCCGAAGTTCCTGGCGGCGGTGATCGTCGACCAGCCGCAGGGGGACATCTACGGTGGGTCGGTCGCGGCGCCCGCGTTCGGGCAGATCGCCGGGTTCTCGCTGCCCTATCTCGGCGTGGCTCCGGAATAGGCGTGGGCACCCGACTCCCGATCTAGACTCGGGATCCTGAATGAGGCTCGATTACCTTGCCGCCGAGTTGGACAGCGCCCGGGTCGTGGGCGACGGGTCCGTGGAGGTTGCCGACCTCGCCTATGACAGCCGCAAAGCCGGCCTCGGGACGCTGTTCTTCTGCGTTCCCGGGGAGAAGGTCGACGGGCATGACTTCGCCGCCCAGGTGATCGAGGCCGGGGCGGTGGCTCTGGTCGTCGAGCGGGAGCTGGAGGTCGCGGTACCGCAGGTGGTCGTGGCGGACGCGCGGGCGGCGATGGCGCCGGCGGCGGCGCGGTTCCACGGCGACCCGACGGCGGCGCTGCGGGTGGTCGGGGTCACCGGGACGAACGGGAAGACGACCACGGCTTTCCTGGTCAGGGAGATCCTCGAGGCGGCGGGGATCTCGACCGGGCTGCTGGGAACGGTGAAGCAGGTGGTCGGCGGGACGGAGGAGAGCGCCGAGCGGACGACGCCGGAGGCGATCGACCTGCAGGCGACCTTCCGGCGGATGCTGGACGGCGGCGACAGGGCCTGCGCGATGGAGGTCTCCTCGCACGCGATGTCGCTGCGCCGGGCCGATGCGATCCATTTCGAGGTGGCGCTGTTCACCAACCTGACCCAGGACCACCTCGACTTCCACACGGACATGGAGGACTACTTCGGCGCCAAGCGCAGACTCCTCGAGGCCGGGCCGGGGACCGCGGTCGTCAACGTCGACGACCCCTACGGGCGCCGCCTCGCCGGTGAATTCGACTGCGTCACCTTCTCTGCCGAGGGCGCCGGCGCCGACTACAGCGCCCGCGACGTCTCCTTCGACGCGAGCGGCGCCCAATTCATCGTCAACCGCCGGTCGACGGGCCGAAAACCCACTCATATCGAGGGAAATCGGCCCACCGGCGGGAAGGTGCGGGTGCGGACGGGGTTGCCGGGGCACTTCAACGTAGCCAATGCGCTGGGGGCGTTCGCGGTGGCGGAGGCGCTGGGGGTCGAGGCCGGGACCATCGCCAGGGGCCTGGCCGCCGCGGCGCGGGTGCCGGGGCGGTTCGAGCCGATTGACGAGGGGCAGGGGTTCTCGGTCCTGGTCGACTACGCGCATACGCCGGACTCGCTGGAGAACGTGCTGCGGGCGGCGCGGCGGTTGACCGCGGGCCGGGTGATCTCGGTCTTCGGCGCCGGCGGCGACCGCGACCGCGACAAGCGCCCGAAGATGGGCAGGGCCGGGGCCGAGCTCTCCGATCTCGCCGTGGTCACCTCCGACAACCCGCGCTCCGAGGATCCGGAGACGATCGTCTCCGAAGTGGTGGCGGGGGCCGGGGGTGGCGAGGTCGAGGTCGAGGTCGACCGGCGGCTCGCGATCGCACTGGCGCTGGGCCGAGCCGAGCCGGGGGACACCGTCGTCATCGCCGGCAAGGGCCACGAGCAGGGCCAGGAATTCGAGGAGGGGCGCAAGATCCCCTTCGACGACCGCGAGGTCGCCCGCGAGGAGCTGCGAAAGCTGGGCAGCCCGGCGTGAGGCTGACGGCGGCTGAGATCGCGGCGGCGACGGGAGCCGAGATCTTCTCCCAGGGGAATCCGGTCGCGGCGGCCCGCGCGACCATCGACTCCGCCGCCAGCGGCGCCGGCGATCTCTTCTTCGGCTTGCGCGGGGTCAATCGCGACGGCGGCGAGTTTGCCCGGGCGGCGATCGACATCGGCGTCTGGGGCGTTGTCGTGACCCCCGGGCACGCCGCCGGGCTGAGCGGCTCCTGGGTCTTCGCCGTCGAGGACCCGCTGGCGGCGATGCAGTCGTTGGCCCGCGCCTGGCGACGGGCGCTGGGGGCGCGGGTCGTCGGGGTCACCGGCTCGGTCGGGAAGACCTCGGTCAAGGACATCGCCAAGACGCTGCTGCCGGGCCGGGTCCACGCCAACCGTGAGAACCTCAACACCGAGATCGGGCTGCCCCTGACCGTGCTCGAGGCGGCCGAGGACACCGAGCTCCTGGTCTTGGAGATGGCGATGCGCGGCGCCGGGCAGATCGCCGAGCTGGGGGAGATCGCCGAGCCCGAGGTGGCGGTGATCACCAACGTCGGCCCGGTCCACGTCGAGCTGCTGGGCTCGGTGGCGGCGATCGCGGCGGCCAAGGCGGAGCTGCTCGACTTCCTTCCACCCGATGGGATCGCGATCGCCCCGGTCGAGGCCGGTGAGCTGGAGCCGCACCTGAAGCGGGCGCCACGGCTGCTGCGCTTCGGCCCCGGCGGCGACGTGGAGGCGACCGAGTCGAAGGTCGTCGACGGGGTCACCGAGGCGCTGATCTCCACCCCGGCCGGCGGTCAGCTCTTCCACTTCCCCTTCGCCGAGGCGCACAACCTGACCAACGCCCTGGCCGCCGTCGCCGCCGGCGTCGCCCTCGGCGCGCCGCTGGGGGAGATGGCCGACCGCGCCGCGGACATAGGATTCTCCCGCTTCCGCGGCGAGCGCATCGAGCTCGGTGACGGGATCGTCCTCGTGAACGACTGCTACAACGCCAACCCCGTGTCGATGCGCGCGGCGCTCGACCATCTCGCCAGCCTCGGCGCCCCGCGGACCGTGGCCGTGCTCGGCGAGATGGGCGAGCTCGGCCCGGGCGCGCCCGGCTTCCACCGCGAGATCGGCGAGCACGCCCGCGCCGCCGGGGTCGACATGGTGCTCGGCGTCGGCCTCCCGGCCCGCGACTACGGGCCCGACGAGCTGGTCGCCGACCCGGCCGAGGCGGCGGAGCTGCTGGCCGCCCAGCTGGAGCCGGGCGACGCGGTCCTGGTCAAGGGCTCGCGCTCGGCCGGCCTCGAGGCGGTCGCGACCGAGCTGGCGGAGCTGGTGGGCTGATGGGGGAAGTCCTGATCGCGGGGATGGCGGCGATGCTGATCTGCATCTTCCTCGGCCCCAAATTCATCGAATACCTGCGGGTCCGCGAGTTCGGCCAGCACATCCGCGAGGACGGCCCGCAGGAGCACCACGCCAAGGCCGGGACGCCGACGATGGGCGGGCTGATCATCTTCGTCGCGATCTGCGTTCCCTACCTCGTCCTCTCCGACCGCGACGCGCAGAGCATGACCGTCTTCGGGGTCGCCCTCGGCTGCGCCGCGATCGGCTTCGCCGACGACTTCATCAAGATCGTCAAACGCCGCTCGCTCGGCCTCTCGGCCCGCTACAAGATCCTCTTCCAGGTGATCCTGGCGCTGATCCTCTGGTGGGTGGCGCGGCACGAGGTCGGGCTCGAACCGATCCTCTACTTCCGCATCGGCGGCGCCAGCGTCGACCTCGGCCCGGTCCTCTACTTCGTGCTCGTCTTCCTCGTCCTCTCCGGCTTCTCCAACGGGGTCAACCTCACCGACGGCCTCGACGGCCTCGCCGCCGGCTCCTGCGCGATCGTCCTCCTCGCCTACACGGCGATCGCCTTCGTCGCCAACGAGCAGCAGGATCTGGCGCTGCTCTCGGCCTGTCTGGTCGGCGCCTGCATCGGCTTCCTCTGGTTCAACGCCTTCCCGGCCTCGATCTTCATGGGAGATACCGGCTCGCTCGGGTTGGGCGGGGCGATCGGTGCCCTGGCGGTGATGACCCAGACCGAGGTGCTGCTGCTGATTATCGGCGGCATCTTCGTGATCGAGGCGCTCTCGGTGGCGATCCAGGTCTTCTCCTTCAAGACCTTCCGCCGCCGCGTCTTCCTGATGGCCCCGCTGCACCATCACTTCGAGATGATGGCCTGGTCGGAGACGAAGATCATGCTGCGCTTCTGGATCATCGCCGCGGTCTGCTCCGGGATCGGCTTCACGCTGTACCAGCAGAGCATCGGGCGCTGAGAGCGCCGGCCGGGTGGGTGGCCCGGTGGGGCAGGCCTGCGGGCGAGGTTTACGTTCTCGGCCTGCCCCACCGGACCACCCACCCGGTCAGTGGTCCAGCGCGGCGCGGATGGCGGCGACTGAGGCGTCTCCGGCGAGTTCGACTGGCTCGGTGGTGCGGAGGGCGCGGCTGAGGACGAAGGCGCCCTCGAGGGCGGCGAGCATCTGGATGACGAGGACGCGGGCCTGGTCGCGGGGGATGCCCGCCATCGCGAAGCGCTCGGTGCCGCCTTCGATCCAGGCGTTGAAGACGTCGGCGCAGGCCTGGCGCAGCTCCTCGTCGGTGCTGGCGGTCTCCAGGGCCACGGTCGCGATCGGGCAGGCGTCGGCGTAGTCGGTCTCGACCAGGGTCTCGGCGGCGCCGGCGAAGAAGTCGCGGATCCCGGTCGCCAACTCGACCTCGGGCCCGGCGAACTCGCCCAGCAGGAGCCCGTAGAGGAAGCCGGAGCGGCGCACGGTCTCGGCTCCCAGCTCGGCTTTGCCGCCGGGGAAGTGGTGGTAGAGCGAGCCGAACGGGGCGCCCGCCGCGGCGAGGATCTGCTTGACCCCGGTGCCCATGTAGCCCTGGCGGCGGAACAGCTCGCCGCTGCTGTCGAGAATCCGCTCCTTGGTGTCGCCGGCCATCGTCTCCGATGATACGGTGCAAGAACTAGAGCGATCTATCTAGTCAGCCTGGAAACGGAGGATGCAATGGCGGAAATCGAGCTCTCGGCAGGGACCCTGGAGTACGGCGACAGCGGTGGCGAGGGGCCAGTCCTGGTCCTGCTGCCCGGACTGGCGATGGACGGCCGCCTCTGGCAGGGGGTGATCGAGAGCCTCGGGCCCGGCTTCCACTGCCTCACTCCGGTCCTGCCCTTCGGCGCCCACCGCCAGCCGCTGCGGCCCGACGCCGACCTCTCGCTGCGCGGGATCGGCCGCATCGTCGCCGAGTTCCTCGAGCGGCTCGAGCTGCGCGACGTCGTCCTCTGCTTCAACGACTGGAGCGGCGCCCAGACGATGATCGCCGACGACCTGATGGAGCGTGTCGGAAGACTGGTCCTGGTTTCCTGCGAGACCGCCGGCAACTACCCGCCGGGGCTGGGCGGCCACGCCGCCTGGCTCTCCTGCAAGCTCCCTGGCGGGCTGGCGATGATGCGCAGGACGCTGCTCTCGCCGCGATTGCGGCGGCTGCCCATGGTCTATGGCCAGATGAGCAAGCGCGGCATCCCCGACGAGCTGATGCGGAGCTGGCTGCAGCCGTTGGCACGGCCCGAGATCCAGCACGACCTGCGCAAGTACGCAGGCGACTCGATGCGGGGCAAGCGCGACCTTCGCGCCGCGACCGCGGCGCTCGGCTCCTTCCGGCGCCCGGTCCTGGTCGTCTGGGACAGCGAGGGGAAGATGATGCCGACCGCCCAGGGCCGCGAGCTCGCCGCTGCCTTCCCCGACTCCCGCTTCGTCGAGCTGCCCGACTGCTACACGCTGATCCCGATCGATCGGCCCGAGGCGCTGGCGCGGGAGGTCGGCGAGTTCGCCGGCTGAGCGCGATCTGGGCACAGGTTCTGGGCGCCTGGGGGCGAATCCATCCCTGATGAGTGCGCCTCCGACCAGACGGCTTCGCCCGGATCTGCCGCCGGGCCCGTTCCTGGTCGTCGGCCTGGCGCGCTCGGGCCAGGCCGCGGCGCGCCTGCTCGCCGCGCGCGGCGAGGCGGTGCGCGGGGTTGATTCCGGCAGTCCGCAGGGGGCGGGAAGGCTTTCGGAGGCGGGCGTCGAAGTGTTTTTGGAATCGGATGGACTTGCACTGCTCGAGGGGACGCGGACCGTCGTCAAGAGCCCGGGCGTGCCCCGGGAGGCGCCCGTGATCGCCGCCGCGCTGGAGCGCGGGATCGACGTGGTCGGAGAGCTGGAGCTGGCCTGGCGGGCGCTGCCGAACCGGTTCGTCGCCGTCACCGGGACCAACGGGAAGACGACCACGGTCGAGCTGCTCGGTCACGTCTACCGCGGCGCCGGTGAGCCGGTCGCGGTCGCCGGCAACGTCGGCACGCCGCTCTCGGAGCTGGTCGGGCAGGTCGAGCCGGACGCGACCGTGATCTGTGAGGCCTCCAGCTTCCAGCTCGAGGACACGAGCTTCTTCGCCCCCGAGTGCGCGGTCTTCCTCAACCTCGCGCCGGACCACCTCGACCGCCACGGCGACCTCGAGTCCTACCTGGCGGCGAAGCTGCGGATCTTCGCCAACCAGGGAAACGACGACGTCGCCGTCTTCAACGCCGACGATCCGGAGCTGGCCGGCATCGACCTCGGCGGCTGCGCCCGCCGCCTCGCCTTCTGCGCCGGCCCCGGCCCCGACTGCGAGGTGGCGCTGGCCGAGGGGACGATCTTCTACGACGGCGAGCCGCTGCTGGCGGTCGAGGAGCTTGGTCTTTTCGGCGAGCACAACGTCCACAACGCGATGGCCGCCGCCGCGGCGGCGCTGGCGATGGGGCTCGACCGCGAGGCGGTGCGCGAGGGGCTGCGCGGCTTCGCCGGGGTGCCGCACCGTCTGGAGCAGATTGCCGAGATCGGTGGCGTCCGCTTCGTCAACGACTCGAAGGCGACCAACGTCGCCTCCGCCGTGGTTGGGATCCGCGCTTTCGAAAGCGGTGTCCACCTGATCCTTGGCGGCAGCGAGAAGGATGAGCCGTTCGCGCCGTTGCTGGATCCGGTCCGCGAGCGCTGCGCCGCCGTCTACCTGACCGGCGCCACCGCCGAGCGCTTGGCCACCGAGCTGGCGCCCGCCGCCGCGGCCGGGATCGCCCTGCACCGCTGCGACGGCCTCGAGGACGCGATCGGACGCGCTGCCGCCGCGGCCGCGCCCGGCGAGGTCGTCCTGCTCGCGCCCGCCTGCGCCAGCTTCGACGCCTTCGAGAACTTCGAACGCCGTGGCGAGCGCTTCCGCGAGATCGTCGAGGGGTTGCGGTGAGCGCCTTCCCGATCGCGCTCGGTCGCTTCGGCGCCAAGCCCGCCAAAGGCAAGGCGAAGAAGAAAACGAAGAAGCGCTCACGGGCGCGTGCCGCCTCCCCCGAGTACAACATGCTGCTGACCGCGACCCTCTGCCTGCTGGCGCTGGGCGCGGTGATGGTCTTCTCGGCCAGCTCGACCACCCGGATTCTCCAGAACGGCGGCCTCTCCGACAGCGCCTTCTACCTGAAGCGGACCCTGATCTTCGGCGCCGTCGGCCTCGTGATCATGCACCTGACCGCCCGCCACGGGCTGAAAGCGGTGCGCGACCTGACCCCGGTCATCCTCGGCGTCTCGCTCTTCCTCCTGGTCGCGGTGCTCGGCGTCGGCTCCAACGTCAACGGGGCCACCCGCTGGATCGGCTCCGGCTCGATGCAGATCCAGCCCTCGGAGCTGGCCAAGGTGGCGCTGATCCTCTACGGCGCCGACCTGCTCGCCCGCAAGCCGAAACGGGCGCGCTCGCTGGAAGGCTTCATGCCCTTCCTGGTCGTCACCGGCGCCGCCTGCCTGCTGATCATGATCGAGCCCGACATGGGGACGACGATGGTGATTGCCTTCGCCGTCGGCGCCACCCTGATCGCCGCCGGTGCCCGGCCCCGCGACCTCGGCATGATCGCCCTGGCGATCGGCGGCGTGGCGCTGCTGATGACGATCGTCGAGCCCTACCGGATGGCTCGCCTGACCGGCTTCCTCAACCCCGGTTCCGACGCCTCCGGGGCCGGTTTCCAGGCGGCCCAGGCGAAGATCGCGCTCGGCTCCGGCGGCATCTTCGGGGTCGGGATCGGCAACGGCGTCCAGAAGGCTTTCTATCTGCCCGAGGCCCACACCGACATGATCTCCGCCGTGATCGGCGAGGAGCTCGGCATGATCGGGATCGTCGGCGTCGTCGGCCTCTTCGCGATGTTCGGCTACGCCGGCCTCAAAGTCGCCCAGAAAGCGAAGGACAACTACGGCCGCCTGCTGGTCGCCGGGCTGACCTCGCTGATCCTCGTCCAGGCGACGATCAACCTCTTCGCGGTGATGGGCCTGGCGCCGCTGACCGGGGTGCCGCTGCCCTTCGTCTCCTACGGCAACAGCAGCCTGATGGCGAGCCTGTTCGCCGTTGGCCTGATCCTCAACGTCGCCCGCGGTGGCAGCGCCAAGGCGTCGCGCGCTTCGACGGGGGGTCGCGCTGGCAAACTGCGCAGCGTCGAAGGCGGGCGCACGCCCAGCCGCGAGAAAAGGAGCGGTGCGAGCGGTGCCAGGAAAGCCAAAGGTCGTGGTGGCAGCGGGGGGAACGGCGGGTCACGTGGTGCCCGCCATGGCGGTCGCCGCCGAGCTTCGGGCTAGCGGTGCCGAGGTCTCCTTCCTGGGGACGCGGGAGAAGATCGAGGCCGAGCTGGTCCCGACCGCCGGCTACGAGATCGATTTCCTCAAGGTGCGCGGGATCGATCGCAAGAACCCGCTGCGCGCGGCGCGGGCCGGGCTCGAGGCCGTGGGCGCGGTGGTGGCGGCACGATCGGCGCTGCGGCGGCGCGGCGCCGACGTGGTGATGGGCGGCGGCGGCTACGTCGCCGGGCCCGCGGGGCTGGCGGCGACCCTGAGCGGGACGCCCCTGGTCCTGACCGAGGCCGACAGTCACCTCGGCCTCGCCAACCGCCTGCTGGCGCGGCGGGCGCGGCGCGTCTGCCTCGCCTTCCCGATCGCGGGACGCGAGGGCGAGCGCTACCTGGTCACGGGGCGGCCGGTGCCGGCGCGGATCCTGGCGGCCGACCGGGAGACCGCCCGGCGCCGGTTCGGCATCCCGTCCGAGGCCCGCTGCTTGTTTGTCGTCGGCGGCAGCCAGGGTGCCCGCTCGGTCAACTTCGCCGCCGTTGAAGCCTTCGCCGAGCGCGACGGGCGCGACTTTCGGGTGCTCCACCTGAGTGGCCGGCGCGATCACGAGGAGCTCGAGCGGCGGCTCATGGCCGCCCCCCACCGCGACGGCTACACGCTGATCGACTACGACCCGGACGGCCTCGCCGACTTCCTCGCCGCCGCCGACCTCGTCCTGGGGCGCTCGGGCGGCTCGATCTTCGAGGTGACCGCGGCCGGCCGGCCGGCGATCCTCGTCCCCTATCCCCACGCCACCGGCGACCACCAGAGCGCCAACGCCGCCTGGATGGAGCGGGCCGGCGCGGCCACGGTGCTGCCCGACTCGGCCCTGGGCGACGCCGTTGGCGCGGAGCGGTTGCGGGCGGAGGTCGCGGCGATCCTCGGCGAGGACGGGAAGCTGGGGGCGATGGCGGCGGCCTCGCGCGCCCTGGCCAAGCCGGACGCGGCGCGCCGGATCGCCGACGAGGTCCTGGCGGCGGCACGATGACCGGGTCCTGGGCCGGGCGCCGCCTCCACTTCATCGGCGTCGGTGGCGCCGGGATGAGCGGGCTCGCCCTGGTTTGCGCCCGGCTCGGAGTCACCGTGACCGGCAGCGACCGCGGCGACTCCTCTTATATGGAGCGCCTGCGCCGGGCCGGGCTCGATCCCGCCGTCGGCCACGACGCCGCCAACCTCCCCGCGGGCGCCGAGGTCGTCGTCTCGACCGCGATCGGCGCCGACAACCCGGAGCTGGCGCTGGCCCGCGAGCGCGGGGTGGAGCCGATCCACCGCGGCGCCCTGCTGGCCGAGCTCTGCGCCGAGAAGCGGCTGATCGCCGTCGCCGGCACCCACGGCAAGACGACGACCACGGCGATGGCGGTCTGGGCGCTGCGGGCGATCGGCGCCGACCCGGCCTTCTTCGTCGGCGGCGAGGTGCCGGGCGTGGGGGAGGACGGCGAACCCGCAAACGCCGGCTGGGGCGAGGGCGAGTGGGTGGTCGCCGAGGCCGACGAGAGCGACGGCAGCTTTCTCGAGCTGAAGCCGGAGATCGCCGTCGTCACCAACGTCGAGATGGACCACCACACGCGCTGGGGCTCGCTGGCGGAGCTGCACCTGGCCTTCGAGCGCTTCGCCGAGCCGGCGGCGGGCGTGGTCCTGCCGACGGCCGGAGCCGTTGGCGGGGATGGCGCCGAGCGCCTCTACGACCGGATCGCGACGGGCAGGGAGGCCCGGCGCTTCTCCGACCTCGTCCCGGAACAGCCGGCCGTGCGCCTGGCGGTGCCGGGCCGGCACAACCGCGCCAACGCCCGCGCCGCCCTGGCCGCGATCGAGCTGGCGGGGTTCGACGTCGCGGCGGCCGCGACGGCGCTGGAGAGCTTTCCCGGGGTGCGGCGGCGGCTGGAGGTGAAGGGATCGCGCGGCGAGACCCGCATATACGACGACTACGCGCACCACCCGACCGAGGTCCGCGCCGCCCTCTCGGCCCTGCGCGAGCTCGAGCCCACGCACCTGATTGCCGTCTTCCAGCCCCACCTCTACTCGCGGACCAAGGCGCTCGCGACCGAGTTCGGCGCCGCCCTCACCCTCGCCGACGAGGTCTTCGTGCTCGACGTCTACCCGGCCCGCGAGGAGCCGGTCGGCGAGCTGGCCGGGGTCAGCGGCCTGCGGGTCGCGCGGGCCGCGGCGGAGCGAGCGGGGGGGAGGCCGGTCTGGTGGCTGCCCGAGGCCGAGACGGCGCGGCGTGCCCTGGTCGATCGTTTAGACCGGGGCGATCGTGGCACGATCCTGGTCACGGTCGGTGCCGGCGACGTCTTCAAGCTCGGCGAGTCGCTGCTGGAGGAGGAGCGGTGAGCGCGCCGCCCGAGGCAGTCCAGGCCGATTACCCGCTGGCGCGCTTGACCACGATCCGCACCGGCGGTGCCGCCGCGTGGTTCGCCCGCCCGGCGAGCGGCGAGGCGCTGGTCGAGATGCTGCGCTGGGCCGCCGCCGAGGACCACCCGGTAGGACTGATCGGGTCCGGCTCGAACCTGCTCGTAGCCGACGATGGATTCCACGGACTCGCACTCAAGCTGGACGGCGACCTCGCGACGGTCGAGCGCGACGGCGACGCGATCCTCTGCGGCGGCGGCGCCCGGCTGCCGTCGGCGGCGGCGAAAGCGGCCGGCTGGGGCCTCTCCGGGCTCGAGTTCGGGATCAACATCCCCGGCACCGCCGGCGGGGCGGTGCGGATGAACGCCAACGCCTACGGCGGTCAGCTGGCCCGGGTGCTCGACTGGGTCGAGGTCAGCACCGCCAGTGGCAGCGAGCGCCGCGCCCCCGACCAGCTCGGCTTCTCCTACCGGCGCTCGAACCTGCGGCCCGGAGAAGTCGTCAGCCGCGCCTCCTTCCGCCTGCGGCGGGACGAGCCGGAGGCGATCCGGGCGACCCTGGCGGCGATGCGCGAGCGCCGCCGCGAGGCCCAGCCTTCCGGGATCAAGACCTTTGGCTCGACCTTCAAGAATCCCGAGGACGAGCGCGCCGGTGGTCGCTCCGCCGGCCAGCTGCTCGAGGCCGCCGGCTGCCGCGGCCTTACCCACGGCGGCGCCCGCTTCTCCGAGAAGCACGCCAACTTCGTCGAGAACATGGGCGAGGCGAGCACGGAGGACGTGCTCGAGCTGATGGCCGAGGGCCGCCGCCGCGTCCACGCCGAGTTCGGGGTCGAGCTGGAGCCCGAGGTCCAGCTGCTGGGCGAGGTGCGCTGGCCCAGCGGCTGGGAGCTGTGATCTCGCGGATCTGGAAGGGGCTCGCGGTCATCCTGGCGGTGATCGTCGTCGCCTTCGTCGCCCAGAGGCTGTTCGGCGACAAGACCGCGATCGGCACGGTTCAGGTGCCGGATCCGGTGGCGGTGATCGGCAGCGGCGAAGACGCGGTCGCCGTCACCGCCGGGGGAGCGGTCGTCCGCTGGTGGCCGCTGGCGGAAGCGCCCGCGCTGCCGAGCCTGCCTCTCTCCGAACCTCCCAAAGACGGTCGTCTGGCCGGACCGATGCTGCAGCAGGCCCGCGTGCTCGGGGCCGCGCCGCCGGCCCTGCGCCCCTATCTCGCGGCCAGTCACTACGGCGAAACCGGGGTGGACATCGAAACCACCTCCGGGATCGAACTGCGATTCGGCGACGCTTCGTCGGCGGCGCAGAAATGGAAGTCGGCAGCGACGGTTCTCGCCGACCCGGAAATCACGGCGCTCGATTATGTAGACCTGCACGCTCCCGCGCA
This sequence comes from Solirubrobacterales bacterium, assembly GCA_035996525.1. GTDB lineage: Bacteria > Actinomycetota > Thermoleophilia > Solirubrobacterales > 70-9 > VAYN01. The sequence continues at coordinate 31,182 of DASYJK010000184.1, forward strand.
CCCTTCCTACGGTGGCTCTGGGCATACGCTTCCACCCGCTCCTTGAACCCTCGACCAAAGGGTTAGGGTAGGTAAAGTCTCAAGTTGAAGTCGAGACCTGACCATGCAGGATGGCTGTCGCCGGTTTGACAGAGGCGCCAGAATGCCCTACGTTCAGCGGAATTTCCGTACTTGAAGCGAAGGCTCGAACCCTTGAGCCTCGCTGAAGGCTCGGACAGAACAAGGGCTCAACTCAAACAACAGCTGTCTCGGCCAAATCGGCCGGGCGGCTAAGGAAGAAATCGGGAGATGGAATCCACTTACCTCGCGGTCATAAAGGTCGTCGGAGCTGGCGGCGGCGGTACCAACGCGGTCAGCCGCATGATCGATGCCGGCATTCGCGGCGTCGAGTTCGTCGCGGTCAACACCGACGCCCAGGCGCTGCAGGCCTGCGACGCGGACATCAAGCTTTCGATCGGGCAGGAGCTGACCCGCGGCCTCGGTGCCGGGGGTAATCCCGAGGTCGGCGCCGGCGCCGCGGCTGAGAGCCGCGACGAGATCAAGGAGGCGCTGAAGGGCGCCGACATGGTCTTCGTCACTGCCGGCGAGGGTGGCGGCACCGGCACCGGCTCGGCCCCGGTGATCGCCGAGATCGCCAAGGAAGAGATCGGCGCCCTCACCGTCGGCGCGGTGACCAAGCCGTTCGAGTTCGAGGGCAAACGGCGCATGCAGCAGGCGCTCGAGGGCATCGAGAAACTGCGCAACAACGTCGACACCCTGATCATCGTCCCGAACGAGAAGCTGCTGCAGGCGGTCGAGCGGCGCACCAGCGTGCTGGAGGCGTTCCGCCAGGCCGACGACATCCTCCGCCAGGGCGTCCAGGGCATCACCGACCTGATCACGATCCCCGGCCTGATCAACCTCGACTTCGCCGACGTGCGCACGATCATGCGCGACGCCGGCTCGGCCCTGATGGGCGTCGGCTCCGC
>DASYJK010000185.1:0-11961 GCA_035996525.1 Solirubrobacterales bacterium
GTCGACGTCGAGGCCGCGCTCGAGCGCCCGCTCGACGTAGGTGAAGCCGTCCTTGAGGGTGAAGGCGAGCTCTTGCTGGGCGGTCGATCCGGCCTCGCGGATGTGGTAGCCGGAGATCGAGACCGGGTGCCAGCGCGGCATCGTCTCGGTGCACCACTCGATCATGTCGGTGACCAGCCGCATCGCCGGCTCGATCGGGAAGCACCACTCTTTCTGGGCGATGTACTCCTTGAGGATGTCGGTCTGGATCGTCCCCCCCAGCTTCTCCGGCGGGACGCCCTGGCTCTCGCCGACCAGCACGTAGAAGGCGAGCAGGATCGCCGCCGGAGCGTTGATCGTCATCGAAGTGGTGACGCTGCCGAGCGGGATGCCGGCGAAGAGCTGCTCCATGTCGTCGAGGGTGTCGACGGCGACGCCCTCGCGGCCGACCTCGCCGAGGCTGCGCTCGTGGTCGGAGTCGTAGCCCATCAGGGTCGGCATGTCGAAGGCGGTCGAGAGCCCGGTCTGGCCGTGGTCGAGCAGGTAGTGGAAGCGCTCGTTGGTCTCCTCGACGGTGCCGAAGCCGGCGAACTGGCGCATCGTCCAGAGCCGCCCCCGGTACATCGACGGGTAGGGCCCGCGGGTGAACGGGTACTCGCCGGGCTCGCCGACCCGGTCCTCGAGCTCGGGGTCGACGTCCTCAGGGCCGTAGAGCGGCTCGATCTCCTGGCCGGAGATGGTCGTGAACTCGGCCTCGCGCTGTTTGAACTCGGGCTTCGAACCCGGCTCGGCTGCCATGGGAGAAGTCTAGGGCCGTCTGGCGAAACGGCTGGGCGGCGGCTTGCGCCGGGCGGCGACGCGCGAGGCCCCGAAGCCGGCGACGGTGGCCAGCAGGGTGACGCCGACCGCCAGCAGGCGCCGGCCGAGGCGCTCGAAGCGCATCGTCTGCCAGCCCTCTTCGCGAGCGAGCGCGGCCAGCGGCGGATCGGGGTTGACGGCGACCGGGTGACCGACCGCGCGCAGCATCGGCAAGTCCGAGAGCGAGTCGGAATAGGCGTAGGAGGCGTCGAGGTCGATCTGGTGGCGGTCGGCGAAGGCCTGCATCGCCTCGACCTTGCCGGGCCCATAGACGAAGGGCCCCTCGAAGCGGCCGGTGAAGTTGCCCTCGGCGTCGACCTCGTAGCGGGTGCCGATGCCGCCCTCCATTCCCAGCACCTGCGCCAGCGACTCGACCACGTCGTTGCCGGCGGCGCTGACGATGAAGGTCGGGCGGCCGGCGTCCTGGTGGGCGTGGACCTCGTCGAGCATTTGCGGGAAGACCCGCGGCAGCACCGCCGCCATCACCTCCGGCCCCATCCGCTCGACCGTCTTCGCGGGGACGCCGCGAATCAGCTCGCGCGCCGCCCGCAGCACCTCCCCGGTGCGCTCGTCGGTGGTGCCGCGCAGTCGGTAGCGCAGGTGCTCGAAGCCCCAGCCGGCGAGCTGGCGCCGGCTGACGATCCCGTGCTGGGCCGCGACCCGGGCGAACTGCATCCCGGACGACCCCGCCATCAGGGTCTTGTCCAGATCGAAAAAGGCCGCGCCGCGGCTCAAGCTCAGCTCCCCGGGACTTCGATCACGATCGCGTCGCCCTGCCCGCCGCCGGAGCAGATCGCGGCGACGCCGAGCCCACCGCCGCGGCGCTGTAGCTCGTGCACCAGCGAGCCGACGATGCGCGAGCCGGAGGCGCCGATCGGGTGGCCGAGCGCGATCGCGCCGCCGTTGACGTTGACCTTGTCCTCGTCGAGCCGCAACATGCGCACCGAGTTGAGGGCGACCGAGGCGAAGGCCTCGTTGATCTCCCAGAGGTCGACCTCCTCGGGGCTCTTGCCGATCTTCTCCAGCGCCTGCTTGGCGGCGTTGGCGGGCGTTTTCGCCAGGTAGGCGAAATCGTCGCCGACCATGCCGTAGGAGAGGACGCGGGCCAGCGGGGTGTGGCCTTCGCGCTCGGCCCAGTCGGAGGAGGCGACGACGATCGCGCCGGCACCGTCGTTGACGCCGGGGGCGTTGCCGGCGGTGTGGGTGGCGTCGTCGCCACCGATCGCGCGCAGCTTGGCCAGCGTCTCCAGGGTGGTGTCGGGACGGATCGCCTCGTCGGCCTCGACCGTGTTCTCGCCCTTGCGGGTCTTGACGGTGACGCCGACGATCTCGTCGGCGAGGCGGCCGGCCTCGGTCGCCTCGGCGGCGAGCCGGTGCGAGCGCTCGGCGAAGCGGTCCATGTCGAGGCGGGTGATCTCGAGCTCGTTCGAGACCTCACTGGCCTCGTTGATCATCTGCTTTTCGGTAAAGGGGTTGGTGAGCCCGTCGTGGGTCATCGCGTCGACCGCGGTGACATCACCCATGCGGAAGCCGAAGCGGGCCCCCGGCAGCAGGTACGGCGCCTGGCTCATCGACTCCATGCCGCCGGTGACCGCGACCTCGGCGTCGCCGGCCCGGATCGCCATGTCGGCGATGCCGAGCGTGCGCATGCCGGAGGCGCAGACCTTGTTCACGGTCTCGGAGGGAACGTCCTTGGGTACGCCGCCCTTGATCTGGGCCTGGCGCGAGGGGATCTGGCCCTGGCCGGCCTGCAGGACCTGGCCGAAGACGACCTGGTCGACCTGCCCGGGGTCGACGCCGGAGCGGTCCAGCGCGGCCTCGATCACCTGGCCGCCGAGATCGGTGGCGCCGAGGGTGGACAGTGCTCCGCCCATCTTCCCGAAGGGGGTACGCGCGGTTCCGAGGATCACTGAGCTGGGCATCTACTGCCTTTCTTCTGCGGGTCGTTGGGTTGATCGAGTGAGGTGCTGCAGCCGGCCGGTGACGATACCGACCGCTCTGTGGTTTGCGCGGTTCCTTTCCCACGCCTTTCGTGGATTGGGAACCGCGGAACCGAGTGGGGGCAACGCATAGACTCGCGCCCGATGAAGGTCATCGTCAGTCAGAGCGAGCTGCTCGCGGCCGGGGCCGGTCTCGCGGTCGTCGGCCTCCACGAGGAAGGGGCACTGCCGGCGGCCGTCGCCGGGCTCGCCGGCGCGGGCGACGCCAAGGGGGCCTTCAAGAAGAAGCTGCTGCTGCATGCCGGTGGGGGCCGTGTCCTCGTGATCGGCCTCGGCAAGCGTGCGGAGGCCGACGCCGAGCGCCTGCGCGTCGCCGCGGCGCTGGCGGCGAAGGAAGCCAGTCGTCTGGAAGCCAGCTCGATCGCCTGGGCGTTGCCGGAGTCGGAAGACGACGACGCGGCGGCGGAAGCGCTCGTCACCGGCACGATCCTCGGCTCTTACCGCTTCGACCGCTTCAAGGGCAAGGGGGCGCGGGGGGACGACGCGCCGACCCCGGGCATCGAGACGTTGACGCTGCTGAGCCCGGAGAGCGTCGCCGCGGCGGCGGAGACGGCCCGCGTCTACGCCGAGGCCCAGAACCGCGCCCGCGACCTGCAGAGCACCCCTGCCAACTTCGCCACGCCGAGCTACCTGGCCAGCCGCGCCGAGGAGATCGCCGCCGGCCACGACGCCGTCAGCGTCGACGTGCTCGGGCCCGAGCAGATCGCCGCCAAGGGCATGGGCGGCCTGGTCGCGGTCAGCCGCGGCGGCGGCGAGCCGGCCCGGCTGATCGTCCTCCGCTACTCGGGCGGCGGCTCCGGCCCGACCCTCGGCCTGGTCGGCAAGGGCGTCACCTTCGACACCGGTGGGATCTCGCTCAAGCCCGGGGCCGGCATGCACGAGATGAAGTACGACATGTCCGGTGCCGCCGCGGTTTTGGAGTCGGTGGCCGCGATCGCCGAGCTCGGCCTCGCGGTCGACATCGTCGCCGTCGTCCCCTCGACCGAGAACATGCCCTCCGGCACCGCGATCAAGCCCGGCGACGTGATCACCCAATACAACGGGGTCACGGTCGAGGTCAACAACACCGATGCCGAGGGCCGGCTGATCCTCGCCGACGCGCTCGCCTACGCGGTCGAGCTCGGGGCCGAGCGGATCGTCGACCTCGCCACCCTGACCGGCGCCGTCGTGATCGCCCTCGGCTCCACCTACGCGGCGGTGATCGCCAACGACGACGAGCTCGCGGCCGCCGTCTCCCGAGCCGGAGAGGAGAGCGGCGAGCTGACCTGGCGCCTGCCTCTCCACCCCGAGTTCAAGGCGTTGATGAAGGGCACCGTCGCCGACCTCTCCAACCTCGCCTCGAAGCGCAAGGCGGGCACGATCACGGCTGCCTCCTTCCTCGAGGAGTTCGTCGGCGAGACGCCCTGGGCGCACGTCGACATCGCCGGCACCGCCTGGGAAGTCGGCCGCGAGTACACCGGCAACGACGCCAGCGGCTTCGGCGTCCGCCTGCTGGTCGAGCTGGCCCGCGAGTTCAGCGCAAGCTAACGACGCGCCCCAACGAACCGCAACACGTTCGAAGTCCTGGGGATTACGAAGATGATGCAGTTCCACCTGGTCGCTCCGTTCAGCCGCCGAGAATCATGCAGGTCGCGGTGCCGGAGGCGATCAGTTTGCCGCTGTCAGCCGCGGTCAAGGTCGCCTCGGCGGTCGCCTGTTTGCGGCCGCGGTAGAGGACCGTGGCCTCACAGAGGACGCGGCCGGTGTCGCGGGTGATCGGTCGCACGTACTTGGTCTCGAGGCCGAGCGAGGTGTAAGCGAGGCCGGCGGGGAGCGTGGTGTGGACGGCACAGCCGAGCGCCGAGTCGAGCAGGGTCGCGGCGTAGCCGCCGTGGACGACGCCGATCGGGTTGTAGTGCTCCTCCCCCGGTTCGCCCTCGAAGACGACCCGCCCCTCCTCCAGCTCGACCGGCCGCAGGCTCATCGTCACCGCGATCGGCGGCGGCGGCACCCGGCCGGTGACGACGGCGGTCATGTACTCCATCCCCGTCATCGTCGCCCCGGCCGCCGCGGTCGCCACCGGGTCCTGCCAGACCAGGGTGCGGCTGCGCGAGGTCTCGGGGCTGGAGGCGGCGAAGGCCTCGGCGACCTCGGCGGCGCTGCCGTCGGGGGCGATGACAAGCCCGTCGATGCCGTCCGCGCTCATCGGCCGCTCCGGCGGATGGCGCCGGACTGCGGTGCCGCGAGCCGCGAGCCGCCCCGGTAGTGCAGGTCGGCGGTGATCTCGGCCTGGCTTATCGCGATGCGCGGAGCCTTCGAGCGGCCGTGGTGCCTCTGTCGGTGAATCAGCCTCATTGCGTCGCCTCCGTTCGGGCGGTGATACATGGTTTCTTCAAGCAACTAACTGCCGGCCAAGCCTATCCGAAGTGAGTTGCTTGATGCAACCATGTGTGCGAAGATCACACTCGTGCTGCATCGCGATTACCCCAACCAACTCTGCTCGATCGCCAACTCACTGGAGGTGATCGGCGAGCGCTGGTCGCTGTTGATCGTGCGCGACGTCTTCAACGGCAACCGTCGCTTCGGCGAGATCCAGACCTCGCTTGGAGTGGCCCGCAACGTCCTCTCGGCGCGCCTGCAGCGCCTGATCGACGAGGACATCCTCGAGCGCCGCCAGTACCAGGAGAGCCCGGCCCGCTACGAGTACTTCCTGACCGCGAAGGGACTCGACCTCTGGCCGACCCTGATCGCCCTGCTCAACTGGGGCGACCGCTACTCCCCCAGCCCCGGCGGCCCGCCGAAACTGATCCGGCACAAGGTCTGCGGCGGCGGCGTCAGCGAGCGCGGCATCTGCGAAGAGTGCGGCGAGACGCTCACCGCCCGCGACGCGATCCAGGTTCCGGGACCGGGCCGGGCGGCGGCACTGGCCGCGGCCGGCGCGGGCGAGTCGGCCTAGCTCTCTCCCCGCTCCTTTTCTTCCCGCGCCAGCCTCTTCTGCTCGTCGGCGAGGACGATGTACTCCTCGACCATCAACCTGTCCTTGGGCCGGTTGGCAGCCCGCTTCATCGCGATCAGATCGTCGAGGGAGACGATGCGGACCGCCACCCCCTCGATCGAGTCCAGGCGGGCGTCGGCGCGCATGGAGTCGTAATCGCGCATGCCGGCGTCGGCGAGGATGTCGAGGGAGCCCCACTCGGTATCGAAGGTGAAGTTGGCTCCGTTTTCCAGCGTCCGGGCATCTGGCGTGAAGGGGAGGTCGGCAGGAGCCCCTCGCAGAGAAACCCCGATCTCAATCAACGCCGCAGCCAGACGCTCAAGATTGGAAGCCTCGCGCGTGTAGATGACATCGAGGTCATAGGTGGGATAGGACGAGCCGTGTGCCAACCCCGCTACGCCACCAATGACCATGAACTCGACGCCGTGACGATCGAGAGCCCGCAAGAGCTCTTTGACTTGGAGAGAAGGCCCGAGGTCGTCCAAGGTCATTGCCTCCTAAGTGGCCTGACGGCCAATGCCGCCCCGGTTGCGGCGTGCGAAGTCCGCAAATTCCATGCCGCGCCTCACTCGCTGTTCAGGGGTGAAGGCGAGGTTGGACTGGTTGAGCGTGCGATCGATGCCGAAGTCGCGCAGCTCAGAGGTCAGCGAGAGATCCTCCCCCAAGAGGTAAAGCAGCTCACGAAGGGTCTCGACCGAGGGCGAAACGCGGTCGCGCTCGATACGAGAGATCGCCGATTGGGTCGTTCCGGCGCGGGTTGCCAGGCCGCCTTGGCTGACGCCATGACGGCGGCGGGCCTGCTTCAGCAACTTGCCAGGGGTCATAGAGCAAATATAGCTTATTTGTACTTATTGCATATCAGCTATAGCAATACCTCGCCGCCCTATCGCCGGTCGCGCTAGCTTTGGCTGCACAGCCAATCGGTGAGCGAGTGTTGAGGAGGAGTGGGAATGGCGACTGCGGCGGAGCTTCAGGTTCGAGACAGGGTCTTCATCGGCGGCGAGTGGGTCGCGCCGGCGGGAGGCGAGCCGATCGAGGTGGTCAACTCGACCACCGAGGAGGTGATGGGCACGGTTCCGGCCTGCTCCCCCGAGGACGCCGATCGCGCCGTCACCGCTGCCCGCGAGGCGTTCGACTCCTGGTCGCGGACCTCGCGCGAGGAGCGGGCCGGCTACATGGCGGCGATCGCCGCCGGGCTCGGCGAGCGCAGCGAGGAGATCGCGGCGACGATCACCCAGGAGCTGGGGATGCCGCTGAAGCTGAGCCAGATGATCCAGGTCGGCCTCCCCACCGCCCAGTTCGGGGCGATGCCGAAGCTGATGGAGGAAATTGCCTGGGAGGAGGAGATCGGCAACTCGCGGGTGCTGCGCGAGCCGGTCGGCGTGCTCGGCGCGATCACCCCCTGGAACTACCCGCTGAACCAGATCGCCTGCAAGGTCGCCCCCGCGCTCGCGGTCGGCTGCACCGTCGTCCTCAAGCCGAGCGAGGTGACGCCCCTGAACGCCTTCCTGTTGGCCGAGGTGATCGAGGCCGCCGGCCTCCCCGCCGGGGTCTTCAACCTGGTCACCGGCACCGGCCCGGTCGTCGGCGAGGCGATCGCCGCCCATCCCGGCGTCGACATGGTCTCCTTCACCGGCTCGACCCGGGCCGGCAAGCGCGTCAGCGAGCTGGCCTCGGCGAGTGTCAAGCCGGTGGCGATGGAGCTGGGCGGCAAGTCGCCGAACGTGATCCTCGACGACGCCGACCTCGCCAGGGCGGTCCCCGACGGCGTCGCCAAGTGCTTTCTCAACTCGGGCCAGACCTGCAGCGCCCTGACCCGGATGCTGGTCCCGCGCGACAAGCTCGCCGAAGCCGAGCAGATCGCCGCCGCCACCGCCGAGGCCTTCACCCCCGGCGACCCGTTCGCCGACTCGACCCGGCTCGGACCGCTCGTCTCCGATGTCCAGCGCCAGCGCGTGCGCGGCTACATCGAGAAGGGCGAAGCGGAGGGAGCGAAGCTGGTCACCGGCGGTGCCGAGGCGCCCGAGGGGCTCGACCGCGGCTACTTCGTCCGCCCCACCGTCTTCTCCGAGGTGGCGCCGGAGATGACGATCGCCCAGGAGGAGATCTTCGGCCCGGTGCTGGCGATCCAGCCCTACGACGACGAGGAGGAAGCGGTGCGGATCGCCAACGACAGCCCCTACGGGCTGGCCGGCGGCGTCTGGTCGGGCGACCAGGAGCGGGCGATCGGGGTCGCCAAGCGGATTCGCAGCGGCCAGATCGAGATCAACGGCGGCGCGTTCAACCCGCTGGCGCCGTTTGGCGGCTACGGGCAGTCGGGGCATGGGCGTGAGAACGGGCGCTACGGCCTCGAGGAGCTCTTGCAGGTCAAGAGCCTGCAGCTCTAGTTCGGCATAGGGTTCGCGTCGTGAATTTCGATCTTTCAGATGAGCAGAAACTGATTCGGGACACGGTGCGGGAGTTTGCGCTGCAGGAGGTGAAGCCGGTTGCGGAGGAGCTGGACCGGACCAAGGCCTTTCCCTACGAGATCGTCGAGAAGCTCGGGGGGCTGGGGCTGATGGGGATCCCGTTTCCGCAGGAGTACGGCGGTGGCGGGGCGGACACGCTGTCATACGTGCTGGCGGTGGAAGAGCTGGCGCGGATCGACTCCTCGGTCTGCATCACGATGGCGGCGCACACCTCGCTGGGGACGATGCCGATCTACCTCTGGGGCAGCGACGAGCAGAAGGCCGAATGGCTGCCGCGGCTTTGCAGCGGACAGCGCCTCGCCTCGTTCGGCCTGACCGAGCCGGAGGCCGGCTCCGACGCCGGCAACGTCCGCACCCGCGCCACGCTGGCCGACGGTGAGTGGACGGTCAACGGCGCCAAGCAGTTCATCACCAACTCAGGGACGGACATCTCGGGCTGCGTCTCGATCACCGCCGTCACCGGTGAGGTCAACGGCCGCAAGGAGGTCTCCAACCTGATCGTCGCCAACGGCACCCCCGGCTACGAGATCGGCGAGGCCTACCGCAAGATGGGCTGGAACGCCTCCGACACGCGGCCGCTCAGCTTCGAGGACTGCAAGCTGCCGGAGTCGAGCCTGCTCGGGCGCCGCGGCGAGGGCTTCAAGAACTTTCTCCACATCCTCGACGGTGGTCGGATCGGCGTCGCCGCGATGGGCGTCGGCCTCGCCCAGGGCGCCCTCGACGAGGCGATCGCCTACGCCAAGGAGCGCCAGGCCTTCGGCCAGTCGATCTCCAAGTTCCAGTCGATCCAGGCGAAGATCGCTGACCTCTCGGCCCAGATCGAGGCGGCCCGGCTGCTGACCTGGCGGGCCGCGCTGGAGAAGGACGCCGGCCAGTCGTTCACCCTCACCGCCGCCCAGGCGAAGCTGATCACCGGCCGCCTCGCGGTCAAGGCGACCGAGGAGGCGGTGCAGATCCACGGCGGCTACGGCTTCATCGAGGAGTACCCGGTCTGCCGCTTCTACCGCGACGCCAAGATCCTCACGATCGGCGAGGGCACCGACGAGGTCCAGCAGATGGTGATCGCCCGCCAGCTCGGCTGCTAGCGCGGGGGGTTCGCCAGACCCTCCTAAGCCGACTTCAGCGTGAAGTGGACGCGAGTGCCGGGCGCCCCGTCTTCGAGCCAGATCTTGCCGCCGTGGGCCTCGACGATCGCGCGGGAGATCGCCAGGCCGAGGCCGGCGCCGTCCTCGCCGCGGGCGGCATCGCCGCGGTAGAAGGCCTCGAAGACACGCTCGCCGTCGCCGTCGGGCACCCCCTCGCCGCTGTCGGCGACCTCGACCTCGACGCCGTTGCCGGCGCTGCGGGCGCGGACGGTGACGCTGCCGTCGGCCGGGGTGTGGCGGATCGCGTTCTGGATCAGGTTGAAGAGGACGCGCTGGACCTTCTCGGCGTTGGCGCTGGCGACCAGCTCGCCGGCCGGCAGCTCGGCCGCGATGCTGACGCCGCGCTCGTCGGCCGGGGCCCGCATCGCCGCGACCGTGTCGCCGATCAGGTCGTGCAGCTCGACCTGGCGCATCGTCCAGGAGATGTCGCCAGCCTCGATCCGCGAGAGCTCGAAGAGGTCGTCGACGAGGTCGCTGAGGACGCCGACGTGGGTACGGATCTCCTTCAGGTAACGGTCACGGGTCTCCCCCGTCGCCACCCCGTCGTCGATCGACTCGACCAAAAGCCGCAGCGAGGCGAGTGGCGTGCGCAGGTCGTGTGAGGCGGCCGCGACCAGCTGGCGGCGCGCGTCCTCGATCTGGCGGCGCGAACGCTCCTCCATCGCCAGGCGCACCGCCAGTGCCGCGGCCAGCGCTGCGCCCGCGGCGGCGAGGGCGACCAGCAGGACCTGGTCTGCACCCATGTGGCTGGGGACGGCCACCGCCGCGGCGCCGGCGAGGAACGCGGCGACGGCAATGACGACGGCGCGCTTCATACGACTGTTTCGCGCTTCGCTCGCTCGCACTCATGACCACCGGCGATCTTGCTCACTCGCTCCGCGCTCATGGTCGCAACCTGTAGCCGACGCCCCAGACCGTCTCGATGAAGCGGGGCTGGTTCGGATCGTCGCCGAGCTTGGCGCGGAGGCGGCGGACGTGGACGGTGACGGTGCTGGTGTCGTTGAAGAACGGCTCGCCCCAGACCGCTTCCATCAGCTGGTCGCGCGAGTAGACGCGGCCGGGGTGCATCGCCAGGTAGGCGAGCAGGTCGAACTCGCGCATGGTCAGCGACAGCTCCTCGCCGTCGAGGTAGACGTCGCGCGTCGCCGGCTCGATCCGCAGCGGCCCGTGCTCTATCGGCGGCGCCTCCTCGTCGGGAGGGGAGACGCGGCGCAGGACCGCGTCGACGCGGGCGACCAGCTCGGCCGGGGAGAACGGCTTGACCACGTAGTCGTCGGCTCCCTGGCGCAGGCCGACCAGGCGATCGGACTCCTCGCCGCGGGCGGTCAGCAGAATCACCGCGATCCGCGGGCCCGGCGCCTCGTGCAGCTGCCGCATCACCTCGATCCCGTCGATCCCGGGCAGCATCAGGTCGAGCACGACCAGGTCGGGTCGATGTGCCGCCGCCAGCCGCAGCGCCTCGGGCCCGTCAACCGCGCGGTAGGTCTCGTAGCCGGCGCGCTCCATGTAGCGGCCGACCACGTCGAGGATCGTCGGCTCGTCGTCGACAACCAGCACGGTGCCCTGGGAGGAGTCGGCCATCGCGGCGATTGTCGCGGTTGGGCGAGCGGACTCGCGACTAGCCGAAAGTGAAGGCATAGCCTTCCACTCCCGCCTGCGGTTCCAAGGTGAGGACGTGATGGCCGACCGCGGGCATGTCGACCAGGTTGTAGAGGCGCTGCCCGCTGACGGTCACGGCACCGCCGTGGACGTCGGAGCCGGCGTCGGCGCCGGCGATCGGCTTCCCGTCGAGCAGTACCTTCACCTGGCGGTCGCGCCCCGGCGAGCCGAGCACCAGATAGACCCGGCGGGCGCCGAAGTTGAGGTCGAGCGAGGCCCCGGATTCGGCCCTCACCGAGTCGAGCGAGATGTTCCACCTGCCGTGGTAGGCGAATTCGTTGGCGGGGAGCGCCTTCGGCGCGGTGAAGTCGTGCGAGCCGGGCGAGAGCATCGAGTTGGTGAAGCGTTCGGCCCGGGCGGCACCGAGATAGGTCTCGGGGGTGCTCACGGTCTTCGAGGGAGCGACCGCGTGGACCTGGACGTCACCGCCATTGACCGTCTTGCCCGCTTCGGCCAGGAGGTCGCGGATCACCTTCTCTTTCTCGCCGTATTCGCCCTCGCCAAAGTGGACGTAGCGGACCCGGCCCTGAGCGTCGATGAAGTACTCGGCGGGCCAGTACTGGTTGCCGTAGGCATTCCAGGTCGCCTGTTCGTTGTCCTGGGCGATGGGATAGCGGATCCCGTTTTCCCGGATCGCCGTTTCGACGTTGCCCGCTTCGCGCTCGAAGGGGAACTCGGGCGTGTGCACGCCGACGATCGTCAGCCCGTCCCGGCGGTAGCGCAGGTCCCAGGCCTTGAGGTACGGGAAGGTGCGGATGCAGTTGATGCAGCTATAGGTCCAGAAGTCGACGAGGACGACCCGGCCGCGCAGGCCGGCGAGGGTCAGCGGCCGCCCGCCGGGCGTGTTGAACCACTGCTGGTTGCCGACGAATTCGGGC
>DASYJK010000186.1:0-4174 GCA_035996525.1 Solirubrobacterales bacterium
CCCGCCCGAGCCCTCGATGCGGCTGATCGCCGACATGGTCGCCTTCAGCGTCAACGAGGTGCCGAAGTGGAACCCGACCAACATCTGCAGCTACCACCTGCAGGAGGCCGGGGCGACGCCGGTGCAGGAGATCGCCTACGCGCTCTCGACCGGGATCGCCGTGCTCGACGAGGTGAAAGCGCGCGGCCAGGTCGCCGAGGCGGACTTCCCCAAGGTCTTCGGCCGCATCTCCTTCTTCGTCAACGCCGGCATCAGGCTGGTCGAGGAGATCGCCAAGCTGCGGACGATGGGCGCGCTCTGGAATGAGATCGGGCGCGAGCGTTACGGCGTCACCGACGAGAAGATGCTGCGCTTCCGCTACGGCGTCCAGGTCAACAGCCTCGGCCTGACCGAGGCCCAGCCGGAGAACAACGTGCAGCGGATCGTGCTCGAGGCGCTCGCCGTCACCCTCAGCCGCGACGCCCGCGCCCGCGCCCTGCAGCTGCCCGCCTGGAACGAGGCGATGGGCCTGCCCCGCCCCTGGGACCAGCAGTGGAGCCTGCGGATCCAGCAGGTGCTGGCCGAGGAGACCGACCTGCTCGAGTACCCGGACATCTTCGAGGGCTCGGTCGTGATGGATGGCCTGGTCGAGGAGCTGACCGCGGGCGCCCGGGCCGAGATGGCGGTGGTCGAGGAGCATGGCGGCGCCGTCCAGGCCGTCCCCTACATGAAGGCCCGCCTGGTCGAGTCCCACCGCGAGCGCGTCGCCCGGATCGAGAGCGGCGAGCAGAAGGTGATCGGCCAGAACAGCTTCACCGCGAGCGAGGACTCCCCGCTCACCGCCGGTGCCGACGGCGGCATCCTCACCCCCGACCCCGAGGTCGAGCGCGAGCGGATCGAGGCGCTGGAGCAGTGGAAGGCCGAGCGCGACGGCGATGCCGTCGACGCGGCCCTCGCGGAGCTCGCCAAGGTCGCTGCCGACGACGGGAAGAACATCATGCCGGCGACCATTGCCGCCGCCAAGGCCGGCGCCACCACCGGCGAGTGGTCCGAGGTCCTGCGCGAGTCCTTCGGCGCCTACCGCGGCCCGACCGGGGTCAGCGGCGCCTCCGCCCCGGCCAGCCGCGACCAGCTCGAGGCGATCCGGGCCAAGGTCGAGGAGACCTCGGAGCGGATCGGCCACCGGATCAAGATCCTGGTCGGCAAGCCCGGCCTCGACGGCCACTCCAACGGCTCCGAGCAGATCGCCCTGCGCGCGCGGGACGTCGGCATGGAGGTCATCTACCAGGGCATCCGCCTGACCCCGGCCGAGATCGCCGAGTCGGCGCTGCAGGAGGACGTCGACGTGGTTGGCCTCTCGATCCTCTCCGGCTCCCACCTGGAGCTGATCCCCGAGGTCGTGCGCCTGCTCAACGACGAGGGCGTCGACGTGCCGGTCGTGGTCGGCGGCATCATCCCCGTCGCCGACGCCAAGCGCCTGCGCGAGAACGGCGTCGCCGGCGTCTACACGCCCAAGGACTTCGACATCAACAAGATCATGGGCGAGATCGTCGAGCTGGTCGGCCAGCGCGCCGGCAGCGTCACCCCGGCCTGAGCGTCGTTGAGGACTTGACCCCACTATGGGTGGGTCAAGTCCTCAAGCTCTCCCTGACCCCGAGGCGTCGGACCAGCCAGAGCGGCACAATGGAACGATGAACGAGCTGAACGGAGACCGGGCGGCCTGGCTGCGCTGCTACCGCTGCTGGTCCCAGAGCCTGGAGATCCAGATCCACTACGACGCGATCCGCCGCGTCGACCCCGACACCGGCATCCTCGCCGAAGGCGTCGACGAGGTCCAGGAATCGGTCGTGCAGTGCCTCGACTGCATGCACGACCAGCCCCACCTCACCTTCCAGGATGACCGCGTGGTCGCGATCGAGGACCGCTGGCAGCGGATGGTCGCCGGCACCCCCTGGGTCGCTTCCTGCACGGTCCGCGTCGACCAGGACCGGGTCGAGACCTGCTCCGGCCCGGAGGCGATCGAGTTCCTCACCTACGGCGCCTTCGGCGACGCCGGCGTGCGCGAGTTCTTCACCCACGTCCGCTTCCACAAGCACGACGATGAGCAGATCGTCGTCCACCTCCTGGTCGAGCTCTACGCCCGCTCCGCCCAGGAGGCGACCGAGGTGCTCGAAGAGGCGGCCCACGGCCAGCTCGAGATCACCTCGCTGGCGGAGGAGTCGCGCCCGCCCGCCCACGCCTCCGACGAGGCGCACTAGCGACTTGGCCCCGAGCCCGCCGCTCTCCTCCGAGCACCGCACGGCGCTGGCGGGCCGGGCCCGCGCCGTGCTGGGACTGCGTCTGGCCCGCGCCCGCGGGGGCGAGCTGCGCTGGGCCGGGAAGCCGTTCTTCAAGGAAGGCTGGCCGATCTTCCAGATCGACGGGCCGATCGACCTCGGCAGCAACTGCCGCTTCCGCGGCGGCCCGGTCCGCACTCGTCTGATCACCAGATCGGGCGGGCGGATCGTCTTCGGCGACGCGGTCGGGATCAACTTCGGCGTCGAGATCCTCGCCGAGCACCTGATCACGATCGGGGACGGCGCCGCGATCAGCCCCCACGTGACGATCTTCGACACCAACTTCCACCCGCTCGGCGAGGGCGACGAGATCAAGGGCGGGCCGGTCGCGATCGGCGCCAACGCCTGGATCGGTCGTCAGGCCCTGATCCTGCCCGGGGTGACGATCGGCGATCACTCGGTCGTCGCCTCCGGCGCCGTCGTCACCCACGACGTGCCGCCGCGGATGCTGGTCGCCGGCAACCCGGCGCGGACGGTGCGCGAGATCGACGCCAGCGACGGCTGGCGCCGCCTCTGAGCGCGGGTCGGCTGAACTGCATCGCTTTCGTAGCGCTGAGGATTACGAAGGTGATGCAGTTCGCCGAGGGCGCCGTGCGTGGAGGGCGCGGCGGACGTTGGCGATGAACGGGCGGGGGTCGCGCTTGAGCATGTGGTCGGTGATGTGATGGACGTCGTAGCCGGCGGCGATCAGGTCGATGTCAGTCTGGTGGTCGCGCTCGAAAGCGGAACGGTCGCCGTGGTAGCGATAGCTGTCGGTTTCGACGATCACCCGCTCGCCCGCCCAGAGGAAGTCGACGAGGTGTCCGGCGATCAGGACGTTTACCGAGGGCGTCGGCAACTTCTCGCGACGGCAAAGCGCGAGGAAGTCAACCTCCGGCCCGGAGCGGACTTCGACCGACTGTGGATCGACTTCGCCGGCGATGCGAAGTAGCCGGCCGGCACCCCCGCGGCCGCGCCGGTGCTCGAGCAGGCGCGCCAGCGTGGCCCAACTCAAGCGACCGCTGCGATCCGCCGCGACCAGCGCTCGCTCCAGCTGTCTGTCGTCCAACCGGGCCGCCATGTCGAGAATCGCCCGCTCGACGGAGGTGACCGGGATCGCGGCCTCCTCCGTCACTTCCCCGGGCTCCAGCAGGCGGGTCTGGTGAAGGCGGATGCCGGGATGCCGGACCGCGCCAGAGCGCCGCAGGACCTCGACCGGCCCGCGCGAGCCGCGCAACCCCCAGAGCTGCGCGGCGCTGGCGTGCGAGAGCACTGCGCCGGGACCACAGGCGAGGACCGCCGCCATCCAACGCCCCCTCTGGTCGATCCGCCGGCTTCCCAGCGCGTACACGCCCTGGAACACCGGTATCAACAGTCCTCCCTCGCGACGGCGCTGGATGGCGCCCAGTCCGACTCCGAGCTCGAGCAGCTGACGTCGGCAGACAATTCCGTGCTGGCGCTCCGCCAGCGACCGGATCGTCTCCGTCGTCTCGCGATCCCTCACTTCTCCCCGCTCCTTCGAACTGCATCAATTTTGAAATCTTCAGGATTACGAACCTGATGCAGTTCGAGAGGGCGGCGCCGAGGGCGAGAGCCGAAAGCGGAGCCTTGACCGAGCATGACCCCCAAGACTGGGCCATGGCGGCGCGCGGGTTGCGCGCGCCGGGTGGCGCTTCGGCGCCGCAAGGACCACCGAAGCGTCACAACCGCGCGATACGGGGGCTCAGTCGACGTTGTCGGCCGCGGTGGCCTCGCCGTGCTCGCGGCGGGGGACCAGGACCAGGCGCTTGAACTCGGCGACGAGGACGCCGTCCTGGTTGAGGACGCGGGTGTGGACCTTGACGATGCCGCGGTCGAGTTTCGACTTCGACGGCTTCACC
>DASYJK010000187.1:0-7353 GCA_035996525.1 Solirubrobacterales bacterium
CGAGATCAGGTCGGCCGAGAGCCGCTTCGCGGCGAGCTCGAAGGAGCTGCTGGTGCGGGTGCTCGACTCGTAGAAGAGGGTGACGACGGTGCGCCCGCGCAGGGTCGGCACCTTTTTGATGTCGCGGCGGCCGACCTCGGCAAAGCTCTCGGCGCGGTCGAGGATCGCCTCGATCTCCTCGCGGCTGAGCCGCTCGATCGCCAGCAGGTGCTTCACGCCACCGTCTCCGCGGCGCTGGACTCGGAGATCGTCATCTCGTCGATGCCGTCGGTCTCCTCGAGGCGAACGTTGACGCGCTCGTCGAGCGCGGTCGGCAGGCTTTTGCCGACGTAGTCGGGCCGGAAGGGGAGCTCGCGGTGGCCGCGATCGCAGAGGACGGCGAGCTGGACCCGCTGCGGCCGTCCGTAGTCGAAGAGCGCGTCGATCGCGGCCCGGACCGTGCGGCCGGTGAAGAGGACGTCGTCGACGAGGACGACGGTGCGCCCGCCCATGTCGAAGTCGATGTGGGAGGAGTGGACGACCGGCTGTGTGTCGGGCGCCTTGGCGCCGACGTCGTCGCGGTAGAAGGAGATGTCGATGTCGCCGATCGGCAGCTCGGTCCCGATCAGCTCACCGAGGAAAGCGTGCAGGCGGCGGGCCAGGAAGGCGCCGCGGGTGTGGATGCCGACCAGCGCCAGATCCCCGGGATCGGGGTTCTTCTCGACGATCTCATGCGCGATCCGCCTCAGCGTGCGCCCCAGGTCGTCGTGCTTGAGCACGACCTTCTCACTCACTCTTCTTTGCTTCCTTCCTGGCCTCACGGGACCGGGTTAAAGGACGGCTGCAGAGTAGCAGCGGTAGTGGCGGGACCGGTATGGCCTCGCCCTCACGAACTGCGGGGAGGTTCGGTTGAGGCCATACCGGTCCCGCCTCGTTCGCGAGCTCCATTTGCCTGGAGTTCGGGATAACCCTTCTCCGCGAACGGGATCTCGATTACGTCGAAATCTTTGGGGGCGACGGTGGGTTCGTAGACGTCCTGGGCCTCCTCCAGGACCTTGCCGACGTGGTAGCGGGAGGAGATGTGGACGAGGGCGAGCAGTTTCACGTGGGCCTCGCGGGCGACGGCGGCGGCCTGGCCGACGGTCGAGTGGCCGGTCTCGGCGGCGCGCTGGACGTCCTCTTCGGCGAAGCTGGCATCGTGGATCAGCAGCTCGGCGTCGGCCGCGGCGGTGACCGTCGCCGGGCTCGGCGCGGTGTCGCCGGTGAGGACGACGGTGCGACCGGGGCGGGCGCTGCCGACCACGTCCTCGGGACGCACGGTCCCCGAGGCGCCCCCCACCTCCTCCCCACGCTGCAGCGCCGCGAAGGCCGGCCCTTCGGGGACACCCAACCGCTTCGCGGCCTCGACGTCGAAGCGGCCCGGGCGCTCGTCCTCGACCAGGGCGTAGCCGTTGGCGCGCACGCCGTGGGCGGCCTCGAAGACCTGGATCTCGTATTCGTCGTGAGCGACGGCTTCGCCCGGGGCGAGCTCCACCAGCTCCAGCTCGAAGTGGAGCCGGCCGACGATCGGCTTCAGGATCGCGAAGAGGTCGCGCAGGCCCGGCGGCCCATGGATCGTCAGCGACGGCTCACGGTCGGTCAGGTCGTAGCTCTTGAGCAAGCCGGGCAGACCGAGGATGTGATCGGCGTGAAAGTGGGTGAGGTAGATCGCATCGACCTGAGTGAGCCCGATCGAGCGCTGCATCTGCCGCTGCGTCCCTTCGCCGCAGTCGAACAACAACCGGTCCCCCCCACGCGAGATCAGCACGCTCGCGGTCGAGCGCCGCGCCGAGGGCACCGACCCCCCGGTCCCGAGAAATATCGCCGACAGATCCACGGCGGCGAGCCTACGCGACCGTCACCGAGGGGGCACAACTAGACTGGCGCCCGAGCGCCCGTAGCTCAGCTGGATAGAGCGCGTCCCTCCGGAGGACGAGGCCGCAGGTTCGAATCCTGCCGGGCGCGTCGTCGAGTTGCCGCTAAGCGGTTTTGAAGCGGGCGCGCCACTCGTCGCGGTCGAACCGGGCCGGCTCGGTCTCGTCGAGGAAGCGTTCTAGGGCGGCGATGAAGGCGCCGGGGCTCTCCAGCTGCGGCACATGGCCGACGCCCTCGAAGATCTCGAGGCGGCTGTTGGGCAGCTCGCGGTGGGCGTCCTCGGCATGCGCCACGGGGATGATCGGGTCGCGGTCGCCCCAGATGATCAGCAGCGGCAGCGCCTCGGCCAGGTAGAGGCGGTCGAGGGCGGCGACCCGCTGGCCCTCGGTGCCGACGACCGAGCGCAGGGTCGCCAGGAAGGCCTTGCGGCGCTCGCGGTCCGAGAGTGAGGCGTAGCCGCGCGCCACCTCGGCGACGTCGGCGCTGGGCCGCATCCCCAGCATCCCCAGGCCGCGTCCGAGCAGAGAGCCGGCCTGGCTGCCGATGCCCGCGGTGGCGCTGATGAAGAGGTCGGCGCCGGGCAGCGCCGCGGCCCGCAGGACGGGGCTGACGTCGGGTCCGAGACCGCCGCTGGAGACCAGCACCAGACGCTCAACCATCTCCGGAAACTGGTAAGTGAACTGGAGGGCGACGCCGCCGCCGAGCGAGTGGCCGACCAGGGTCGCGCGCTCGTGCCCGAGCGTCAGCATCAGGTCGCGCAGACCGCTGGCGAGGCTGCCGAGCGAGTAGTCGCCGCCGCCGGGCGCCGAGTGGCCGTGGCCGGGAAAGTCCGGGGCGATTACCGAATTTCGCAGGGCCAGCGGCTCGATCACCGACTGCCAGTTCTCGGCCGTGCCGGCCATCCCGTGGACCAGCAGCAGGAGCGGCCCGGCACCACCGTCGACGTAGCTGACCTCGCGGCCGTGCACGGTCACCGTCCGTGTCTCTACCTGGCCCACCCGCAGCGGGCTCGGTTTGGCGCTCACGCGCACAAGCTACCCGTCGCCCAGGGCGACCGAAACGAGAGCACTCGGATCGGCCGCCGGTTCGAATACTGTCGCGCCTGTGACCGAGCCAGCCAAGGACCCCCGGCCGCCGCGCGGAGCCCTGATCGTGATCGCGATCGGCCTGCTCGCCTGCGTCGCCGCGGCGCTGCTGACCACCGACAAGGGCAGTGGCGAAGCGGCCAACCTCGAATGGGTGCAGGCAGCGTCGATCCCCGCCTCGAAGCCGGTCCAGGTGCCGGGAGGCAGCCAGTCGATGCAGCTGATCGGGAACCAAATCAGCGCCACCGGGACCAACTTCAGCGGCTACTCGCTCTTCCGCATCGCCTCGACCCTGCGGATCGAGCAGGGCGCGCCGGTCGGCGACGGCCGCATCCTCTGCTCGGTCAGCGCCGGCCGCGGCGCTGAAATCGCCCAGACCGCGGGCGGGCTGCGAGCCACCTACCCCCGCTCCTCCGAAGCTGGGATCTACAGCCAGGAAGTACCGGAAACGCTGCTGATCGACTTCAGCGCCCGCGGCGTCGAACTCGCGGTGCTCGAAGGCGAGCCGATCGCCCGCTTCACCACCGAAAAAGGGGTCAAGCTCGAATGGCCCGAATACGAAGTCGGGACCGAGCACCTCAAATACTTCATCTCCGGGGGCAAGCCGAAGCGGAACCTGGCGCTGCCCTTCTACACCGTCTGGAAGTCGACCTCGATTCCCGCCGCCGAGATCGCCTGCACGCTGACGACCAGCGCCGGCAAGGCGACGGTCCACACCGCCGGCAGGCTGAAGAAGGTCTCGCCGCCGATCGACGAAGAAGCGGAAGAAGAAGCCGAAGAAGAAGCCGAAGAAGAAGCGGCGGAAGAAGACGAAGCGGGCGAATAGAGGTCAGCCAGCCGACGGCGCGACCAGCAGCTCCGGCCCTTCTTCCATCCCTTTGCCGACTTTGTTCAGTTTCGGATTGGCCGGCGCGCTCGACATCCGGCCCGGATCGAGCGGGCCGAGCATCGCCACCGCGTCCTCGACGCTGAGGTCCGGTCGCAGCCAGGCCGCTTCCGCCTCGGGGCCGGGCAAGATCGCCGGCATCCGGTTGTGGACGGGCGCCACCACCGCGTTCGGGGTCGTGGTGACGATCGTGGCGCTGTAGAGCCAGCCGTCGTCGAAGCCACGATCGTCAGGCTCGTCCCACTGCTTGCGGGTGCAGATCCCGGCGAAGGCGAAGGGCTCGCCGCCGTCGACGGTGAAGCGCCAGGGCTGGCGCGGCTGCTTCGGGTCCTCCGCCACCATCCACTCGTAGAAGCCGTCGGCGACGATCAGGCAGCGGTGGCGGAACTTGCCGACCAGCGGCCCGTAGGCCTTGCTCGAGGTGAGGTTCTCGGCTTTGGCGTTGATCATCCGGTAGCCGACCTTGAGATCCTTGGCCCAGCGCGGCACCAGCCCCCAGCGCATCAGCCGCGCCTCGCGCTCGCCCGCCGCCGCCTCCTCCGGGTCCGGCGAGGAGCGCACGGTGAGGATCTCCTGGGTCGGGGCGACGTTGTAGCGATCCAGGCCCTGCGCCAACTTCTCCGCCCGCTCTTTGCTCGGCGGCGGCGCTTCGCCGTCACCGCCGCGCTCGAGCGCCTTCTCCAGCTCGACTTGGAAGCGGTCGGCGATCGTCTTGGTGTCTTTGGCCGTAACCGTGAATCGTCCGCACATGGTCGGCAGCCTAGCCAGGCGCGGATGTCTACTCGGGCGTGATCAACTCGACGGTCGGAAAGTACGAGCGAAAACGGTCAGGATCACGAGTCAGCAAGCGCAGTCCGGCAACCGCGGCATGGGCGCCGATGTAGAAATCCGGCAGCGGTGAGCGCTTCAGCCCGCCGCGGCGGCGATAGTCGATGAAGGCTCTGCCCGCGAGGAAAGCTGCCGGCCACGGCAACGGAACTCGCTCTATCCCCCTCGCTTCAACCGCCCACTCGCATTCCTCGATCGTGACAAAGCCGACGGAAACCTCTGCGTAGATCAGGGGGTCGACAAAGACCGGACCGTCGTCTCCAGCCCTGATCAGCGCCCGGTCGGACCACTTGGCCCAGGCGGAGTCACGCGCAAAGACATCGATTAAGACATTGGAGTCAACGAGGGTCGCCGCGATCCTCCTCCAAGGAACCGGTCCCCCAATCCTCTCCCCGGGTGAGCCTCATGACTTCATCCGTGGTCATGGTGTAGTTCTTGCCCGCCTCGCGAAGGTGCTCGACCAATTCTTCCCCTCGCGTCCGGCCGCCCGGCCTCTTGAGCACCCGGACTCCGTCGCCGTCGCGGACAAAGTCAACCTCCGTACCGGGAAGTAGACCTAACTCATCCCGGAGCTCCTTTGGGATCGTCACCTGGCCTTTGCTGGTGATTCTCATTAAGTAAGAGTAGCACCAGTATTACTCTTACTTCGGCCTTGCCTCCGGGTGGAGTCGGTACCACTCGAGGGTACGGCCCAGGCCGTCATCGAGCTCGATTTCGGGCGTCCAGCCGGTGAAGCCGCGCAGCTTCGCCGAGTCGACGTACTGGCGGTCGATCTCCCCGGCCGGGTTGCCGGCGCCGTGGAATTCGAGGTCGAGGCCGGCCCCGGAAACGGCGGCGATCGTCTCCAGCACCTCGGCGACCGAGTACGGACGCTCGCCGCCGGCGTTGAAGGCCTCTCCCGCCCCGGGGCCGCCGGCGCCGACCGCGCGCTCGATCGCCAGGTAGGCGGAGACAGCGTCGTCGACATAGAGGAAGTCGCGCTCGGGGCTGCCGTCGGAGCGGATCCGGGGACGGCGGCCGTCGAGCACGGCGGCGATCGCTTCCGGGATCAGGCGGGAGAAGTTGAGATCGCCGCCGCCGTAGATGTTGGCGAAGCGGGTGACCGCGACGGGCAGCCCGTAGGCGGGCCGGTAGCTGAGCGCGATCGCGTCGGCGGCGGCCTTGCTCGCCTCGTATGGCGAGGCCGGGCGCAGTTGCATCTCCTCGCGGTAGGGCAGCGTCTCGCTCGGCCCGTAGGCCTTGTCGGAGGAGGCGACGACGACCGCCGGGACGTCGGCGTGGCGACAGGCCTCCAGCAGGGTCCAGGTGCCGCGCACGTTGGCCTCGAAGGTCGCCACCGGATCGGCCATCGCCGGCCCGACCAGGGTCTGGGCGGCGAGGTGGAAGACGACGTCGAACTCGCCCGAACCGAGGGTGGCGCCGACGCGACGCGCGTCGCAGAGATCGGCCTCGACCAGCTCGACCTCCGGCGCGATCCCCTGCAGGGCCAGGCCCGAGAGCGGCGGCGGCGCCAGGTCGAGCACCGTGACCGTGTCGCCGCGCTCGAGCAGCGCCCGCGCCAAGTGCGAGGCGACGAAGCCGTGGCCGCCGGTGACCAGGGCCCGCTTCACCGCCCCTCCACCCCGCTCGCGTCCCAGACCCGCCAGGGCGCCTCGCCGCTCGCCCAGAGGTCGTTGAGCACCACCGCGTCCTTGTAGGTGTCCATGCAGTCCCAGAAGCCCGCGTGACGGAAGGCCCGCAGCTGGTCGGCGGCGGCAAGCGCCTCCAGGGGCTCGCGCTCGAGCACGCTGTCCGCCTCGACGTAGCCGAGCGCGGCGGGCTCGAAGCAGAAGAAGCCGCCGTTGATCCAGTGCTCACTGCGCGGCTTCTCGACGAAGCCGGCGACGCGGTCCCCGGCGATCTCGGCCACCCCCCACTGCAGGCGCGGCTGCACCACGGTCATCGTAGCCAGGCCGCCGTGGCCGCGGTGGAACTCCAACTGGGCGCCAAGGTCGACGTCGGCGACGCCGTCGGCGTAGGTGACGCAGAAGCTCTCGCCGGTGAGCCGGTCGCCCAGCCGAGCGATGCGCCCGCCCGTCGGCGTGTCGAGGCCGGTGTCGACGCACTCGACCGCGATCCCCTCCGGCCAGCGCTCGGCCGCCGCGAACTCCGCCACCGCCTCACCCATGTATCCGGTCGCGAGCAGGAAGCGCTCGAACCCCTGCGCCGCGTAGATCTGCACCACGTGCCAGACGATCGGCCGTCCCCCGATCTCGACCAGCGCCTTCGGCACCGACTCCGTCCGCTCCCGCAACCTCGTCCCACGCCCGCCGCAGAGGATGACGACCGGCGGCCTCATCTGGAAAAGTCTATTTCTGGCTGACCAAAGCCACTGGCGTGCGTGGCCAAGCAGATCAAGGACGCAGGGAGCGTGGCGTGCTCTGCACGCGAGCGACCGAGGACGCAGATATGCGCCGCGCCACGCGCGTCAGCCCCCAGCTACCGCCGGCAAGATGGTGACCTCGTCACCATCTTGTATCCCGGTCTCCAGGCCCTGCTGAAAGCGGATGTCCTCGCCGGAGACATAGACGTTGACGAAGCGGCGCAGGTCGCCGTCCTGGGTGATCCGCTCGCGCAGGTCGCCGTGGGCGGCGAAGACGGCGTCGAGCACCTCGCCGACGG
>DASYJK010000188.1:0-35592 GCA_035996525.1 Solirubrobacterales bacterium
GGACCCGTCGTCGCTCCAGCTGAGCAGGACGACGCCCGGCCGGGCGAAGCAGGCGAGATTGTCGACGTGGCCGTCGGTCTCGTCGTTGAAGACGCCGCGCCCGAGCCAGATCACCTTCTCGGCCCCGAGGTAGTCGAGCAGCGCCCGCTCGATCTCGGCCTTCGAGAGCCCTGGGTTGCGATTGCGATTGAGCAGGCACTCTTTGGTCGTCAGCACCGTCCCCTCGCCGTCGACGTGGATCGAGCCGCCCTCGAGCACGAGCGGGGCGCGGTAGCGGTCGGCGCCTTCGATCTCCAGGACCTGGGCGGCGACCCGGTCGTCGCGCTCCCAGGGCGAGTAGAGCCCGCCCTCGAGCCCGCCCCAGGCGTTGAAGGTCCAGTCGACGCCGCGGCGCCCGCCGTGCCCGTCGACGACGAAGCTCGGCCCGGTGTCGCGGAGCCAGGCGTCGTCGGTGGCGATCTCGACCACCCGGATCGCCGGCGAGAGCGCCGCCCGGCAGCGATCGAGTTGAGCGGCGGAGGCGGCCATCGTCACCGACTCGGAGACGGCAATCGCCTCGGCGACGGCGGCGAAGGCCTCCTGCGCCGGTCCCGCGCTCAGGCGCCAGTTGTCGGGGCGCTCCGGCCAGGCCATCCAGCAGCCGTCGTGCGGCGCGAACTCGGCCGGCATGTGGAAGCCGTCCGCGGCGGGAGTCGACTCGATCGCTACGCCCATCGACCCATCATCCTCCCCCTGTACGGCAGTCCTTTGTGACGCATAGGGGTACAAATGACTGCCGCGCTCCGTCCGGTGGCTACAGTCGGTGGCATGGAGGAGATCCGCCTGATCGTCGCTACGGATCCGCCGGGCTCTCCGGCCCGCACCCGGCCGCCGCGGCGCGAGCCGTTCCGCATCGGCGCCGTGCAGCAGCGCTGGCACCCCGATCCCGACGAGCACGAGGCGGCGCTTGCCGCCGGAATCGAGCTGGCCGCGCGCGAGGGGGCGCGGCTGATCTGCCTGCAGGAGCTGACCCTGAGCCGCTACTTCGCGATCGACCCGGCCGGGCCGGAGGCCGCGGGGGCCGAGCCCGAGGAATTGCCCGGCGGCCCCACCCACCGCTTTGCCGCCCGCATGGCGGCGGCCACCGGCGTCCCGGTCCACGCCTCGCTCTACGAGCGCGCCGACGCCGCCGACGGGCTCGGCTTCAACACCGCGATCGTCGTCGCCCCCGACGGCGAGCTGGTCGCCCGCACCCGCAAGCTGCACATCCCGGTCACCGCCGGCTACCACGAGGACCGCTACTTCCGTCCCGGGCCCGTCGGGCCGGATCCCTTCCCGGTCCTCGCCTTGGGCGACGCCGCGGTCGGCCTGCCGACCTGCTGGGACCAGTGGTTCCCCGAGCTCGCCCGCGCCTACAGCCTCGCCGGTGCCGAGCTGCTCGTCTACCCGACCGCGATCGGCTCCGAGCCCGACCATCCCGGCTTCGACACCGAGCCGCTCTGGCGGCAGGTGATCGTCGCCAACGGGATCGCCAACGGCACCTTCATGGTCGCCGTCAATCGCACCGGCTCCGAGCCGCCCCTGGAGTTCTACGGCTCCTCCTTCATCTCCGATCCTTACGGCCGCGTCCTCGCCCAGGCCCCGCGTGACGAGCCGGCGGTTCTCGTCGCCGACCTCGAGCTCGACCAGCGCCAGGACTGGCTGGAGCTGTTCCCGTTCCTCACCACCCGCCGCCCCGATGCCTACGGGCGACTCGGCGAGGAGCCGAGCTAGGAAGCGAGC
Source organism: Solirubrobacterales bacterium (assembly GCA_035996525.1). Taxonomy (GTDB): domain Bacteria; phylum Actinomycetota; class Thermoleophilia; order Solirubrobacterales; family 70-9; genus VAYN01. The sequence goes on from DASYJK010000188.1 coordinate 1,762, forward strand.
GCCGCGATCGTCTCGCCGAGCTTGTCCGGCGTCACGATCGGGGTCAGGATCGGCAGCGTGATGCCGCCGGCGACGAAGGCGGCGAGCCGCTCCTTCATCTGATCGGGGGTGCCGAAGACGAACATGTCCTCGATCAGCTCCCAGGGCGCCGCTGCCGCCGCGGCCTGGCGGTCGCCCGACTCCCAGGCGCTGACCATCGGCTCGATCTGCTCGCCGTAGCCGAGCCAGCGGTAGAAGTCGGCGTAGACCGGGACGGTGATGTAGGAGGAGAACATGAAGCGGGCCAGCGGCTCGACCTGCTCGCGCTCGCCGGGGATGCAGAAGAAGCGGCAGAGCAGCTCGAAGTCAGCGGCGGCGCCGTCGAGCTGGGCCGTCACCTTGGGCAGCCCACCCAGCGGCAGGAAGTTGGTGAAGGCGCCCTGGGCCCGCGCGACCGCGAGCTCGAGCATCTTGCCGCGCAGGGCCGCCAGCACGACCGGCACCGGCTCGGCGGGAGGCGCTTCCAGCTTGAACCCGGTCCCGGTGCGCTCGCCGGCGAGGGCCGCGTCGAGGAAGTCGAGGGTCGCGCGAACCTTGCTCAGCGGCTTCTCGAAGGGGATCCCGTTCCAGCCTTCGACGATCCGGTCCGAGGAGGAGCCGATGCCGAGCACGAAGCGCCCGCCGGAGGCGCTGGCGAGCGCCGCCGTCTCCTGCGCCAGCAGTGCCGGCCCGCGCTGGAAGACACCGACGATCCCGGTCCCGAGCCGCATCCGCTCGGTCCAGGCGGCGCTCAGCGCCAGCGGCGTGAAGCCGTCGGGTCCGGCGGTCTCGCCGGTCCAGAGGTCGGTGTAGCCGCTCGCCTCGGCCAGGAGGACGTGCTCTTTGTGCTCGGCCAGAGTGATGCCGGGCAGCGGCAGGGTCAGTCCCCAACGGTCCATTGACCAGACCCTACCGTCCGCTCAGTTGCGGACCTCGAAGCGCCGCGTCGCCGGCCACTGGCTGAAGAACGAGTCGGCATCCTGGACGCTGAGCGGCCTGGTGAAGAGAAAGCCCTGGCCGTTGTCGCAGTCCTGGGACTTGATCAGGGTCAGATCCTGCTGGCGCTCGATGCCCTCGGCGGTGGTCTCGATCGAGAGTGCTTTGCCGAGCTGGACCAGCGTGTGCAGGAGGATCTCGCCCTCGCTTCCCTCGGCCAGCTGGGAGATGAAGGAGCGGTCGATCTTGAGTACGTCGACCGGGAACTGGCGCAGGTGGGCCAGCGAGGAGTAGCCGGTGCCGAAGTCGTCAACGGCGATGCGAAGCCCGAGGTCCTTGAGTTCGGTGAGGCGGCGGGCGGTCTCCTCGACGTTGCTCATCAGGGTGGTCTCGGTGATCTCGATCGTCAGCGCCGTCGGGTCGAGCCCGCTCGAGTCCAGCGCCTGCTCGACGTGATCGAGCAGGTCGTCGGTATCGAGCTGGAGGGCGGAGACGTTGACCGCGAGGTTGAGCGGGTAGCCGGCGAGCTGCCATTTGGCGCCCTGAGCGCAGGCCTCCCGCAGCACCCAGGCGCCGACCTCGACGATCAGCCGTGACTCCTCCAGCAGGGGGATGAATTCCTCCGGCTGGACCACGCCGCGGCCGGGCCGGCGCCAGCGGATCAGTGCCTCGACCCCGGTCGGGGTCATCGTCTCGAGATCGAAGGTCGGCTGGTATACGAGGAAGAACTCCTCGCTCTCGAGCGCGCCCTGCAGGTCCATCTCGATTTCCAGCCGCGACTGGACTTCGTCCTCCATCCCGGACTCGAAGACGAGGAAACGGCTCTTGCCACCCCACTTGGCCCGGTACATGGCGATGTCGGCGTCGCGCAGCAGCTCTTCGGCGGAGGAGCGCCCGCCGGTGGCGATGCCGATGCTGGCCTTGACGAAGACCCGGGTCTCCTCGGCGCGGCTGAGCGTGAACGGCTCCTTGAAGGCGTCGAGCAGGCGTTCGGCGATCAGCTCCGGGCCCGCCGCCAGCGAGAGCCCGTCGGCGACGACGACGAACTCGTCGCCGCCGAGCCGGCCGAGCGCGTCGGTCTCGCGGATGACGCCGTCGAGCCGCGCCGCCACCGCGCAGAGCAGCTCGTCGCCGGCATTGTGGCCGAGCGAGTCGTTGATCCCCTTGAAGTTGTCGAGGTCGATGAACAGCGCCGCCACCGGTTCCTGCTTGAGTCTGGTGCGGGTCAGCGTCTGCTCGATGCGGTCGAGGATCAGCGTTCGGTTGGGCAGTCCGGTGAGGGCGTCGTGGGTAGCGAGGAAGATCAGTTCTTTCTGGCGGTTGCTGAGCTCCTCGTGGGCACGCTGGCGCTCGTCCTCGAAGGATTGGCACATCCGCACCAGGGTGACGTCGAGGCTGCGCTGCAGCATCCGCAGGGCGCGCTCCAGCGTCACCTCGTCGAGCTTCAGCTCGGCTGCGCTCTCGACGATCACCTCGGCGGCGCAGTCGCGCCAGCGCAGGCAGCGTTTGGTCACCTCGTTCAGCGGCGCCTCGCGCTGGGAGGCGAGCTGGGCGAAGATCCGCCAGGACTCCTGGCCGACCTCTCGCGCCACCGCCTCGCCCTCGCCCGCCATCCAGCGCGCGACCGCGACGGTGGAGACGGCACCGACCTCTTTGAAGCTCTCTTCCACGACCCGGTCGAGGGTCTTGCTCGAGACGGAGGAACGGCTCATCATTCGCTCGACCACGTCGGGGGTGCGCGTGTTCAGCGCCGTTCCGAGCTCGGTCAACTGGATCTCCATGCGCATTTCCCCGTCTCTGTCGAACTCGGTCGGCATTCCCACGATGGCCCGGTATCGGTACGTGCGCTCCGTCACTTAACCGGGAGGGGCGGACCCGGACGTTTGCACCAATTCATGCGCACGTCGCGCCGGTGCCCGGTCGGTTAGCCTCCGACCCGATGGCAGAGGCATCTCAGGACTCGCGCGCCGCCAAGCCCGACCGCAACCTCGCCCTGGAGTTGGTGCGCGTGACCGAGGCGGGGGCGCTGGCCGCGGCCCGCTGGGTCGGGCGCGGCGACAAGCTCGCCGCCGACGGCGCCGCGGTCGATGCGATGCGCTTCGTGCTCGACTCGGTGGCGATGGACGGCGTCGTCGTGATCGGCGAGGGCGAGAAGGACGAAGCGCCGATGCTCTTCAACGGCGAGCAGATCGGCGACGGCAGCCCACCGGTCTGCGACATCGCCGTCGACCCGCTCGAGGGGACCACGCTCTGCGCCCGCGGCATGCCCAGCGCGCTGGCGGTGATCGCCCTGGCCGAGCGCGGCTCGATGTTCGACCCCGGCCCCTGCGTCTACATGGAAAAGATGGCCGCTGGCGAGGAGATCGCCGACCTGCTCGACCTCGACCGGCCGCTGCCGGAGACGCTGAAGCTGATCGCCGAGCGCAAGGGCGAGAGCGTCGGCGACGTGATCGTGGTGATGCTCGACCGGCCGCGCCACGAGGAGGCGATGCGCGAAGTCCGCGAGGCCGGCGCCCGCCTGCGGCTGATCAGCGACGGCGACGTCTCCGCCGCCCTGCTCGCGGTCAGCGAACGCTCCCCGGTCGACCTGCTCTGGGGCATCGGCGGTACCCCGGAGGGGGTGCTCTCGGCGGCGGCGCTGAAGTCGATGGGCGGACAGCTGCTCGGCCGGCTCTGGCCCCGTGACGCCGGCGAGCGCCAGGAGGCGATCGACGCCGGCTACGACCTTGACCGCATTCTCACGGCTGACGACCTCTGCTCCGGCGACGACGTCTTCTTCTCCGCCACCGGCGTCACCGACGGCGACGTCCTCCAGGGCGTCCGCTATCGCGGCAACGGGGCCACCACCGAGTCGCTGGTGATGCGCTCCCGCTCGGGCACGGTGCGCCGCGTCCATGCCCGCCACGACCGCTCGAAGCTGCGGGACCTGATCGGCGAGCGCTACGGCTAAGACGGGCGTCTTAGGGGTATGTAGTCAGGAGTGATCGCGGTTGCCGGGGCTACCGGCTATGTGGGTGGACAGCTCTGCGGGCGGTTGCGCGAACGGGGGCTGGAGGTGCGGGCGCTGGCGCGCAGGCCCGAGGCGGCCGCCGAGCTGGAGCGGATCGGTTGCGAGGTGCGCAAGGCAGACGTGCTCGAGGCGGAGACGCTGGGGCCGGCGCTCGCGGGTGTGGACGTCGCCTACTACCTGGTCCACTCGATGGGTCGGGGAGCCGACGGCGACTTCGCCCAGCGCGACAAGGATGGCGCCCGCAATTTCGCCGCGGCCGCGGCGGTGGCCGGGGTGCGCCGGATCGTCTACCTCGGGGGCCTGGGAGAAGGCTCGAAGCACCTCGCCAGTCGCCATGCCACCGCCGCGATCCTGCGCGCCGGCGACGTCCCCGTCACCTACTTGCGCGCCGCCGCGGTGATCGGTTCCGGCAGCGAGTCCTTTCTCACCGTCTTCCACCTCGTCAAACGGCTGCCGCTGATGATCACCCCGCGCTGGGTCACCACCCGCACCCAGCCGATCGCGATCGCCGACGCCGTCTCTTTCCTCGCCGGGGCCGCGGAGATCGAGGCGCCGCTGGATCGGGAGATCCAGATCGGCGGCCCCGACGTGACGACGTACGGAGGGATGATCGACGAGCTGGCCCGAGCCCTCGACCGCCGGCCACCGCCGCGGATTACCGTGCCGGTCCTCAGCCCAGCTCTCTCATCGCTGTGGATCGGGCTGGTCACGCCGGTTGACGCGGGGGTCGCTCGCCCGCTGATCGAGGGTCTCGCGACCGAGACCGTCGTCACCGATCCAGCTGGAATGAAGCTGTTCGGCGACATCGACCGCACGCGGCTTTCCGAAGCGCTTTCCCAAGCCGTGGAAAACTTAGATGTACTTGAATAAAACAAAGATGTTCTAGTAACCTAAATCCAGGGTAAAGAACTTGGTCAGCCCTGGCTATGACCCGATCCGTGAGAGTGGGGCCGCTGCGGCGGAGCTCGACTCGGCGCGCTCACAGGTTCGCGCCGGCGGCAGGGTCCTCACCGTCCTCGCGACGCCGCTGAACTTCCAGATCCTGCTCGCCCTCACCGACCGGCCGATGCGCTTGGCTGGACTGCGCAAAGCCACCGGGCTGCCGGCGCAGACGACCCTGCGCGGGCATCTCTCGAGCCTTTCGGAGCTCGGGGTCCTGGCAAGGCGCCCGACCCAGCAGCTGCCCTACGCGGTGGAGCACGAACTGACGCCGATGGGGCGGGAACTGCTGGATGTCGCCGGTCGCCTCGATCTCTGGCTGGGCAAGGCGCCCGATGACCCGATCTCGCTCGAAGGGGGAGCGGCGAAGGGGGCGATCAGGGCCCTGGTCGACGGCTGGGGGTCGACGATGATGCGGGCGCTCGCCGCCTCGCCGCTGTCGCTGACCGAGCTCGACAGCGTCATCTCCGAGCTCAGCTACCCGGCGCTCGAGCGACGCCTCTCCAGCATGCGGATCGCGGGCCTGGTCGAACCGACAAAGACCGCCGGCTCCGGAACCCCCTACGCGGTGACGGACTGGGCTCGTCTCGGGATCGCCCCGCTGGCGGCCGCCAGCCACTGCGAGCTGCTGCACCTGGGGCCGACCCGGGCTCCGGTCACCGAGGTCGACATCGAGGCCGCCTTTCTGTTGGCGGCGCCCCTGGTCGGCCTGCCCGAACAGGTGGCGGGCTCCTGTCAGCTCGAGGTCGAGCCCAGCCCCGGGGTCGTGTTCGGGCCCGCCGGTGTGCAAGTCACGATCGAGCGAGGCAAGGTGGTTTCGTGCGTGTCGCGTCTGGAGCCGAGGCCGAGCGCGTTCGCGGTGGGGCCCGCGATCAATTGGTTCAACGCGGTCACCCGCGGTGCGATCGGCGAGCTCCGCTTCGGTGGGACCCGCAAGATCGCCGAAGACGTCGTCTCGGGCCTCCATGCGACGTTCAGGCAGGCCTAGCGGCTTTGGGCCGCAGATGCTCCGACGCTCAGGGCGCGATCGTCTCGGCAGCGCGGCGTTGCTCGGTCCGCGCCGCCTCTTCGCCGACGAAGGGGACGAGAACCTCGTAGGTGAGTTCCGGGAGCATCTTCGGCAGGTCGGCGGTGCGCCCGCGGACGACCTCCTCGTAGACCCTGGCAAGACTGGCGCCGATCGCCAGTTCGGCCGCCTGCGGCCGCCCCGGCTGGGAGTCCTCGCGTCCCTCCTCCAGCAGCTTGGTGAAGCGCTGGAAGTCCTCCTGGAAACGCTGGCGCGAGATCGAGCCCACGGCGGCGAGCTCGACGACGGTCACCTTGGCCGCGGCGGGGTCGGCGGCAAACCACTCGAGCATCGCCGCGACGGACCTGCGGACGCGCCCAGTCCAGGGGCCCGGCTCGTCGTAGGCGGCCTTGACCGTCGCTTCGAGATGGTCGACGAGCGCCGCGTGGGCGGCAAGGATGCAGTCGCGTTTGTCTTCGAAGAGCTCGTAGAAGGACTCGCGGCCGACTCCCGCCTCTTCGAGGATGTCGGCGACCGAGGTCGCCTGATAGCCCTTGGCGGCGGTGACGCGCACGACGGCCGCGAGCAGCCGTTCGCGCTGTGAGCGCACGACCATCTCGCGCGGCAGCCCGTGGCGGCCTCGAGGCAGACGCCACTTGCGGAGGTCTTCGCCCTCCGTCGTCATCGCGGCGCCGACCCGGGAGAGGTCGCGCCGTCGCTGGCCCCCTGAGCCTCCCTGACCGCCTCGTCATGGCCGGCGAAGGGGAGCAGGGCGATGTAGATGATTTCGGGCAGCAGATCGGGGAGCCGGGTCGTGCGCCCGGCGGCGATCTGGCTGAAGATCAGGACCTGGGCCCGACCGAAGGCGAGACGGGGGTCGGCATAGGACCGCTTTGGCTCGCCGGCACCGTCCCAGAGGCCTTCCACGGCCGGGATCACCAGCTGCCGGTAACGCTCGACGATCGCCGGCTCTACCGTGATCGCGTCGCCCATCACGAGCTGGGCCAGGGCGGGATTGGCGGCCATCAGCCCGAGCGTGGCGGCCGCCGCCTTGCGCACCGCGTCGGCTGGTGGGTCCGATCGCTCGTGGGCTGCCGCGGCGGCGGCGCGCAGCTCCTCGAGGCAGTGGTCGAGGGCGCCGTCGAAGCAGGCCCGCTTGTTCGGGAAGCGTTTGTAGAAGGTGGTCCGGGAGATGCTCGCGCGCTTGACGATGTCGGCGATCGTGGTCGCCGCGTATGTCTTCTCGGCACAGCACTCGACCATTGCCTCGATGATCCGGTGCCGCTGAGTCCGCTCGCTTATGTCTGGCGGGATCGTCGGATCGAGTACTCCGGACACGGTGTGAGAACCCCCCTGTTTTTGCATCAAAATGATTGTTTCAATTAACCGCCGTACCCCGCTCCACGGGCACCAAACGAACGAGATTTGTCAGCGGAAAGCGCGCCTTTCCCGATATCGAAATATGACAGTTTTTATTGAAGAGGAGGCACCGCAGGGGCTTTCTTGCCCGGTGCGGGGGGGTCCTGGCAGCCGCCACAGGGCCGCTTGGAGCCGTAAGGGAGCTCGCCGGTGTCGTGAACCTCGAAGCGCAGCGAGTTGATCACCGCTCCGGCCAGGAGGGCGAGGCTGAGCACGTAGAACCAGAGCAGGGCGATGAGGATGAAGCCGAGCGTCGAGCCGAAGTGGGAGAGGCTGGAGACGTTGGCCAGGTAGATCGGGAAGAGCCAGTTGGCGAGGCCGGCGGCGATCGTGACGAAGAAGGCGCCGGGCCAGACGGCGCGCCACGGCATGTGCCCTTTTGGCACCGCCCAGAAGATCACCGAGCAGATCCCGAAGGTGACGAGCAGGGCCGCGCCAAGCAACAGGATGGTGTCGATCGCCTTGATGTCGGAGAGACCGAACGGCAGCCGGTCGGTGCTGGAGATGAGGCCGCTCTCGACCGCCGGGATGAAGATGCTGGCCGCGATGAAGAGCAGGACCACGCCCAGCATCGCGAAGGAGAAGCGCTTCTGCTCGACCCAGCCGCGGCACTCGACGTGGTAGATGCGGCAGAAGGCGGTGTCCATCGCCCCCCAGAAGGAGGCGCCGATCCAGAGCGAGCCGACGAAGGCGGCGATCCCGATCGTCGTCGAGTTGTTCTGGATCCGATTGAGAACGTCGGTCAGGGTCTGCTGCTCGACGCTGGGGAAAAGGCGCTCGAGGTCGCTGACGACGCTGGTCTCGACCCCCTTTATCTTCAGCACCTGGCCGAACACGAAGAGGACGAGCAGGGCGAAAGGGAAGACCGCCAACATCAGGTTGTAGGCGACCATCGCCGAGAGACCGGTGACGTTCTCACGGTAAGCGCGCTGCCAAAAGGCGCTCAGCCAGGGTTTGGGATGGCGCATCGAGTTCGGCATTGACTTCACAAACTGAAGCGACTACGATACGAACAAGCGTTTGACGAAGTTTCGACGCATGCCCTCCGGGCCACATCGCAGTCCAAATATTGATGCTTACTTCGCGGACCAAGTCGCCGGTCCGCTTTTTCATCGGCCGGCACGACTTTTGACCCGCAACGGCATTTCATTGCCAGGACTAAACACGAACCGCTAGGGAAACGAGTAAATCGCATGCTGGTAGCAGAGCTTCAGGAGTTGGAGGAGGTCAAAGGCCTCATCAATCGCGGGCAGCAGCTCGGGGTGCTGACCTTCGGCGACATCGCCTCGGCCGTGTCCGAGGTCGATCTCGACGAGTCGGACGTCGAGGACCTGTACGGGCACCTCGAGAAGTCGGGGATTGAGCTCGTCGAGGATATGGACCCGGCCCAGAAAGCGGCCGCGGACGCGATGCCCGCCGACACCGGGAAAAAAGGCCGCCGTCGCCAGAAAGCGGCGCTGGACCTGAAACCGGACATGACCACGGATTCCCTGCAGCTGTTCCTCAAGGACATCGGCAAAGTCCGCCTGCTGACCGCGGCGGAGGAGGTCGAACTCGCCAAGCGCATCGAGCGGGGCGACCTCGACGCGAAGCAGAAAATGGTCGAGTCGAACCTGCGCCTGGTCGTCTCGATCGCGAAAAATTATCGGAACCAGGGCCTGCCCTTCCTCGACTTGATCCAGGAGGGAACGCTGGGCCTGGTCCGCGCGGCCGAGAAGTTCGACTACCGCAAGGGGTTCAAGTTCTCGACCTACGCGACCTGGTGGATCCGTCAGGCGATCGCCCGTGCCCTGGCCGACAAGGCCCGCACGATCCGGATCCCGGTCCACGTGGTCGAGAAGCTGAACAAGATCGGCCGCGCCGAGCGCAAGCTGGTCACCGAGCTGGGTCGTGAGCCCACCCCGGAGGAGATCGCCGAGGTAACGGGGATCGATCCCGAGGAGGTCGACTCGATCAAGCGCTCGGCCCAGGCTCCGGTCTCGCTGGAGAAGCCGGTCGGCGACGAGGAGGAGTCCGAGTTCGGCCAGTTCATCGCCGACGAGAAGGCCGAGTCCCCGTTCGACCGGGCCGCGGACCTGCTGACCAAAGAGGCGCTGAAGGAAGCGCTGGAGAACCTCTCCTATCGCGAGCGTCGCGTTCTGGAGCTGCGTTACGGCCTCGGCGGCGAGCACCCGCGCACGCTCGACGAGGTCGGCCGCACCTTCAACGTCACCCGCGAGCGGATCCGTCAGATCGAGAATCAGAGCTTGAAAAAGCTGCAGTCGCTGGGCGAGGCGCAGAAACTGCGCGAGGTCGCCTAGCTCGATTGCCCTGCCACGGCCCGTCATGGGTCGTGGCGGAAGTGGGGAGGGGTCCGGTTGCCCTCCAGGCGAATTAGTCGCTTCGCGCCCTATGGGCGCGTCGCTCCGGATGTTTGAGCGCGACCTAAAGGTCGCGCATTTAGACAGATTGCATATCGCGGCCTTCGGCCAACATTCGCCTGGAGGGCAACCGGACCCCTCCAACGACACGCCTCGCTAGGACGGCCGAAGGAGCGGAATCTCTAGGCAGAGAGCCGAAATTCGAGCCGCTAGGGAGAACTGGAATGGCCGTGATGCTCTCGTGCTCACCGTCTGCCGCAGGCTGTCGTGGGGGGGCCGCTGATACCCCTCTCCATGAATGTCGCGAAGCGGCGATATGCAATCTGATTCCTGCGCGCCATAGGCGCGCACCAACATCCGGAGCTGCCCGCGCCAGCGAGCGCGACTGAATTCATGGAGAGGGGTATCAGCGGCCCCCCGCAACGCCTTGCACCCACGGTTAAGGCCTGGAACATCCCAGCCGATAACAGCCGGGATGTTCGACATCGACTCAGCCCTCCGTACCCTCGTCGAGCGCGAGGGGTCCGACCTTCACGTCAAGGTCGATTCGCCCCCGGTCGCCCGCATGCACGGCGAGCTGATTCCGCTCGAGGGGTTCGGCGAGCTCAGTGGGGAGGACACCGAGGGCGCCTTCCGCGCGATCGCCGAGGCCCGCTCCGTCGCCGAGTTCGAGGAAGACGGCGAGGCCGACTTCTCCTACTCGCTGCCCGGCGTCTCCCGCTTCCGCGTCAACTGCTTCCGGCAGCGCGGCGCGATCTCGATCGTCTGCCGCGCGATCCCCTTCAAGATCCGTTCGATCGAGGATCTCGGCCTGCCCAAAGTCGTGCGCGACCTGGCCGACGAGCAGCGCGGGATCGTCCTCGTCACCGGCACCACCGGCTCCGGCAAGAGCACGACCCTGGCGGCGATGATCGACCACATCAACCAGACCCGGGCCTGCCACATCGTCACGCTCGAGGATCCGATCGAGTACCTGCACGGCGACAAACGCTCAATCGTCAACCAGCGCGAAGTCGGCTCCGACACCAAGGGCTTCGGGCGGGCGATGAAACGGGTCCTGCGCCAGGACCCCGACGTGATCCTGATCGGCGAGATGCGCGACGAGGAGACGGTGCGGACCGCGCTCTCGGCGGCCGAGACCGGCCACCTCGTGCTCTCCACCGTCCACACCCTCGACGCGACCGAGACGATCAACCGCATCATCGACTTCTTCCCGCCCCACCTGCAGCAGCAGGCGCGGGTGATGCTCTCCTCGACCTTGAAAGGGGCGATTGCCCAGCGCCTCGTCCCCGACATCACCGGCGAGGGCCGGGTGCCGGCCTCCGAGGTGATGGTCGTCACCGGCCGCGTCCAGGACCTGATCCTCGATCCCGAAGAAACCGGCAAGATCACCGAGGTCATCTCCGAAGGCGAGTACTACGGGATGCGCACCTTCGACCAGGCCCTGCTCACCTACGCGATGGAGGGCCGGATCACCGAGCAGACGGCGCTCGACTACGCCTCCAGCCCGCATGACTTCAAACTGATGCTGGCCGCCGGCGGCCAGCGCGCAAGCGGCATCGAGCAGCTCACCGAGGCCCCGGCGGTGGCCCAGTGAGGGACAAGATCAACAGCGACCCGAAGTTCCAGATCGGGATCGTCGTCGTCCTCGTTCTGGCCGCCGGCTACATCCTGCTCGGGATGGGCGGCGGCGAAGAAGAAACCGCGGAAACGGCGGCTTCGACCGAAGCGACCGTCTCGGTCGCCGGCACCAGCGCGACCGGGACCGCGACCGGCGCGACGCCCGGCGAAGCGGTCGAAGGGGCCGTGGAAGGGGCGCTCGAAGCGGCCACGACGGAAGCGTCAGCCGGCTCGGTCGCGGCCTCGATCCCGACGCCGCCGCTACCGGCGCCGGTCACCCGCGCCTACGACGCCGGCAAGACCGTGGTCCTGCTCATCGTCCGCGACGGCGGCATCGACGACAAGCTCGTCGCCGCCTCGACCAGGCAACTGTCCGGCTTCGACGACGTCTCGCTCTTCGTCGTCCCGGCGAAGCAGATCTCGCGCTACGCGGCGATCACGCTCGGCGTCGAAGTCCAGCGGGTGCCGGCGCTGGTGGTGATGCGCCCGCGCGACCTCAGCGACGGCGTCCCACAGGCGTCGGTGATCTACGGCTTCCAGTCCGCCCAGAGCATCGAGCAGGCGATCCGCGATGCCTCCTACGACGGCCCCGAAGCCAGCTACCACCCGAACTAGCCATGAGCCCCGATCAGCCTTCCAGTCATCTTCGCCCCGTCCCCGACTCGGGCGGCTCGGCCGCGCCGGTCCTGAGCGATCCCAACGGGGTCCCCGGGCTGACGCCGCCGCTGCACCGCGGCCACTCGCACGGGTTCACCACCGACGTCGTCGTCGAGCTCGGCTACGCCTCACGGGAGACCGTGACCAAGGCGATCGAGAACGCGCGCCTGGCCGGCCGCACGCCGGAGTCGGTGCTGATCGCCGACGGCACGATCAACGGCGACCAGCTCTCGCGCGTGGTCGCGGAGCGCTATGGGCTCGACCACGTCGACCTCGCCACCTACCAGGTCGATTTCGGCGCCGCCGCGCTCTTCCCGGTCACGATCGCGCGCCGCTACAAGGCCGTTCCGGTCGGCTATGTGGATCGGGAGACCCTGCTGGTCGCCGCGGCCGACCCGGCCAACGTCCTCGCGGCCGACGACATCCAGATCGCCACCGGCCTCGACTGCCAGATCGCCGTCGCCGCCGAGGAGGACGTCGAATCGCTGCTGGCGCGCCTCGGCACGCTGCAGAACGCCGCGGCCGAGGCGATCATCGAGGACGAGGAGCAGGAGGGTGCCGCCGGCGCCGACGCGATCGCCGGAGTCAGCGAGATGCAGGCGAGCGCCGAGGACGCCCCGGTGATCAAGCTCGTCTACAGCCTGCTCGCCCAGGGAGTGGGCGAGGGTGCTTCCGACATCCACCTCGAGCCTGAAGAAGACGAGCTGCGCGTGCGCTTCCGCATCGACGGCGTGCTGAAGGAGGCCGCGCACGTGCCGAAGCGGATGATCGGTGCCGTGATCTCGCGGCTGAAGATCATGAGCGAGCTCGACATCGCCGAGAAGCGGGTGCCGCAGGATGGCCGCGTCGGCGTCGCCGTCGACGGCCGCCGCATCGACCTTCGCGTCACCACCCTGCCGACGCAGCGCGGCGAGGGGGCGACGATCCGCATCCTCGACGAGGGCAACTCGCAGCGCACGCTCGACGACCTCGGCATGGACGGCTCGGCTCGAGCCCGCTTCGAGGACTCCTTCGGACGTGCTTACGGCGCTGTCCTCGTCACCGGCCCGACCGGCTCGGGCAAGTCGACGACGCTCTACGCGGCGCTGACCGAGCTCAACCAGATCGAGAAAAAGATCATCACGATCGAGGACCCGGTCGAGTACCGGATCGGCGGCATCAACCAGATCAATGTCAACCGCAAGGCGGGGCTCGACTTCGCTACCGGCCTGCGTTCGATCCTCCGCGCCGACCCCGACATCGTCATGGTCGGCGAGATCCGCGACGCGGAGACGGCGCGGATCGCGATCGAGGCGGCGCTGACCGGGCACATGATGCTGAGCACGCTGCACACCAACGACGCCCCGGGCGCGATCGCCCGCCTCAACGAGATGGGCATCGAGACCTTCCTCACCGCCTCCGCCGTCGACTGCGTGGTCGCCCAGCGCCTCGCCCGCAAACTCTGCTCGCAGTGCAAGCGGCGCACGGTGATCCCGACCCAGGCGCTGATCGAAGCCGGCGTCGCCGCCGGCGCCCCGATCGAGGCCTACGAGCCGGTCGGCTGCGGCCGCTGCGGCCACAGCGGCTACCGCGGCCGGGTCGGCATCTACTCGGTGATGAGCCTGAGCGAAAAGCTGAAGGAACTTACGGTCGCCCATGCGCCCGAGCCGGAGATCGCCTCGGTCGCCCGCGACGAGGGAATGCTCACTTTGCGTGAGGACGGCGTGGTCAAGATCCGCGGCGGCCAGACCAGCCTCGAGGAGGTACTCCGTGTCACTGCCTGAATTCGACTTCTCCGAGGTGCTGCGCCAGATGGTCGAGCTGAACGCGTCCGACGTTCACCTCACCGCCGGCTTCCCGCCCGCTGTCCGCGACAAGGGCCACATCCGTCCGATGGAGGGATTCCCGAAGCTGAATGGGCAGCAGACCCGTGAGGTTGTCTACGGCATCCTCAACGACGACCAGCGCAAACGCTTCGAGAACGACCAGCAGCTGGACTTCGCCTACGCGATCCCCGGCGTCGCTCGCTTCCGCGTCAACTGTTACTTCCAGCGCGGCTCGGTCAGTGCTGCCTTCCGCCTGGTGCCACAGCAGATCCCGGCGCTCGACTCGCTCGGCGTGCCCGCGGTGCTGCGCGAGATGACCAACAAACCGCGCGGCTTTGTTCTTGTCACCGGCCCCACCGGCTCCGGCAAGAGCACGACCCTGGCGGCGATGATCGACGTGATCAACAGCGAGCGCAACGACCACATCCTCACGATCGAGGACCCGATCGAGTTCCTGCACCAGCACAAAAAATCAATCGTCAACCAGCGCGAGGTCGGCTCCGACGCGCCGGACTTCGGGCTCGGGCTGCGCGCCGCCCTGCGCCAGGATCCCGACGTGATCCTGGTCGGCGAGATGCGCGACCTGGAGACGATCTCGACGGCGCTGACCGCGGCCGAGACCGGTCACCTCGTCTTCGCCACCCTGCACACCCAGTCGACGGCCCAGACCGTCGACCGCATCATCGACGTCTTCCCGCCCGAGCAGCAGGGGCAGGTGCGGACCCAGCTCTCGATCGCCCTGCAGGGGATCGTCACCCAGCAGCTGCTGCCGACTGCAGACGGCAAAGGCCGCGTCGTCGCCTGCGAGGTGCTGGTCCCGACCCCGGCGATCCGCAATCTGATCCGCGAGGGCAAGACCCACCAGATCTACGCCGCGGTGCAGACCTCCGGCGCGGTGGGGATGCAGACGATGGACGCCGACCTGGCGCGCCTGGTGCGCTCCCGCAAGATCACGAGCAAGCTGGCCGAACAGCGCGCCTCAGTGCCCGAGGAGCTGAAACGGTTGCTCGGCGGGGTTCCGGCGGCGATGCCGGGCGGCGGCATCGACGGCCAGAGCGCCCCCGCGGCGCCCGTCTACACGAACGGCGGCTAGCCCAGATGTCCGCGGCCACCACCACTTTCGCCTTCAAGGCCATGGACCTGACCGGCACTGCGTCGGCCGGCGAGCTCGACGCCGATTCGAAGGCCCAGGTCTCCGAGCAGCTGCGCCAGCGCGGCCTGATCGTCCTCGACGTCTCCGAGAAAAAGGCCCCGTTCAACATCGAGGACCTGTTCAAGCGCTTCCAGGGCGTCGACATGCGGGCGCTCTCGGTGTTCTCGCGCCAGTTCGCGACCCTGGTCGCCTCGGGGATGCCGATGCTGCGGACCCTGCACACGCTCGAGGAGCAGACCCAGGAAGAGCAGATCAAGGCCGCGGTCGGCTCGGTCCGCGCCGACGTCGAGGCGGGGAGCACGCTGGAGCAGGGGATGGAGCGCCACCCCAAGGTCTTCGACCGCCTCTTCCGGGCGATGGTCCGCTCCGGCGAGCAGTCGGGGCGCCTGGAGGACGCGCTCGACCGCATCGCCTTCCAGGTCGAGAAAGCCGACATCCTCAAGCGCCAGGTCAAATCGGCGCTGATGTACCCGGCGCTGGTGTTCAGCGTGGCCGTGATCGTGTTGGTGGCGATCGTCGCCTTCGTGATCCCCGTCTTCGTCAAGATCTTCGAAGAACTGGCAGCCGAACATCCGGACGAAAAATCCGGGCTGCCGGTGCCCACTCAGATCTGCGTAACGGCCTCGGAAGCGATCACCGGCTACTGGTTCCTGATCCTGCCGTCGATCGCACTGCTCATCGTCGGCTTTGTCAAATTGAAGAAAACGAAGATCGGGCACGAATACTGGGATCGCGCCAAATTGAGGATCCCGTTCAAAATCGGCGACGTGATCCAGAAAGTCGCGCTGGCCCGCTGGTCGCGCACCTTCTCCGGCTCGGTCTCCGCCGGCGTGCCGATGCTGCAGGCGATCCAGCTGACGGGGGAGACGGCCGGCAACGTCGTCGTCGAGCAGGCAATGCAGGACGTCTACGAATCGGTCAAGCGCGGCGGCTCGCTGGCCGCCCCGATCCAGGCCAACCCGATCTTCCCGCCGATGGTCGGCCACATGATCGCGGTCGGCGAGGAAACCGGCCAGCTCGAGCACATGCTGACCAAGATCGCCGACTTCTACGAGGCCGAGGTCGACGCCAAGGTGAAGGCGCTGACCGCCCTGATCGAGCCGCTGATGATCGTCTTCGTCGGCGGCATGGTCGGCTTCATCGTGATCGCGATGTACCTGCCGATGTTCAGCATCTACGAAAAGATCCGCTGAGCATCCTCGCCCGCTGCGCCCTCTCCGCGGTGCGCTAGACGTTCGTTTGGCGATCGGGTCAGTAGTTCTACGCAGTCCGGTTTGGCATGGGCATTTTTTCCGGTCGCGAGCCCCAGTTTTCGGCAGTGGGAAGCGAAAATTAGGACTATCCGAATTTGTCCATGCACGGGCTAAAGCTGGGGGCTAAGCGGCCGATGAGGAGGGGGTAATAGCCAGTGTCTCGGACCCACAAGCCCGGGCAATGGCGCAAACGATAGGTCCACTAGGAGGTACCTATGTTGCTCCAGAACATCCGGGCGAAGATTGGAGCCCGACTCAACGGCGACAGCGAGGCCGGCTTCACGCTGATCGAGCTTCTCGTCGTCATGCTGATCCTGGGAATCCTGGCCGCGATCGCGCTGCCGGCGTTCTTCAACCAGAAAGGCAAGGCGAACGACGCCAAGGCCAAGGAGACCGCTCACTCGGCACAGGTAGCAATGGAGACCTGCGCGACCGAAAACAGCGGCGAATACACGCTCTGCACTAAAGCAAAGCTGGAAGCCATCGAGCCGACCCTCAAAGGGGCACCGTTCGAACTGAACCCGGCTCCCTCGGCTACCGGTTACACGGTCATTGTTACGTCAGTTCCGTCGACGCAGACGTTCTCCATCGAACGAAAGACCACGGGAGAACTTGCCTACCCTTGCACGGTTAAAGCGAAGGGCGGCTGCCCCGAAGTCGGCGCCACTGGCAACTGGGCTGGCGGTTGATCGAGTTTTAGTGCAGCTTGACTTGGTCGAGCTGAGTTTTGACGAGGGGCGGGCCATCTGGCCCGCCCCTCGTCTTTATCCGCCTCGCGCCCACATCAGCGTGTAGCTGACTATCTGCTCCGGCTCGCAGAGCAGTTTCATATCTTTGTCGAACCATTCTGAGTGCCGCCAAATTGGTTGCCAGTCCTCATGCTCGAGTTTACGAATGCGATCGTAAGTCTTGATCCGAAATGCGGTATCCGGATATTCGCCCGAAAGCTGCACCTCTTTGATCAAGACGCTGGGTTTCCGACCGGTGCGCTCAAGACTTATCCGCTCCTCCTCAATTGCGCATTGCTGCGCTAGCTCAAGGAGGAACCTCTCGAAAGCTCTTCGATAGATGCTGTCGAAGTTCCCTCTGTCGACTTTCACAATCGGCGTCATTTGACTCCATTGAACGACGTGACGATTCCTCGCGGACTCGGATCGCCCCCCCCAGATTCAAAGTCCACGACGACATGGCGGATACATTCGACACCTCCAGCGCCTTTGTCGGTATCTGGGGCTGAGTAGACGAATTTGCTTTCTTTTCCAGTCGGCGTGGGGAGCGCCGTAGTCAGGGCCAGTTCCGTCTCTTCGCGGTCCAGGGCGCTCCAGCCGTGTTTGGCGAGAATGTGCCGATAGCCCCAGCCGCCCCAGAGGTCGATATAGGGGATGCCTTCAAATTCTTTGATGCCAGGCTTCCAGTAGCTGGTTCCCCAGCGGAGGAAGACTTCGGTTGAGCCGAATCCTTCGGGACGCGTGGTGACCGTGAAGGGAGCTTCAATCTTGCTTTCAAAAGGTTCCGGCGTTTCGTTTCCCCCGGGGTCTTCATAGGTGGCACCGGGAGCCCGGTCGCAGCGATGGTCTTCTTTCTCTTCGGTAATTCGATGCCAGGGCAGGTGACGCCGCCTTCGTTGCATCGCACGACTTCAAATGGCTTCCACAAAACGTAGTGGCGATATTCATTTGATCCACAGCCGCTACCCAATATCCAGCCTGGTGCGAACAGCCGGGTGCCCGCTCCATAGAGTTCGAGTTCGCACGTGCCCGTGGTCGTAATATCACCAGATCCTCCATACCAGTGGTTGTACCCACGCATTCCCCAGCTTGGTGAGTAGATCGCACCGGTACCGTCTTCTAGCAATGCCGCACCGGGCGTAACCACCAACCAACGGTCTGCGGGATAGGCAAAGGAGGCGCCTCCGGCTTCGCTCGCTTCTTCAAAGAAGGTGCCCCAGATCGCGGATCCGATTTCCCAGCCCACATAGCCGGCGGCGGCACCGACCGCCAGCTCTGGAACTTTGCTCCAGGACCAGGCGCCCACTTTTTGCAGGAGTGACGGCACCTCGGTTGCGAGCTCGTCCTGAACGAGGGCATCTGCTCCTGGCGGGGGTGCGGTCGCGGTCTCATATAGCGCTTCCGAGGCCGCCGTGGGTTCAATGCCTGAGATTTTCCGCGGAGAGTTTTCGAGGAGGTACTGAGCTGAGGATTCGAGATTCGCCGATTCGGCGCCGACCTTGACCGGGGGATCTTCGAATGCGTTGGCCGTCGCGACGAAGCTGAGCGAAATCGCAAGGGCTGCCACGGCGATGGCCGTGACGCCGAGGTGGGTTGCGCGCCTTTGGGGTTCCATGAGGATTCCTTCTTCGAGAGGATGGACCGGGAGCGGTTGCGTAAAGAGCTATCTGCGAATTGAGGAACGCTAATTACTAAATTTGGGCTATATAGGTGACCCTCGTGCGTTCGTCCAGAAGCTCCTCGGCGGCTCAATAGCTGGAGCCTCAGCGCCGAAGCAATGAAGGATGTTGCGCCCTTCGATCGACCGTCGTACGAAGCTTGCCGGCTCTCGGGCTTTCCTTGGTGCTCTCGCTGCGGCGTCCGCCGCGCTCGCCGTCCTGGCGGGGCCGGCCTCGGCCGCCCCACCGGTGCCGACGCTGGGCGGCACCCACCCGTCATCCCCGGGCCTCTCGACCACGCCTCGGGTCTTCGGCACGGTCAGCGGCGTCTCAACCTCGAGCTCCGTCGCGGCTCACAGCTCGGCGATAGCGGCGCTCGGTGGCGAAGAAAGCGTGATTGCCATCTACGCCCTGCCGGGGTGCGCCGGCCCTGAAGTGGCGACGGGAAGCGTCGCCGAACTCTCGAATTCGGGCATCCAGGTGACCGTGCCGCTGGGCTCCAACACGACCTTCTCCGCCACCAATGCCGATCTTACCGGCACCTCCACCTGCTCGAACAACATCAGCTACCAGCAGGTGAGCGATCCCCCGGGGGTGCCCGAGGTGACCGCGGTCAACCCGCCCTCGCCGGCCGACGACAACCTGCCGCACGTCATCGGCAGCGCCGATGCGGGCTCGACGGTCGCGATCTACGCCGACCCCGGCTGCAGCGGCGCTCCGGTTGGGCTGGGGTCCGCCGCCACTTTCGCTGAAGGCGGCATCCAGGTCGGCGTCGCCGACAACTCGGTTACGACCTTCTACGCGCGGGCGTCCTGGGCTGAACTCCCCTCCGCCTGCTCCGCTACCTCGGTCATTTACCAGGAGGTCACGGTGCCCCCGGTGACGCCGCCGGGTGGCGGAGGCTCTGGAGGTTCCGGTGGGACCGGCGGCGGCCCCCCCGTCAGCTCGAAGCCGCCCGCAGCTCCCAAGCTGCGCACTGTCCCGGGTGGGCGCTCGAACGATCTCACCCCTCTCGTCACCGGCAGCGCCCCCGGAGCGGCCCTCGTCCGCATCTACAAGAACTCCCCCTGCGCTGGCACCCCGGTTGCCGCGGGCACCGCGGCCCAGCTCGTCGCCGGCTTCGCCGTGCCGGTCGCCGAGAACGCGACGACGCGGTTCTACGGTGAGGCGGTCAGCGCTGACGGCAAGACCTCGGACTGCTCGGACCCCGTCTCCTACACCGAGGACTCGAGCCCGCCGCAGACCCGCATCACCTTCGGGCCCGGGGTGAAGACGCGCAAGCACGTCGCGGTCTTCCGCTTCGACGACATCGCCGAAGACCCTCCCGGCACGACCTTCCTCTGCAAGTTCGACCACGGGCCCTGGAAGGCGTGCCAGACGCCGCTGAAGCTGCCCCGCCTGCGCCTCAAGGCCCACAAGCTCCGCGTCAAAGGCGTTGACCAGGCGGGCAATGAAGAGGCTACCGGAGCCGCCTGGAAGTTCAAGGTCGTCCGCGGCACCTGAGGCTCGCGCCGGCGACGCCGCCGGCGTCGGATACAACTCCTGCCGATGGTAGGAGCCGCTCTCTTCGCGTTCGTCCTCGGCCTCGTCGCCGGCAGCTTCGCCACCGCCGTCGCCCATCGTGTCCCTCGCGGCATGTCGATCGCCGGGCCGCGCTCCCAGTGCCCCAACTGCGGGGCGCAGATCGCCGCATACGACAACGTCCCGCTCGCTTCATGGCTGCTGTTGCGGGGGCGGGCCCGCTGTTGCGGCACGCCGATCGCGCCGCTCTACCCGCTGACCGAGCTGACGGTGGGCCTGCTGTTCGCCGCCGCGGTTGTGGTCGAATGGGGCGACGCGGCCGTGGTCGCGATTGACTTCGTCTTCGTGACGATGCTGGCGGCGGTGACCCTGACCGACCTCGAGCGCCGCGTCATCCCCAACAAGATCCTCCTGGTCGGCGCCATCCTCTGTCTGGCGATCGCGGTGCCGACCGACCCCGGCGGCGTTCCCGAGCGTGCGATCGCCGCCGCGGCTGCCGGTGGGCTGCTGTTCGCGGTCGTGTTCGCCTATCCGCGGGGGATGGGGATGGGGGACGTGAAGCTGACGGCGACGATGGGCCTCTTCCTCGGCCGCGCGGTGGCCCCGGCGCTGCTGATCGCCCTCCTCTCGGGGAGCATCGTCGGCCTGGCGCTGATCGCCCGCCACGGACAGGGGGCGCGGAAGATGGCGATCCCCTTCGGGCCGTTCCTCGCCCTCGGCGGCATCGTCGGCATGCTCGCCGGCGGCGCTCTGGTGGACCTCTACCTCGGTTAGGGCGGGGTCTAGTTCGAGCCGCTCTGCTTCGACTTGCCGTGCTTCGGCTTGCCGAGGGCGGCGCGGTTTAGGTGTTCGCTGGTGACGACCTGGATCTTCAGGAGCTCGACCCGGTAGGTGCGGGCAGCAGGGCCATAGACGATCGTCTCCGGCACTCCTGGTTCGAGCGCCAGCATCTGGCAGCTGGTCGAGCCGACGACGCACTTGGAGTCGCCGAAGAGGGAGACGACGTCGGAGGAGACGAGCATGATCGCCTTCTTGCCGTCGTGGCTGGGCCCGATGTAGGTGAGGGCCGGGGTGTCGCGGCTTGGCAGCATCACCAGCGGCGGCAGGTTGCGGCGCACCGTCGGTTCGGCCTGGCTCGGCTTGCCGTTTCCGGCTGAGAGCGGCGCCACCCTGACGTCGATCGCGTAGGTGAAGAAGGTGACTTTTCTGTGGGTCGTGGTTTCGATCGGCGTGCCGCCAGTTTCGCCGCCGGATTCCGTGGTGGCGGGGCTTTCGCCGCCGCTCGATTCGGTGCTTTCCGACGAGGAGCTACTTGCGGACCCTTCCCCGCTGGCCGTTTCGGACCCCTGGGGACGGAACGGGTCCTTGGGGTGAAGATGCTCGAGCCGGCGCTTGTACTCGCGCAGGTTTGGGCTCTCCTTGGCGACCACGAGGGCACTGGTCTTGGGGCCGGCTGCGGCGCTCGCCGTGGCGGCGGCTTCGGCGCCGGTGCTTTCTTCAGCGGAGTCAGATGATCCACCGAGCAGCAGCGGGACGGCGATGATGCCGACGACGAGGACCGCGACCACCGGCAGCAGGTGGCGCTCGTCGAGGTCGTAGTAGAGGTCGACCAGGAACTGCGGCATCCGCACCTTCGGCATCTTGATCTCGGGTCCCTTTAGCCGTTTCATCGGGCCGATTCCGTCGCGTAGGAGGACGGCGTTCCGGTGGTGGTCGGGGCTTCGGCCGCGGCTGGGGTGGCGGGGCTGGTCGCGGTCGCTCCGGCGGTCAGGCCCTGGTCCGGCGGCACCAGGTAGGTGGTCACCGCGAAGGTCGCTTCGAGTTCACCCGAGCCTTCTTCGGAGCTTTCAGTCAGAGAGAAGCCGTCGAGCGTGACCAGGCGACCGTCGACTCCGACTTCCGACTTGCCGGTATGGACCATGGAGTCGACGCCGTGGATGAAGTCGGCCACCTGGAAGAAGGTGCCGGTGAAGATGAGGTTGTAGGGCATCACGCCGAGCCCGGCGGAGCCGATCGTCGCGCCCAGCGGCAGTAGCGCTGCTTCGGCCTCCGTGGGGGGAATCGTGGCAGCGGCGGGCACGGCCGAGGTCGCACTTGCTTCCTGCGCGAGCCCGGTTTCGGGGGCGGCTTCGCTGCCGGTCGAGCTGAGTTGAAGGCTGTCGAAGCTGACGCCGGCGTGGTCAGCGACGCGGTTGAGCTCGACCAGCAGCGATGCGGTTTCGTCGTTTGCCGGCACCGCCTTGCCGAGGGTCACGAGCTGGCGGTAATCGCTGGGGAATTCCTCGCGCGCCGCGGTGGCTTCGCTGACTTGACTCTGGGCTTGAACCAGCGCCGCCTGCTGCGCTTCGACTTCGCTCGCCAGTTCGCTTGCCTGTTCGCGCTTGGGGCTAAGCAAGAGGATCCAGAAGGCGGCCGCGAGCACGGCGACGACGACCATCCCGATGATCGCTTTGTTCGAGCTCGTCGAGGTGGCCATCTCATTCACCTTCCGAGCTGGTCGTGCTGGTTTCGCCGGAAGTTTCGGTGCCGGTTTCCGCGGGGGGCGTGACGGCCACTTCGGTCGTCCCGGTGGCGGCGGCCGGGATTGGGGCGGCGTCGAAGGCGACGACGATCTGGAACTGCGCGGTCAGGCGTCCTTTGTCGCATGCACCGCTTGCGGATACGGAGCCGCCGCTGCCGCCGGAGCTACCGGGCAACTGCGAAGACTGGATGCCGACGCGGGTGACGCCGTCGATGTCCTTCAGCACGGTGATGAAGCGGGCGACGGCTTCCTGTCCGGCGCCGCAGCCGACCATCGAGAGCGCCGGGCCGGGGATCGATTGGCGCAGCCCGACGCTTTCGCCGTTGCTGACCGAGACATCCGGTCGCGCCGTTCCGGTCAGGTTGGTCAGCCTGATGTCATCGGGGAGCACCAGCGCCAGCTGGCGCATCACCTGCTCCCAGTCGAAGCGGCTGTCGGCCAGGTTGGCGACGGTCAGCGCTCGTTCGTTGCGGACGGCGTGGAACTGGGTATAGGGGGCCAGCCGGTTCGCCTGAGCCTCCGCCACGGTGGTCTGCTGCTTCAGTTCGGTCACTTCGGCGGTCCGGTCGGAGATCTGGTTGTTGGCGATGACGAGCAGCGTCACCCCGGCGAAAGCCGCCAGCAGGGCGCCGAGCACGATGTAGGCGAGGGGACCGCCGCGCATCGGTTTGCGGCCGCCGGAGCGGTCCTCGGGGGGAATCAGGTTGACGGGACGCATCGGCTACTCCTCTAGCGCCAAGCCGTAGGAGAGGGTGAGGCGCGCCGCGGCGGCCGGGTCGAGGCCGGCGAGCGCCGGCGGACGGCCGAGCTCGATCGGCAGGCCGAGGACCGGGGCCATCTGGTCGGCGAGCCCGGGGATCGCGCTGCCGGGGCCGCCGAGGACGACGCGCTCGACCGGGAACGCGCCCTCCTGGGCGCCGTAGAAATCGAGTGAGAGGCGCAGCTCGTCCAGCAGCGAGGAGGCGCCGCGGTCGAGCGCCGAGCGGACCTGCGCGATCACGGCTGGGTCGCCCTCGATCGCCTCGACCGGTTGCGTCAAGCCGACGTGAGCGAGCCACATCAGGGCGTGTTCCGGGGCGAGCCCGGTGCTGCCCGAGACCTCGGTCACGATTCCCTCGAGCCCGGCGGGGGCGACGCGGGTAAAGAGGCAGGAGCGGCCCTTCGCGACCGCGAGGTTGGTGACGTCGCCGACGTTGCAGTAGAGGACGGTGGCCGGGGGAGCCTGCCCCTCGCCCACCGGGGCCGGGGCCTCGCCGAGGGCGCGGATCATGCCGAAGGCGGAGAGGTCGACGCCGACCGGCTCGAGGCCCGCGTCGCGCACCGGCTTCAGCGAGGCGGCGATCATCTCGCGGCGGGCGGCGACGACGACGACGTTGATCTGCGGCGCCGAGTCCTCGCTGGCGCTGATGCCGCCGACGACGCGGTGGTCGAGGATGGCCTGGTCGAGCGGCATCGGGATCTGGTCCTCGGCCGCGAAGCGCACGGCTGCGGCAAGCTCATCGGGGTCCTCGATCACCGGCAGCTGGATCGTCCGCACGACGACCCGCTGGTTGGCGATCCCGAGCCGGACCCGCTTCGAGAGGCCGTGCTCGGAGAAGGTGGCGCGCAGCGTCGCGGCGATCGCGTCGGAGTCGATCACCTCGCCGTCGTCGAAGGACCCGGGTGGCAACGGCGCGATCGCGGTCGAGGTCAGGGTCGGGCCGCCGTTCAGCCGCACTTCGGCCGCGGCGATGCTGCCGGTCTCGATCTCGAGCCCGACAACCGACTTGTCGCTCTTCTTCCTGGTCAGCTGAAGCATCTGGTCCTACATCGACAGAACCGCGCCGAAACCTTTGCCCTGGGCGCAAAATCCCCGCCGCCCGCTTGCTTCGCTGCTAGCCGAGCGTCTCCCTGCCGATCACCCAGTTGGAGGGCTTCGGATCGATGAAGCTGGGGGGCTCCTGGTAGTGGAGGCGGTCGTCGTAGACGTAGTTCTTCAGGTAGCCGCTGGAGGGGTTGGTGTTGGACCCGGTCCCGACCGGGCCGCGGAACTTCTGGGCGAGCGCGCCGGTGATGTTGAGATCACCGAGGATGTTCCCGCAGTCGTAGTGATCGACGATGATCGAGTGTTCGATTGCCAGGATCGCCGCGTCGATTTTGACGTTTTGGAGCGTGCCGGCGCCATTGACGCCTTCTTCGTAGACCCCTTCTTTATTTTTTTCTCCGCATTCGTTTGGTCCCTTCTGGGCCGTTACCGTCGAACACGTTGGGGTTCCCCCACCTGCGATCGGTTTGCAGAGGGGATGGTAGATGCGCACGAAGTTGTTGGCGATCAGCCCCAGCATCCCGCTGCTGCCGCTCGCCCTGGTCACGTTGCCGTTGATGATGATGTTGTTCTGTGCGGCGATCGTCAGCTGGCCCGAATAGTTTTCGCCTTTGATGTAGACGTTGCCGCAGCCCGAGGTTTCGGGGTAGACGGCGGTGAACGGCGAGTACGGTTCGTTGCAGGTGCCGTTGGAGACGTAGACGACCCCGTTCGACGGAATCGGCGTGGTCGTGCCGCCGGTGCATACACCGGCTTGGGTCGTGACCGTCATGTTCGTGCCGCTGAGGCAGATCTGAACCTGGCCGGTGTACCTGAAGGCGGGTTGGGCGATCGTCGAGAGCTGTGAGTTGCTCGCCGGCGGGATCAGTTTCGGCGCTTTCATCACGAAGGTGCCGACGAAATTCGGTTTGTCGCCCGAGCCGTTGATCGGATACCACCCCGGGGATGACGCTCCGACTTCGACCATGTCCTGGCTGGTGCGGCCAAGGGTGGGGGTGCCGTTGATCGCGAAGGCGTCGTTGGTGTGCACTGGGCCCTTGATCCGGTCGCCGGTCGCGAAGGAGATTTTGAAGCAGTATTCCTTCTTGCCGCCGACTTCCCGGATCGGCTGTTCGTAGCGGCCTTCCTGCCAGGCCAGCGAGCACTGTTCGGTCGCTTTGGTCAGTTCGGTCGAGGGATTGGGGAAGCCGTAGGAGACCGGGTCCAGGGTCTCCAGCTGGGTGAAGTAGACGTAGTCGAGGAAGCTCGGCGGTTTGAAGGTGGCGACGATCGAGGCCTTCGCTTTCCCCGCGAACCCGATCGAACGGATTCGGAACGAGCCCGGCAGGGTTTCGCCGGTCTCGATCATGCTCGTCGTCGCCGTCTGGACCGTCGCCGGGTTGCAGCTGCTCTGGCCGGTGGCCGGAATCAGTTCGATCGCGTAAGTCGCGCCCGTATTGCCCGGCACGGTGCGTTTCTTCAGTGGCGAGGCGCCCTGCTGGTTGAGGGCGTTGGGTTCTTCGGCACCGGTGCACTGGGCCCAGTAGCCGGTGTTGGAGGTGAGGTGGAACGAGTAGTCGTCGATGCCGGCTTTGGCCGCCTCGAATGCCCGTTTCTGTTCGAGGTCGCGCTGGGTCAGGTTGGTGTCGCCGTTCACCGCGGCGACGGCGACCACGCCGAGGAGCATCAGCACCGACATCGCGATCACGGTCGCGATCATCGTGAAGCCGCTCTCGTTGTCGCGACGGTTCACTGGCATGGCAGGTTGGCGGTGGTTGAGCCGTAGGCCGGCGGGGTGAGGCGCAGCAGGGCCGCGTCCTGGATCTCGGTCGACGCGCTGGCGTCGTTGCGGATCGCCGTTTTCTGCGGCGCCGTCTCGAAGGCGACGTTGACCTGGACGGCGTTGGCGTTGGC
This sequence comes from Solirubrobacterales bacterium, assembly GCA_035996525.1. GTDB lineage: Bacteria > Actinomycetota > Thermoleophilia > Solirubrobacterales > 70-9 > VAYN01. The sequence continues at coordinate 28,063 of DASYJK010000188.1, forward strand.
GCCCCCGGTCAAGCTCGAAAGCGGGGTCGAGGAGATTTTCCCGTTGGTGTAGGAGTAGTAGGTGAAGATCGGTGCGCCCACCGTGACCGGGCTGATGTTGGTCATCAGCTGGGTGGTCTTCGATGCGGTTTCAGAGAAGGTCCAGTTGGGAGCGGCGCCGCCGCTGACCGGATAGTCGGACTCGGTCAGCGTGGTCCCGACGAGGCTGATCCTGCTCAGCACCGGGGTGAGGGAGACCGCCGAGCCGGACTGGTGCAGGAAGCTGAGCATGGTGCCGGTGCTGTCTTCCCGCACCGGCGCGATTTGAGGCGCGACACAGGCGGAGTGGAGCTGATCGATGATCCTCGTCATCGCGATCCGCGCCCGCTGGTTGGCGTCGACGTGGCTGGCGACGCGGTTGGTCTCGCGCATCGTCACGATCATCGCCATCGTCACCCCGGCCATCACGATCACACCGGCCGCGGTCGCGACCAGCAACTCGACCAGGGTCATACCGCTCTCGTCACGGAGATCGACGCGGGTCATGGGCAGAATCCTTCTTCGGATTCGGTACCCCCACCGGAGCCCAGGTAGGCGTTGAGCGTGGTCCCCGTCAAGCTTTTGACATCGGTCAGCGGGAACCTCTGCCGGCGCGAGCCTGAGGTTCCGGAAATCTTGGTATCCACGCAGATCTTGTACTTGCTCGACGGCAGGCCAGGGTCACTCAGGGTTCCCGTCGCGTTGGTCGCGAATCTGCGCAGGACAGGCGTGCCGCCGCTGCCATTGCATTCGGAATCTTCGATCCAGACATCGGCGTTACTGAATTCGAGCCCTTTGTTCGAGCTGTTTTTGCCCTGCCAGGCGGTCAGGTAGAGGGCCGGCACCTGCACGGTCGCCGTGGCGTTGCCGCCGGCGGGGACGTTGACGCTGGCGCCGCCGGCGGCGGGTGCGTTGGTGGTGCAGGAGCCCGCGTAGAAGCTATCCGGCGACGTGAACGGGAACAGCGGCGTCGCTTTGATCATGTTGAGCTCCGTACCGCCGGGGGTCCCATAGGAGTGCGCCGTTTTCATCCCGGTGTTGAAGGCGATGATCGAGTCCTGGGTCGATTCTTTGAGCCCCGCCCCGCCGCTTTCTTTGACCGTGAACCTGACTTCGACCGAGCCGGCGCGGTCGTATTCCAGCGCCAGCGGCGTCGTCGTGCCGGCCGTGATCGTGATCGGGATCGAGGGCGGCACTTCGCCGTTGGCGTTGACGTATTCGCTGCCGAGGTTCGGGGTCAGCGTGTAGGCACCGGCGGGCTCGCCGCCGAAGAGGGCACAGCCTTGCGAGTCGGTCGAGCCGCTGAAGGCGCCGACCCCGGTCGCGCTGAGCCCCGCTCCCGAGATCTTTTCCTGCTTGGCGTTGACGACGGTCACGGCCAGGTTGCCATGGGTGGGGTCGAGGGAGCCGCTGACCGGGGAGACGATGCTTTCCAGCACGATCGGGGCGCGCGAGCCCATGCTCGGCCAGGTGACCTTGGAGCCGAGCTTCACGTAGTCAGACGCGGTGCTGCCGCTGGTGCAACTCGTTTTGCTGGTCTTGTCGCTGACGAAGGTCGCGCTCGAGGTGACGGTGTATGGGGTGCCGTTGAGCGTCACCGTGCGTGGAGTCATCGCCATGTTGAGGTCGGTGATCCTGGTCGCGCGCAGGCGCGCCTGGTCTTCCTGGGCGACCGAGAAGGCCTGGGAGCGGTGGCGCTCCTCGGCGCTGGCCCGGCCGGTCGAGTTCAGCAAGGAGATCACGGCCCCGGTGACCATCACCGCGATCAGGGCGCTGACGACGACCTCGATCAGGGCGAAGCCCGCCTCCTCCGGCGGGGTCGATCGGACAGGGGTTGACGCCATGCCTACACATCGGTCGCGCCGGGCGCCGGCTTTAGCCTTCGCGTAGCGCAATCCCCGATACCGCCTGCGATTCCCCAATGCTTCAGTAAGTGAAGCCATGTAGCTACACTTGTTGAAGCGAGGCCACACGATCTACGCCCCGATCTGACTATGAGCGCTCTCAGTAACTCCACCTGTCCCGTCTGCGCCACCGCCGAGGTGGTCTGTGGCAAGTGGACGCTGCTACTGATCCGCGATCTCGCCGACGGCAGCAGCCGTTTCTGCGAGCTGGAGCGCTCTCTGGAGGGGATCAGCCCGCGCACGCTCTCGCTGCGACTGCGGGCGCTGGAGGAGGAGGGGATCGTCGAGCGGCACACCTATCCCGAGGTTCCGCCCCGGGTCGAGTACGCCCTGACCACAAAGGGCGAGGCGCTGGTGCCGCTGATCGACGACATGCGCAAGTACGGCACCCGCTGGTTGTTGGCGGCAGACGCCGAGCCCACCGCGGTCTAGTCCAAACGTCCAAACCCTGGTGTTTGCAATGCATCGTGCAAGCGCAGGAGCGCTGCCTGGCGGGCGGAAGCCTGAGCCGTGCGTGATTTCCTGCTCAACGAAGCGCTGAAACGGCTCGCCACCGAGGCCGCCACGCGCTTCAGCTCCCTCGTCGCCAGCGGCGACCAGATCCCCTTCGACGTCGCCGCCGAGAGTGGCGACGACGCGTCCTTCTTCAGCTACGTGCCGCTGACCTCGCGCTTCGTCGAGGAACGGGCCCAGGAGCTGCGCTCGCTGCCCAGTTTCGGCCCGGCCCGTGAGGCCGCGGTCGAGGCTGGCGTTGCCGCCGGCTACCTGGAGTCGCGCGGTGAGGCGGTCCCCGCCGATCCCGGCGAGCGGGCCGAACGGATGCTGACGATCTTCATTTCCGCGCTTTGGGAGGGGTCGACCGAGTTCTCGCTCGATCGGGCGCGGCTCGACAGTGCCCTCTCGATGCTCGACGCCGAAGCCCGCGGCGCCGACGACGCCGAGGTGGTGATCGTCCCCGTGGTCGGCCTGCGGATGTCGATGGCGCGGCTGCAACTGCCGCACGGGGTGCGTGTGGTTCGCGCCGACGCGATCGAAGCGCCGATCGAGGCGATGCGCAGCGAGGGGATGGGGCGCGCCTCCTGGGAGCCCCAGTACCTGGCCGTCGCCGATCAGCACGAGGAGGAAGGCGCCGAGGCCGCGCTCAACCAGCTGCGCGAGCTGATCAGCGTGATGCGTCTCTTCAAAGCCGGCGGTATCGGCCTCGGTCCCTACGCCTTCGCTCCGACCGGCGAGGACTGTTGGCGGCGGATCGCCACCGGCGCCCCCGCCACCCGCCCCGGCGGCTACCGCCTCAGTGAGGCGGAGGCCACCGAGCTGATCGAGTTGGCGAACACGCTCGAGGCCCGTCCCGACCCTGACAGCGCCCTCACCTGGGCGGTCGGCCGCTTCGAGATGGGCTGCGAGCGCGAGAGCGCGCTTGATGGCCTCAGCGACCACCTTCTGGCTCTGCGCGCCGTGCTCGAGGGCCACGGCCCGGTCGGCGCCTCGCTGCCGCTGCGCGCCTCCGCCCTGATCTCCGACGACTCGCTGGGCCGGATCGAGGCTCGCGAAAAAGTCGAGGACACGCTGGAGCTGGAGCGCGCGCTGATGAACGGGCGCTCGCTGGAGAACGGGATCCAACTCGCCGGTTGGGCCGAGAACGGCGTTCGCAGGCTGCTGCTGCAGGCGGCGCTGGGCGAGCTCGGCAGCGACCTCAGCGCCACCGCCGACGAGACCCTGATCGCCACCGGCCTCGACGGCGGCGACGCCGAGATCGCCTTCACCGCCGGCGAGGAGATCGATGCCGTCGATGAGCCGGTCGAGCCCGAGCCCGCTCCCTCGATCGAGGCGATCCGGCCGCCCGAGCCGGTCGAGTCGGTGCCCGAGTTCCGTATCGAACAGCTTCCGTCCCCCGTCGTACCCCCCGAGCCCATCGCAATCGATTCATCGACCGAGGAGACCGACATGGAGCAGGACACCCGCATCATGGAGCCGATCCCGGCCGAGGACGAGATCAAGATCACGGCGACGCCGTGGCTCGAGGAGGTCTCCGACGCCCGCCGCGGCGACTCGCTGGAGTGGCCCGCCGCGAGCGAGCGGGACATTGAGCACCGCGAGCGCATCGACACCCCCCGCGTGCGCCATCTCTTCCCGGTCCCCGAGGACGCTGACTGGGAGGTCAGCCACCTCGAGTTCGACTACGGCCACTACACCGGCCCCAGTCGCCACGCCAGCTAGAAGCTCCGTCCGTCAGGCCCGCCCAGCAGCCATCGCCACCCGCTCCTTGCCGGTGGCGAACAGGTAGCGGTTGATCTCGGCCAGGCCGGCGAGGTCGTGGACGTCCTCGTCGAGGTAGGGGACGCGGATCACGCCGCGGGTGCGGAGCTCGTCGGCGAGCCGCTTGATGTTGCGGGCGTCGCGCTCGGCCAGGGCCTGGTAGTCGGAGAAGTTCGCCGCCACCCGTTGCGCCAGGCCGTCGTCGCCGAGCTTGGCGGCCAGGGTCGCGGGCAGGTCGCCGCCGCTCTCGCCCAGCTCCTCGGCCGGGTAGTGGACCTTGTTGACGATGACGCCGCCGAAGGGCAGTTTCGCCTCGACCAGTTTGCGGTGGAAGTAGACGGCCTCGTTGACCGGCTCGCCCTGCGGCCCGCAGACGACGAGGAAGCAGGTGTCGGGGTCGGCCAGCAGCTTGTCGACCCGTTTCGCCCGCGCCTGGAAGCCCTCGACCATGCCGCTGAAGGCGTTGAAGAACTCGGCCAGGTCGGAGAGCAGGTCGAAGCCGAGGATGCGTTTGAGCACACCGAGGATGACCGAGGTCCCCCGCCCGGCGACCTTCGCCGCCAGCCCGGTCGGCTTCATGAACATCTTCATCGAGCGGCCCTCGATGAACTGGGTCAGGCGTTTGGGCGCGTCGAGGAAGTCGAGCGCGTTGCGGGTCGGCGGCGTGTCGAGGACGAGCAGGTCGAACTCTCCTTCGGTGTGCAGCTCGAACAGCTTCTCCATCGCCATGTACTCCTGGGAGCCGGCGAGGGCGCCGGAGATCTGCTGGTAGATGCGGTTTTCGAGGACGCGATCGCGCGACTCCTCGTCCGGTGCCTGGCGCGCGATCAGCTCGTCGAAGGTCGCCTTGGCGTCGAGCATCATCGCCCACAGCTCGCCCTTCATCTCCACCCCCTGCTTCTCGAACAGGGCCGGGTCGACCCGGCGCGCCTCGTTGCCGAGCTCCTTCAGCCCGAGCGAGTCGGCCAGGCGCTTGGCCGGGTCGATCGTCAGCACGCAGACCTTCAGCCCCTGGGCCGCCATCCCGGCCGCGATCGAGGCCGAGGTGGTGGTCTTGCCGACGCCGCCGGAGCCGGCGCAGATGCAGATCCGCTTGCCCTCGAGGATGTCGCCGAGCGTCGGCATCAGGAGAGCCTTTTCGCCAGTTGGCGCGCCGCCTCGGGCCCGAGGTCGGGCTCGAAGAGGAAGGGGAGGGTCTTGACCGGGGCCTCGACGCGGCGGCGCAGGCGGGCCAGCTGGGCGCGCTGGGAGCGGGCTCGCGATTGCTCCGAGAGCGCCGCCCGCGCGGCCGCCCGCAGCGAGCCCTCCTCGCCGCCGGCGAGGTGCTCGAGCTTGGCGGTCTCCGCTTTCGAGAAGCGCTCCGGATAGAGGCCGTTGAGGTAGACGCGGTCGACCGCGACCCCGACCTGCTCGTGCAGGTCCTTCTCCAGCGCCGCCGACTCGTTCACCGGCATCTCCTCCGGCAGGGCGACGATCGCGACCCCGGTGTTCTCCTGGTCGGTGATGAAGCGGTCGAGGGTCTGGGCCTGGGAGTGGATCGGCCCGACCCGGGCGATGTTGGCGAAGGTGCGCGGCGTTTCCAGGAAGCCGACGCCGTGACCGGTGGCGGGCGCGTCGACAATCACCAGGTCGTACTTGCGCCCCTTCTTGACCTTGCGATCGAGCTGGGCCAGCTCCCAGATCTTGCCGATCGTGACCAGCTCCTTGAGGCCGGGGGTGGCGGCGGCGAGGTAGTTGAAGAGGCGGCTGCGGAAGAGGATGTCCCGCATCGCCCGCACCTTCAGCTGCAACAGCACGTACTCCCGCATCGACTCGTCCGGGTCGATCGAGATCGACCAGAGGTTCTCCTCCATCTCGACCTCGTGGAAGCCGACCTCGGTGTGGTCGAACATCCGCGAGGCATTCTCCTGCGAGGAGACCTCGCAGACGATCGTCCGCTTTCCTTCGGCCGCGGCGCGCAGTCCGAGCGCGACGGCGACCGTCGTCTTGCCGACGCCACCCTTGCCGGTGACGATGACCAGTCGCTTGTCGAGGAGTTCTGGGATCGGGCAATTCCTAGCAATTTCGAAGGCCGGCAGGAAAAGCGGCCCCCCATACGAATATCGGCGCAATGGGATTTCTAAGCCGCAAGCCGAAGCCAGCCCCTATTCAGGTAGACGAGCAGCACCCGATCGTCGAAGAGCTCCAGCGTATGGAGGAAGCGGTACCCGAGCGGTCCGGCGCTGACACCTGGCAGGGGGACGACCTCGAGACCAGTGAGCTCCGCCCCGCGGGTCCTGTCGGGGAGGACGACACCTCGTCCTCGCAAGCTGCGGGCGAGGCGCCATCCTCCCCGCCACCCGCGGGAGAGGCGCTAGAGGCTTCAGGACCGACCGTCTCTGTTGCGCCGGCACCGACTGCTCCTGCCTCTGCCGAGGTGAAGCCGGCTGAGCCGGAGGACTCGGGGCGGATGATGCCGCGGGATCTGATCGCGCCGAGCAGGCTCGACACCGTGCGCGAGCAGCAGGCTGAGTCCGAGGTCCCGGTCAAACACGCCGACATCTTCGTCTTCGCCAACCAGAAGGGCGGGGTGGCCAAGACGACCACGACCCTCAACCTCGCGGTCGCCTTCGCCGAGTCCGGCTACCGGGTTCTCTGCATCGACCTCGACCCCCAGGGCAACCTGACGATGAGCCAGGGGATCGACCCCGACAAGGTCGAGAAGAGCCTCTACGACGTGCTCGTCAACGACATGCCGATCAGCGAGATCATCGTCAAGCGCGAGATCGACATCGCCGTCGCCTCGATCGACCTGGCCGGCGCCGAGATCGCGATGAGCACCAAGATCGGCCGCGAGCGCTCGCTGCAGAAGGCGCTGAAGGAGGTCGACGGCGAGTATGACTTCATCTGCATCGACACCCCGCCCAGCCTCGGGCTGCTGACGATCAACGCCCTCACCGTGGCCAACAAAGTGATCGTCCCGGTCCAGTGCGAGTATCTCTCGATGCGCGGGCTGGTCCAGCTTCAGAACACTCTGAAGATGATTCAGGAGAACCTCAACCCCGACGTCAAGATCGAGGGCATCCTGCCGACCATGCTCGACACCCGGACCGTCCACGCCAAAGAGGCCGTGGAAATCCTCGAGGAGAACTTCGGCGACCTCGTCTTCAAGTCCCGGATCCGCAAGGCGGTCAAATTCGCTGAGGCTCCCGTCAAGGGTGCCAGCGTCCTCAAGTACGATTCCGGCAGCAGCGCCGCGAACTACTACCGGGAGCTGGCGAAGGAGGTTCTGGCGAATGGCTCGGCGTAACAAGCGCGCAAGCATGCGTGAGGGTCCGCTTTCCGATCTTTTCCGCTCGACCGCGGAGGACGC
>DASYJK010000189.1:0-24090 GCA_035996525.1 Solirubrobacterales bacterium
GTCTGCGACTTCGAGGAGGGCGACAAGGTCGTCTACCCGCATCACGGGGCTGGCCTGGTGCTGAAGAAAGAGACTCGCGAGCTGATGGGCAGCGAGCGTGAATACCTCACGATCAAGATCATCCACAACGAGCTGACGGTGATGGTCCCCTGCGAAAACGCGGGCGTGGCCGGGCTGCGTCGTGTGATCGACGAGGAGGAAATCAAGAAGGTCACAAACGTCCTCACCGACGAAGTCTCCGAGATGCCGAAGAACTGGAACCGGCGTTTCAAGTACAACCGCGAGAAGATCAAGACCGGCGATGTATTCGAGCTGGCCGAGGTCGTCCGCAACCTGGCGATCCGCGAGATGGAGAAGGGCCTCTCCACCGGCGAGAAGCAGATGTACACGCGGGCCAAGAAGATCCTCGCGTCGGAGTTCATGTACGCGCTCGACAAGGACGAGGAGGGCGCGGAGGAGTACCTGGACGGGCTGCTGGAGGAGCGCTTCGCCGCCACGGCGTAGCCCCCTCGCGGTAACCGCGGTCATCGCGGCCGCCGGCTCCGGAGAGCGTCTCGGAGCCGGCGGCCCGAAGGCTTTCGTGCCGCTGGCGGGGAGGCCGATGGTCGAGTGGTCGATCGCGGCCTTCCGGGCCTGCGGCTTGGTGCGCTCGATCGTCGTCGCCGCCCCGCCGGGGCACGTCCACGACTTCGGCGGCAGCGACCTCGGCGTCGTCGCCGGCGGCGCCACTCGGGCTCAGTCGGTTGCCAACGCGCTGGAGGCGGTCGGGACCGAGCTGGTCGCGATCCACGACGCGGCGCGGCCGCTGCTCACCCCCGAGCTGGTCGAAGAGCTCGTTGCCCGGCTCGCCGCCGACCCCGACGCCGCCGGGGTGATTGCGGCCGCCTCGGTAACCGACACGGTCAAGCGGACCGAAAAGGACGCCGGTCCCGGGACGAACGACGCATTTTCCGGTCCTGGGCCGGAAAAGGCATCGCTCGTCGTCGGCGCGACGCTCGATCGCGCCCAGCTCTGGGCGGCGCAGACGCCACAGGTCTTCTGGGCCGACGCGCTGCGCGCCGCGCTCGCGGTCGATGCTGAGACGCGCGCCGCCGCCACCGACGAGGCGATGCTGGTCGAGGCGGCGGGGGGGACCGTGTTGATCCACCCGAGCTCGCCGGAGAACCTCAAGGTGACGACACCGCTGGACCTGCGAGTGGCGGAGATGCTGCTCGCCGACCGAGCCGGCGGCGGCGCCTTAGCTAATCCCTGAGCAGGACCCAGACCAGGATCGCCGCGAAGCAGAGCTGGCCCACCCCGAGGGCGACGCCGAAGCTGACCGCGCCCAGCAGCGCGGCGACGGCGGTGCCGAGCGCGAAGGCGAGCAGGAGGAGAAGCAGCTGGCGGGCCATCGGGGCGGGAGTCTAGGCCCCGCCCGGGCCGGCCCCGAGGGCGGCTTTGTCCTAGGCTGATTGCGATGTTGACCGACTACCATCTGCATCTGCGTCCGGACGACGAGAACACGACCGCCGAGCGCTACTTCACCACTGAGAACGTCGATCGCTACCGGGCGGCCGCCGCTGCCGCCGGGGTCGAGGAGCTCGGCGTCTCCGAGCACGTCTACCGCTTCCAGCAGGCGCTCGAGCTGTGGTCGCACCCGCTCTGGCAGAGCAACGGCCGCGACGATCTCGACGCCTACTGCGAGTTCGTTCGCGGCACCCCGCTGAAGCTCGGGATCGAGTGCGACTTCGTCCCCGGCGCCGAGGACAAGACGGCGACGATGCTGGAGGCGCGCGACTTCGACTACGTGGTCGGCTCCGTCCACTTCATCGGCGAGGAGGCGGTCGACCATCCCGGCTGGGACATCTGGGACGGCAGCGGCGACGCCGACGAGGTCTGGCGGCGCTACTTCGAGTCCCTGGCCGAGTGTGCCCGCTCCGGCCTCTTCGACATCCTCGCCCACCCCGACCTGGTCAAGGTCTGGGGCGGGACGCGACCCGCGCCCGAGCGCGACCCGCGCCACTTCTACGAGCCCGCGGTCGAGGCGATCGCCGAGAGCGGGATCGCGGTCGAGATCTCGACCGCCGGCCTGCGCAAGCCGGTCGGCGAGCTCTACCCCGCCCGAGCCTTCGCCGAGATGTGCGTCGAAGCGGGCGCCCCCTTCGCGCTTTCATCCGATGCCCACCTCCCCGAGCAGGTCGGCTTCGGCTATGACGTCGCCCTCGATTTTCTCGACGCTCTCGGAGTGGGGGAGATATGCGTCTTCGAGCAACGCCGGCGGCAGCTGGCTCCGCTGCCCAGCCGCGTCGGCTGATGGTCGGGATCGGTTACGACAGCCACCGCTTCGCCGACGACTGTCCGCTGGTCCTCGGCGGGGTCGAGATCGACCACCCGCGCGGGCTCAGCGGCCACTCCGACGCCGATGTCCTCACCCACGCGGTGATCGACGCCATCCTCGGCGCCGGCGGTGGCGGCGACATCGGCACGATGTTCCCCGACGACGACGAGCAGTGGCGGGGCGCCAACTCGATCGACCTGCTGCGGACCGTGGTCGGGACGATCGCCGGGCCGATCCTCAACGTCGACGCGACCCTGATCTGCGAGGAGCCGCGCCTGGGCCCCTATAAGGCCGAGATGGAGCGCACGCTCGCCGACGCGACCTCCGCCCGGGTCAGCGTCAAGGCGACCAGCAACGAGGGCATGGGCTGGATCGGTCGCGGCGAGGGCATTGCCTGCATCGCGGTCGCCTCAGTGCAGAGCGAATAGTCTTCGGGGCGATGGGGATCCTCAGCGAGAGCGCCGCGAAGCTGCGCACTTCCGCAGCCGACTCGATCTTCGAGGTCAAGGTGCTGCACGAAGCCGGCATCGTCGGGCCGATGCGCCCCGACAAGGCAGCAAAGATCGGCGCCACCTTCCTGCGCTGGGGAGCGTCGCCGGCGACCGGCGCCGCTACCGCGGCGATCCACCATCCGCACGAGATCGCGATCGTCGACGAGCGCGGCGCCCTCAGCTTCGAGCGCCTCAACCGCCGCACCAATGCCCTCGCCCGCTCCTTCGCGGCGATGGGAATCGGCCATGAAGACGGGGTCGGGATCATGTGCCGCAACCACCGCGGCTTCGTCGAGGCGACCCTGGCCGCGGCCAAGCTCGGCGCCAGCGCGCTCTATCTGAACACGATGTTCGCCGGCCCGCAGCTGGCCGAGGTGACGCGCCGGGAGAAGCCGAAGGCGCTGGTCTACGACTCCGAGTTCGCCGGCCTCCTGGAAGGCGTCGACGACTCGGTCGCCCGCGTCGTCGGCTGGCTCGACGAGGGCGAGGAGACCAACGCCCAGCAGTCGCTCGAGCAGCTGATCGCCGCCGGCTCCGAGGCCGACCTGAAGCCGCCGCCCGACAAACCCCGCTTCGTGATCCTCACCTCCGGCACCACCGGCACCCCGAAGGGCGCCCAGCGCTCCAGCCCCGACGGGCTGCTGGGGATCGCGGCGCTGCTCGACAAGATCCCCTTCCACAGCCGCGAGACGATGATGATCGCGGCGCCGCTCTTCCACTCCTGGGGCTTCTTCCACTTCGTCATGAGCCTGCCGACCGCCTCGACGATGGTGCTGCGGCGCCGCTTCGATCCCGAGGGGACGCTGCAGGCGATCCAGGAAAGCCGCGCCGACGTGCTGGCGGTGGTGCCGGTGATGATCCAGCGGATCCTCAACCTGCCCGACGAGACGCTCGCCGCCTACGACCTCTCCTCGCTGCGGATCACCTCGCTTTCGGGCTCGGCGCTGCCTGGAGAGTTGGCGACCGCCTGGATGGACCGCTTCGGCGACAACGCCTACAATCTCTACGGCTCGACCGAGGTCGCCTACGCGACGATCGCCACCCCCGAGGATCTGCGCGCCGCGCCCGGCACCGCCGGCAAGCCGCCGCGGGGCACCACGGTGAGGATCGTCGGTGAGGACGGGCAGGAGGTGCCGCGGGGCGACGTCGGCCGCATCTTCGTCGGCAACGAGATGTCCTTCGAGGGCTACACCGGCGGTGGCGGCAAGGAGGTGATCGACGGCCTGCTCTGCAGCGGCGACGTCGGCCACATCGACAGCGCCGGCCGACTCTTCATCGACGGCCGCGACGACGAGATGATCGTCTCCGGCGGTGAGAACGTCTTCCCGCGCGAGGTCGAGGACCTGCTCGCCGACCACGAGGCGGTGGTCGAGGCGGCGGTGATCGGCGTCGAGGACGCCGAGTTCGGCCAGCGTCTAAAGGCTTTTGTCGTCTTGAAGGACGGGGGGGAGATCGACGAAGCCGACCTCAAGGCCCACGTCAAGGCCAACCTCGCCAGCTACAAGACGCCGCGCGAGATCGAGTTCCTCGACGAGCTCCCCCGCAACGCCACCGGCAAGGTGCTCAAGCGCGATCTGCGCGCGCGTGAGACCCAGCAGTCCGCCTGAGCGATCTTCTCGCGCAAATTGCGCTGGATCCGGCGCCCCTGCCGCAAGTTCGCCTCCGGTGGCCATAGTAGGTTGAGCCGAGATGAGTGAACCAGCGAGGCAGCTGCGCGCCGTCGGTGAGGCGACCGAGACCATGCATGGCGTCGCCAAGCAGGCGCTGGAGTGGGTCCGGGTCAGCGAGCAGCGCGTCGCCGAGGCCGAGGCGCGAGCCGATCGGGTCGCGGCCGAGCTGAAGGAGCGGGCGATGGGGACGCTGCGCGGCGTCGCCGCCGAGGCCCGCGAGCGGATCGCCGCCGAGCGCCAGGTCCGGCGCGAGATCGAGGCGAAGGTGTCCGGCGCCGAAGCCGCCCGCGACAGCGCCGAGCGCGCCTTCGAGGAGCTGCGGCAGCGCTCCCAGGAGGAGAGCGAAGCGGTTGCCAAGCACGTCGCCGAGGCGCGGGCCGAAGCCGAGAGCGCCGTCGCCGACGCAACCAAGGGACTGGAGGCGGAGGTGGCGCGCCAGGTCGCCGCCGCGCGCGGGGAGATCGAAGCCGCCGCCGACCGCCGGGTCGCCGCCGCCGAGCAGCGCGCCGCCGACGCGGAGGCAGCCGCCGCCGAGTCGCACGAGACCGCGGTGCGGCTGGAGACCGAGATCGAGCGGCGGGTCATGGACGGCACCGTCGAGGTCCGGCGCGAAGCTGAGGAGAGCGTCCGCAACCTGGTCGAGAAGGTCGAGCGCGAGGCCGAAGAGGCCGCCCGTGCCCGGGCCGAGGATCAGCTGCGGCTCGAGTCCGACCGCATCCGCGTCCAGGCCGAGCGCCGCGAGGACCGGGTCCGCGAAGCTTCCGAGGAGGAAATCAAGGCCAGTGCCAAGCGCGCCAAGCGCGAGGCCCAGGCGGCGGCCGAGGAGACGGCCCCGGTCTGGCTGCGCGGCGAGTCGACCTCCTCCACCGCCGGCTACCGAACTTTTTAGAAGACGGATTTCATCTAGCCTCCTCCTCGCTATGCGCGAGGTGCGAATCAGGGACACGCTCAGCGGCGAGCCGCGAGCGCTCGACCCCTCCCAGGAGGTGGGGATCTACGCCTGCGGCCCGACCGTCTACAGCCGCATCCACATCGGCAACGCCCGCCCCTTCGTCGTTTTCTCCCTCTTCGCCCACTTTCTCCGCTCTGAGGGCTACCGCCCGCGCCTGGTCGTCAACGTCACCGACATCAACGACAAGATCTACGCCGCCGCCGCGGCGGCGGGGGAGCCCTCGGGCGAGTTCGCGGCGCGGATGACCGCCGCCTACCTCGGTGACACCGACCGGCTCGGCCTCGGCCGCCCCGACGCGGAGCCGCTGGCGACCGAGACGATCGCCGGCATCGTCGGCCTGATCGCCGACCTGGTCGAGTCCGGGCACGCCTACGAGTCGGGCGGCGACGTCTACTTCGCCGTCCGCTCCTTCGGCGACTACGGCAAGCTCTCCAACCGCCGGCCCGAGGACATGGACCAGGGCGAGGAGGCGGGCTCGGCCTCGCTCAAGCGCGACCGGCTCGACTTCGCCCTCTGGAAGACCCACAAGCCCGGCGAGGACACGCAGTGGGACTCCCCCTGGGGCCCTGGCCGTCCGGCCTGGCACATCGAGTGCTCGGTGATGGCCGAGCGGGAGCTCGGCGCCACCTTCGCGATCCACGGCGGCGGCTCGGACCTGGTTTTCCCGCATCACGAGAACGAGATCGCGCAGTCGGAGGCGGCGGGGCGGCCGTTTGCCCAGATCTGGATGCACAACGGGATGATCGAGACGGCCGAGGCGAAGATGTCGAAATCGGACGGCAACATCTTTCAGCTGTCGGAGGCGCTGGATCGGTATGGGCGCGAGGCGGTCGTCGCGTACCTGATCTCGGGGCACTACCGGCAGCCGCTGGCCTTCGGCAGCGATCAGATGGATGAGGCGGTTGCCAGGATCGAGCGGCTGCGCAACTTCTTTCGCGAGAACCCGATTGGCGCGGAGCGCGCCGAGGGGGAGTCAGGGGAGGCCTCGCCGTCACGAACAGCGGGAGGTTCCGTCGAGACCTCCCCTGACTCCCGGCTCGAGGCGTTCCGGGGGGCGCTGGCGGATGACTTCAACACGCCGAGGGCTATGGCCGAGGTATTCGAGCTGGTCGGTCAGGTAAACCGGGGTGAGGTGCCCGGCGGCGACGCAGTTCCGGTCTTGGCGGAGATGCTCGATCTCGTCGGTCTCGGCACCCTTACCCAGCCGGACGAGGGGGCTGAGACCGACGAGATCGCTCGCGATTTGATGGCTGAGCGGGAGCAGGCGCGGGCGGCGAAGGATTTTGGGAGAGCGGACGAGATCCGTGACCAGCTTGCGGGGCTTGGTTGGGAAGTGCGCGATTCGGCTGTGGGGCCGTCGCTGGTGCCGAAGAGCTGATGGCCAACCAGGTCATTTACGGGCGTCAGCCGGTTGCCGAGGCGGAAGGGGGGAGGCGGCAGGTGCACCGGGTCTGGCGGGCGCCGGAGACGAACGCGTATGAGCTCGAGCGGCTGTGCGGGTCACCCGACCATCAGGGGGTCGTGGCAGAAGTCGATTCCTACCCCTACGGCGACCCGGTCGGCCTGCTGCGGCGGGAAGACGCGCTGCTGGTCGCGCTCGATCAGGTGCAGGACCCGCGCAACCTGGGTGCCGTCTGCCGCTCGGCTGAGTTCGCCGGCGCCAGCGGCGTGATCGTGCCGGAGCGCCGCGCGGCCGCCGTCACCGCCGCCACCTGCAAGGCCTCGGCCGGCGCCGTCGAGCATCTCCAGGTCGCCCACGTCCGCAACCTCGCCGACTGGCTCGGCGAGGCCAAGGCGGCCGGGTTCTGGATCTGGGGGGCGGACGCCGAGGCTCAGGCGGCGCCGTGGACCGTCGATCTCAAGGGACCCACGGTGCTCGTCCTTGGCGGTGAGGGCAAAGGCATCCGCCCCCGGGTGGCCGCCGCCTGTGACGGCCTTATCGCCCTCCCTCGCGGGGGAGAGGTCGAGTCGCTAAACGTCTCCGCCGCGGCCGCGGCGATCCTCTTCGAGGCCGTGCGCCAGCGCGGCCGCGCCTGATTCGAAGCTCTAACAAATGCAACGGCAGTTGCATTTATGTCCCCCAGGGGTTGACATAGCTACGTGGGCACATAATACTAGCGTCGCAACAAGGGTGAACCTCAGCTTGAGTGTGAGGTTGGCCCGTCGATAATTGAGGCGCCCCGGGGGAGGTAAGCGGCGCCACGACCCTTCAGCAAGGAGAAGGATCTGTGGCTCTACCTATGCCTACGCAGCAACGACCCGCCTCGATGGGGGTCCGCTCCAGTGCCGCCCGCGCCCATCAAGCTAACTCTCAAGCTGAGCTTGATGATCATTATCTCGTTGCCCTCGCGAAGGAAGGCAAAACCGACGCCTACGACGCGATCATCCGCCGCTACCGGGGCTTCGTCCGCCTCAAGGCCTCGTCCTACTTCCTGCTCGGCGGCGAGTCCGACGATCTGATCCAGGAGGGCCTGCTCGGCCTCTACAAGGCGATCCGCGATTACCGCACCGATCGCGAGTCGAGCTTCCGCAACTTCGCCGAGCTCTGCATCACCCGCCAGATCATCACCGCGGTGAAGACGGCGACCCGCAACAAGCACACGCCGCTCAACCAGTACGTCTCCTTCAGCCAGACGCCGGCCGCGGCGGGGGACTCCGACACCACCCTCGACGAGATCCTGCCCGGGCCCAGCGTCCACGACCCGGTCAACCAGGTGATCGCGACCGAAGAGCTGTCCAGCCTCGTCGCCTGCCTCTCCGGCGTCTCCGGCGTCCTCTCCGACCTCGAGAGCCGCGTCCTCTCGCTCTACCTCGACGGCCACTCCTACGAGCTGATCGCCGAGAAGCTGGAGTGCGACACCAAGACCGTCGACAACGCCCTGCAGCGGGTCAAGCGCAAGGTCGGTTCCCACCTCGCCTCCCGGAACGTGGCCGCCTAGGACTTGCCGGGCTCAGGATTGAGGTAGGTCAGCCAAGACGTAATCGAGCAGCTCGCGGCCGTGGTCCGAGGCGACGGCAATGTCGTCGGCCTTGACTTGGACCCGGTGCAGCGACTGCATCCGCAGCACGTCGCCATCGGTGCGGTGGTTGGGGAAGACCCCGGCATAGGAGACCCCCAGCCGCTCGAGATCGTCGGCGACCAGCGCCGTCGCCGGCTGCTCCAGCGGTAGGTCGATGTAGATCGCGTCGAGGCCGGCGCGGTGGAAGAGGTGGTGGCGCTCGGCGCCGAGCGTCTGCTCGAGATCGGCCCCGGGAACGGTGACCGTGATCAGCGCCAGATTGTGGTCCTGGTCGACCTCGACCTGCAGCTCGCTGCGCTCGGCCAGCTCCAGCGCCGGATCCGGCTTCGCCAGGGTGCCGCGCAGCTCGCAGAGGGCCAGGGTCTGGCCGACGATCTCGTGGTGGCGCTCGGGGGCGTAGACCCGGCGCTCCTGGCCGTCGTTGAGCTTGGTGTAGAAGAGCGCCGCCGATTGGCGCCGGCGCGCCGTTCCGGCGGCGGCGTCGTTGGCGACGGTGGCCGGGATCCAGCCGAGCAGGAAACCGGTCTCGTGCGCTCCCAGCTCGATGTTCGCCCGCTGGCTGTAGGGATGGGCCGCGGTCGCCTCGCTGAACATCCCGGCCAGCCCCTCGGCGCGGGCCCAGTCCATCAGGAAGCTCTTGGTGCGGGTGAAGAGGTGCTGGCCGCGGGCCGCCGCCAGGGTCACCGCCTGGCCGGAGTGGCCGACCGCGTCACCCGCCGCCGCCAGGCTCATGCCCATGTGGCAGAGCAGCGCCCCGTCGGCCGACTCGGCGACGCAGGAGACATACCGGCCGTCGGCGAGGCGGGCGGATACCTCCGACTGGTCGTAAACCCACCGGACGTCGTAGGTGGTCCCGTAAGCTGCTTCTATCGCCTCGGTGAGGACGCCACCCTCGTCCGGCCCGAGAAACCTGAAGTTCACGTTCATCGCGTCACGCATAGCCACCACGCCCGCCTAGCTCAACCTGGGAGAGCACCTGATTTGTAATCAGGAGGTTGCCGGTTCGAACCCGGCGGCGGGCTCTCGGTCACGAGTCGCTGTCGCCGCCGTTGAGCAGCCGCGCCTTCTCGGCCGCGAACTCCTCGTCGGTGAGGATGCCCTTGTCGCGCAGCGAGGCCAGCCGCTCCAGGCGTGCCAACCTGGCGTCCTCGTCGTTCACGGGACTGACGGTCGTCGGCGCTTCGCTGGTCGGCGTCTCACCACCGCTGGGTCGCTTCTCCGGGAGGCGCAGCTTCGAGGCCTGCTCGCCTACCCGTTCGCCGATGTTGGCGGCCTTGACGGCGCTGACGACGCGGGTGCGGGTGCGGCCGAAGACGTCGCTGTACTCGGCCTCCGGGTACTCCTCCTCGGTCTGCTTGCGCAGCTCGTGGATGCCGAAGGCGGCCATGCCGGCGACGACCAGGGTGGTGAGGAAGGAGCGCAGGCCCTGGGTCGGGCCGGAGAGGAAGTAGAGGCAGACCACGATCGCCAGGCCGGTGTAGACGTAGGCGGCGTGGTGCCGCAGGGTCGGCGCGAAGGCGCGGCGGGTGGCGCGGGCCGAGCCGGTGGGGGAGGCGAGCCAGCCGGCGATCGCGAAGAGGATGCCGACGACGATCACCGTGGTCGCGATGCTGATCATCAGCGAGGTGGCGATCGACCAGGCGGCTTCGCCCGCCGGCTTGACGCTGTCGACCGCGACCAGTTGGTCGACCACGATCCCGCCGGCGATCTCCCGGAAGACGATCACCGCGAAGCCGGCCGCGACCAGGCCGATACCGCTGTAGAGGACGGTCACCCAGCGGCCCTCGCGCGAGATGTAGATCGCCGCCGCGAAGGCGATGAAGGTGAGCAGCGAGAGGACCAGGGCCAGGCCCTTGACCGCGATCGCGATGTTCTGCGCCGTCTTCAGCTCGTTGGAGCGGAGGATGTGGATCTGGCCGGCGTCGGGGGGCAGCTTTTCGGCCAGGTTCTGGCCGATCCCGACCTGTCCGGCGAGGTTGGTGAGGAGGCTGCCGAGGTTGAGGCTGACGTTGCCTTCGCTGGTCGAGACCGCGTCCCCCTTGTCTTCGAGGACCGAGACCAGCTGTTCGTGGGCGGAGCGGTTGGCGTCCTCCCAGAGCGACTGCGCGGTCGACGTTTCCAGGACCTTTTCGGCGCCGGTGCCGGCCACCTGGCGCAGCCCCCCGGCCGCCGGCCCCGCCAGTTCCTTGGTGTCGCCGGGCAGGATGTCCTTCAGTTCGGCTTCGACGTCGACGTTTTCGTAGAGCTGATCGACCAGGTAGTTACCGACGGCGGCACGGATCGTCGGGTTCTGGATCAGCCGGTCGCTGGTCGAGACCCAGTCGTCCGTGTTCAGCGCCTGGCGCTCGGTCCAGATCGCGAAGACGCTGAGAAAGGCAAGGACCGAACCGAGGATGACGAGCCCTTTGACCGTACGTCTGCGTGCGCGGCTCATCGAGCGGGAATGGTATACGTGAAGCCATGAAGCTAGAGGGCATCCACCACATAACGGCGATCACCGAGGACGCTCAGCGCAACGTCGATTTCTATGCCGGTGTGCTGGGCCTGCGGCTGGTCAAGAAAACGGTCAACCAGGACAACCCGACCGTCTACCACCTCTTCTTCGCCGACGAGGGCGGCGACGCGGGGTCCGACCTCACCTTCTTCGAGTACCCGGGGGTGGCTCCGGGTCGGGCCGGAGCCGGCATGGTCCACCGGGTCGTCTGGCGGGTCGCCTCCGAGGACTCGCTCGCCTTCTGGTCGGAGCGCCTCGGTGCCGCCGGCGTCGAGTCCGAGCGCGAGGGCGCCGGCCTCGTCTTCTCCGATCCCGAGGGGCTCGACCACGAGCTGCTCGTCGTCGACGTCCCCGACGCCCCGTTGATCGCCGAGCACCCCGAGATTCCGGCCGATCTGGCCCTCCAGGGCTTCCACGCGGTCCGTGCCTACAGCGGCGCCCCCGACGCCAGCGCCGGCCTGCTCGAAGCGCTCGAGTTCGAGCGCGACGGCGAGGCCTGGGAAGCACGGGGCGAGAAGCGGGGCGGTCGCTATCTCTTCGACGAGCCGCCGGCCGAGCCTGGCCTGCAGGGCGCCGGCAGCGTCCACCACGTCGCCTGGGCCTCGACCCTCGAGGAGCACATGGAGTGGCGGGCGAAGGCGATCTCAGCCGGCGCGCGGCCGACCCCGGAGATCGACCGCTTCTACTTCAAATCGATCTACTTTCGCGAACCGAGTGGGGTCCTCTTCGAGATCGCCACGCTCGGCCCCGGCTTCACCGTCGACGAGCCACTCGAGCACCTCGGCGAGAAGCTCTCGCTGCCGCCCGACTACGAGCACATGCGGGCCGAGGTCGAGCCGAACCTGAGACCGGTGAGGAACCCCCGCACGGACGCGGGGGAGTGAGCGGCGACTTCATCTGGCGGGACGCCGGCCGCACGGTCGTCTTCCGCCGCAACGGCGTCGCGCAGGCATCGCGGCTGCTGCGCGACCACGATTTCGAGCCCTTCGAGCTGCTGACCACCTCGCGCGGGCCGACCGCCGCTCCCGAGCTCGCGGCCGCCGCGTTGGCAGTGCACGTCGTTCCCCCCGGGCAGGTGCCGGAGCTGGCGGCGACACTGGTCGAGACCGCCGCCTCGCCCGCCCTCGTCGCCTTCGGCGGCGGCCGTGCGATCGACGTCGCCAAGGCGGTAGCCGCGGTCAGTGGCGCCCGCGTCGCCGCGATCCCGTCGACGATGTCGGGGGCCGAGATGACCGGGATCCACCGGCTTCCGGCAGGTGCCGAATCCGGCGTCGCCTCGCTGGTCCGCCCGGCTCTGGTGATCGCCGACCCGGTCGCGATGACGAGCCAGGCGGAGGCGGAGCTGCGGGCGAGCTCGATGAACGCGCTGGCGCACGGTGCCGACTCGCTCTACACGCCGTTCACCAACCCGGTCTCGGAGATGACGGCGCTGCGCGGCGCCGAGCTGATCGCGAGCTCGCTCGACCAGGGGCGCGAGGAGCGCAACCCGGCGACGCTGGCGCTCGGCTCGCTGCTCTGCGGCTACGCGATCGACTCCGCCATGTTCGGCCTCCACCATGTGATCTGCCAGACCCTGGTCCGTGTCTGCGGCAGCCCCCACGCGGAGACCAACGCGACGATCCTGCCGCGGGCGCTGGCCCTGCTCATCGCCCGCGCCCCCGACCGCCTCGCCGACCTGGCGGCCGCGATCGAGACCGACCCCGAAGACATCGAAGCCCGGGTTCTGCAGCTCGGTGGCGATCCGGCCGGCCTCGGCGCGATCGGCGCCGATCGCGCCCAGCTCGAGGGGGCGCTGGAGTCGATGCTGGTCCGTCCCGAGCTGGCCTTCGTGCCCGGCCCTCCGGTCACCAGGGGCGATCTCGAGCAGCTGATCGAGAGTGCCTGGTAACCGCCGGCCCCCGGCCGTGTAGCGCTCTGCGTGAACGCCGAGCGGCTCGCCCGCTACCACGCCTACACCCGCAAGCACAGCGTCAACTGGGTTCTCTACCTGCTGGCGAGGATCTTCATGACGCCGTTCTTCCTCGTCTACTTCCGCTACGCGCGGACCGGGCGCGAGTACGGCCGGGTCAGAGGCGGCCTGATCGTCGCCGCCAACCACCGCAGCTTCCTCGACCCCTTCGCGGTCGGCGGCTGCCTGCCCTGGCGGCGGCCGATGAACTACGTCGCCAAGGTGGAGCTGTTCGAGCGTCGCTGGCAGGGCTGGAT
Organism: Solirubrobacterales bacterium; assembly: GCA_035996525.1. Classification (GTDB taxonomy): domain Bacteria; phylum Actinomycetota; class Thermoleophilia; order Solirubrobacterales; family 70-9; genus VAYN01. The sequence continues at coordinate 13,150 of DASYJK010000189.1, forward strand.
CCTCTCCCGGCTGGGGGCCTTCCCGATCCGCCGCGGCGAGTCCGACGAGGAATCGATGGAGACCGCGCGCCAGATCGTCGAACGCGGCGGCGCCGTCTGCATCTTCCCGGAGGGCACCCGGACCCGGCGCGGCACCCTCTCTAGTCCCAGGCGGGGGGTGGGGCGTCTCGCCCTGCAGACCGGCGCCCCGGTGATCCCGACCGCGGTGATCGGGACCGAAAACGTCCGTCGCGGCTGGCGCATCCGACCCCGCAAGGTGAAGGTGCGGCTGGGCCGGGCGATGACCTTTCCGCGCGCCGAGGAGCCTTCGAAGGCGCTGGCCGAGACGGTCACGGCGCGAATCTGGCCGAACGTGCAGCTGCAGTGGGAAGACCTCGGTGGCCTGCCGCCGATGCGCCGGGCCGCCGTGATCGGCGCCGGCAGCTGGGGGACGGCGGTGGCGGTGCTGCTTGCCCGCGGCGGCCTCGAGGTCCAGCTCGGCGCCCGCAACGCCGAGCGCGCGGCGGAGATGATCGAGGCGGGGGAGAACTCCCGCTACCTGCCCGGTGTGCGGCTGCCGGAGACGATCGACGTCCGCCCGGCCTCGAAGATCGAGCTTGCCGGGCTCGATCTGATCTGCCTCGCGATCCCCTCCAAATCGCTGCCGCAGGCGGTTGGGACGATCGCCGATCGCGTCAGCGGTCGCTCCTCGGTGCTGCTGCTGACCAAGGGGTTGATCGCTCCCCAGGGTCAGCTGCCGGCCGAGTACGTCGGCGAACGGGTCCGCGCCCGTGCGATCGCCTGCCTCGGTGGGCCCGCCCACGCGCGTGAGGCCGTCTCCGGCTCCGCCGCTTTGGTGCTCGGCTCGGCCGACGTCGACCTGCGGGTTCAGCTCGGCGAGGTCTTCGACCGCGCCGGCCTCGTCTGCGAGCGCTCCGGCGACGTCGCCGGGGTCGAGATGGCGGGAGCCGCCAAGAACGCCGCCGCCCTCGCCGCGGCGGCGGCCGAGCCGCACGGGCTCAACGCCGCCGGCATCGCCGTCGCCGAGATCTGGCAGGAGTGCATCGAGTACGCGATCGGGCGCGGGGCGGAGCTGGAGACCTTCTCCGGGCTGGCCGGAGTCGGCGACCTGACGGCGACGATGATGGCCCCGGCCGGCCGCAACCGCCGCGCCGGCGAGCTGCTCGGCACCGGCACGCCAGCGGAGGAGATCCCCGGCCTGATCGGCCAGGCCTCCGAGGGCCTCGACACGACCCCTTTGCTGGCCCAGGCGGTGGCCGCCTCGGGCGGCCCGGCCGAGGCGCTGAACGGCCTCGCGGCCCTGATCCGCGGCGAGATCGGCGCTGAGGACTGGGTCGCTGGCCTGCGCCGGGTCGAGCGATCCAGGCGCGCCGCCTGATGCGCCGCGAGCGTGATCTAGGCTTGGCCTGTGAGCGCGGAGCGAGTGAGCGAGATCGCCGGTGATGATGAGCGCGAGCGAGCGAAGCGCGAGGGTATGTATTGAGTCCCACGGAGAACGTCGAGCCCGGCGACCTCGGGCCGGCGGCGAAGGCGAAGCTGGACCGCGACTTCGAGGGCTTCTACCGCGACCACCTGCGCGACGTCTACTCCTACGCCTACTACAAGGTGGGCAACCACCACGACGCGGAGGACCTGACCGAGCAGGCCTTCCTTCAGGCCTACCGCCACTTCGACCGGGCCCAGCGCGAGTCCGACGGCCGGCCGCTGCGTCCCTGGGTGATCCGGATCGCCCACAACCTCGCCTCCAACTACTATCGCGACCGCTCGCGGCGGCCGCAGACCCCGCTCGACAGCACCGAGCCGCTGGCCGCTCGCCACGACACCGTGGCGATTGCCGAGGGCCGCGAGGAGCTGCGCCAGGTGATGGCCAACCTCGAGCATCTCTCCGACGATCGCCGCGAGGCGCTGATCATGCGCTTCGCCCTCGGCATGGACAACCGCGAGATCGCCCGGGCGCTGGGCCGCTCCGACGGGGCGACCAAGGTGCTGATCCATCGCGCGATCAAGCAGCTGCAGGAGGAGATGGGCGATGAATGACTCGAGCCAGACGCTGAGCGGCAGCACCTGGGACGTCGAGCAGCTGCTGACCGACGCCCTGCGCCCGATCGATCCGCCGCAGCGCCTCTCCGGCCGGGTCGAGGACACGCTGGCGGCGGTTACGCAGGCCGCCGCCGAGGAGCTATCCGACTGGGCCGAGGAGCTCTCCGAGAGCGAGCTGCGGGCCCTGCGCGACCCGCGCAACTGGGTCCGTCCCGTCGTCGCCGTCGGCGCCGGCGGGATCGCCACCGGCGCCCTGGTCGTGCTGGAGCTGCGCCGCCGCGGCCGCGGCAAGGGCGAGAGCGGGCTAAGGGCGCTTGGCGGCGGTCTGCGCTCGCGGCTTTAGCCGCCGCGCCCGCTTGCGCGGTTCTTTACCCACGGCCTTGGTGGATTTGGAACCGCGCGTGGCGGCGAAGGCGGCGAGGCCGAGCAGGCCGACGGCGAGGTGGGCCCAACCGCGGCTGGAGAAGTCGGTGATCGCCAGCGCGGTGTAGGCAGCGCCGGCGCCGAGCGCGTAGGGGACGGGAGCGGCAGGGGCCAGCAGCAACCCCGCGGTGCCGCTGGCGACGTAGAGGTAGTTGAGCCAGGAGAGGTCGTGGAAGAAGCCGACGATGCCGCAGGCAAAGAGGATCGCGCCGACCAGCGTCGCGAAGAGCCGGGCTGGGCTGGGGGGCGCCATCGGCGGCGATTGTAGGCTGCCCATCCCGATGGCCGAGACCTGTTACCGCCACCCCGACCGCGAGACCCGCGTCTCCTGCTCCTCCTGCGGGCGTCCGATCTGCCCGGATTGCATGACCCCGACCCCGGTCGGGATGCGCTGTCCCGAGTGCATGCACCAGCGGACCAAGGTGGTCCGCAACCCGACCGGCACCCCCGGGCAGCTGAACGCTTTTCCGGCGACCGTCGCCTTGATCGCGATCAACGTCGTCGCCTACCTGATCGAGATCGGGGCCGGAGGGGGCGGGATCAACAATCCAGGCTTCTCGGTGGTCAACGACTTCGCGCTTCGTGGCGTCTCCGTCGCCAATGGCGAGTGGTATCGACTCGTTACCGGCGGGTTCCTACACGCCAATTTCTTCCCCCATCTCGTTTTCAACATGGCCTTGCTCTTCTTCCTGGGCAGGTTGCTGGAGCCGGCGCTTGGCACGCCGCGCTTCCTGGTCCTCTATTTCGCCTCGCTTCTGGCCGGCGCCTTTGGCGCCCTCCTGCTCACCGACCCACTGGTGCCGACCCTGGGCGCCTCCGGAGCGGTTTTCGGACTGATCGGCGCCGCCTTCGTACTGGCTCGCGGCCGCGGCATGGATGCCCTCGCGGCCGAGCTCGGGTTCCTGATCGTGATCAACCTCGTCTTTTCCTTCGGCGCCGCGAACATCAGTATCGGCGGGCATCTGGGCGGCCTGGTCGGAGGTGTGCTTTGTGCTCTTGCGATCGTTGCCGGGGAGCGGGGGATGCTGGGAAGGAACCGGCGCTTTGCCGAGTTCGCGGTGATGCTGGCGGTCGCGGCGGTGGCGGTTGTCGGCGCCCTCGCGGTCGCCTGACTCAGTCTTCCGCCGAGAACCGCGGGCCCGGCGCTTTCAGCTCCAGGAAGGGCGTGTTGCCGGGCGGGTCGATCAGCTCCGGGTGCAGCAGGTGTCCGAGCAGCTCGACGCCGTCGACCAGGCGCGGCCCCGGCTCGACGAAGGTCGTTGTCGCGTCGACCGCGAAGAAGCGGGTGGCGCCGAGAGCGGCGATCCGCTCCCAGTGCTTCATCGCCTGGTGGTGGGCCTCGACCACGGAGCCGACGGGCATCACGATCACGACTTCGGCGTTGAGGCTTTCGAGCTCGCCCCAACCCACCTCCGGTGGGCTCAGGCCGGGGTCGCCGGCGACGTCGACGCCGCCGGCGATCGAGATCATCTCCGGGATCCAGAAGCCGCCGACCCGGGGCGGGTCCAGCCGCTCGAGCGCGATCACTCGCGGGCTCGGCGCCCCGGAAAGGGCGGCGCGCACCGTCGCCAGCCGGCCCTCGAGTTCGCCGCGCAGCTCGTGGGCGTGGTTTTCCATGCCGGTCGCCTCGCCTAGGCGCACCACCTCTTCAAGCATCTCGCTGAGCGTTGCGACCCGCATTATTCGCCCAATATCGCATTTATCGAAAAAGCTGCGGGAGCGGCCAGCTATATTCCAGTCGCCGAATGGCCGACGACGTCCCAGCCCGAAGTACCAGGCCAAATAGCTGATGAGCGTTCTCCTGCTCGTCCTCCTGCTGCTGTTGATCGCCATCAACGGCTTCTTCGTCGCCGCTGAGTTCGCGCTGGTCCGCAGTCGCCGTGGCAAAGTCGAGCAGCTCGCCGAGGAAGGCGAATCCGGGGCCGAGGCGGTGGTCGAGCAGCTGGACAAGATCGAAGAATCGCTGTCGGCCTGCCAGGTCGGGGTGACCGTCGCCTCGATCGGGATCGGGTTCCTCGGTGAGCCCTCGCTCTCGAAGCTGATCGAGCCGATCTTCGGCGGCCTCTCGCACGGGGCCGCCGCCGCGATCTCCCTGGCGATCGCCTTCATCTTCGTCACCGCGGTCCACATCAGCATCGGCGAGCAGGTGCCGAAGATGCTGGCGATCGCCAACGCGGAGGGGACGGCGCGCCGGGTCTCGCGACCGCTGAACTGGTTCCGCGTCGCTACCGCACCGGTGACGAAGGGGCTGAGCTGGTTCTCCAACCGGGTCGTCCGCATCTTCGGCGTCAATCCCGGCGACCTGGAGCAGCGGCACACCGCCGAGGACCTGAAGCAGATCATCGACAGCTCCAGCATGGGGGGGACCCTCGACCCCGGCGAGGCGGGCATGCTCGGCGGCGTCTTCCACCTGCACGAGCAGGAGGCGCGCGAGGTGATGACGCCGATCCCGGCGGTGATCACGGTCGATGCCTCGGAGTCGGTCGAGGCGGCGCTGCGGCGCTGCGTCACCTCCGGCCACACCCGCCTGGTCGTGATCGAAGACGACAACGCCGACCGGGTCAAGGGGATCGTCCACAACAACAGCCTCGCCCGGATCTACATGAGCGACGGCCCCGAGTCCGGGATCGAATCGGTCATCCGCGACGCCCTGATCGTGCCGGAGACGCGGCCGCTCGACGACCTCCTGCACGACCTCCAGGTGCAGCGGACCTCACTCTCGGTGGTCGTCGACGAGTACGGGCGCACGGTCGGGATCGTCACCGTCGAGGACATCCTCGAGGAGGTGGTGGGGGAGATCGAGGACGAGACCGACCCCCGCGCCGCGGCCCTGCGCCGGCTCACCAACGGCGACTGGTTCGTGCGCGGCCACGTCTCGCTCGGCGACCTCGCCGACGCCGGGATCGAGCTGCCGGTCGACAGCGACGCCTACAACTCGGTCGGGGGCTACGTCTTCGGCGAGCTCGGGCGGCTGCCAAAACGCGGCGACTCGATCAAGTCCAACGGCTACACGATCCGGGTCGAGGCGGTCCGCGAGAACCGCATCGAGGCGGTCCGGATCAGCGGTTCCGTCCGTCCCCCCGCCTAATTTCCGCAGGCAACCCGCGCCCCCCGAGCCGTTGGAGGTACCGCATATGTGGGTTGTCCGCTTGACCGACAAGCAACTCGAGGTTCTGAGAGCGCTGCTGCGCTCCGAGGAACACCTCGGCCCCGCCCTCAGAGGATCGATCGAGGCCCTCGACCTGGCCCGCTGGGACGAGCTCCCCGAAGCCGAGCTCCCCTGGGAGGAGATCGAGACCATCGCTCGCCGCCAGAACATCTCCGAGGCCGACGTAATCTGGGATCTCTCGGGAAAGAAGAAGACCGCCCAGGCCGACTAGCCGCCGAGAGATCCGATGGCGAGTCGGATGGGACTCGCCAAGCCTCCCGCTGTTCGCGCAGGCGAGTCCCATCCGACTCGCCACCCGCCTCAGTCGTAGCTGTAGAAGCCCCCGCCGCTCTTCCGCCCCAGCTTACCCTCGCCGACCATCTCGACGATCAGGCCGGGCGGCTTGCTGGCCACCTCGCCGTTTTCGGCGAAGAGGGCGTCGCCGATCGCCTCGGAGACGTCAAGGCCGACGAAGTCGAGCAGGGCCAGCGGGCCCATCGGGTGGCCGGCGCCGAGCTTCATGCAGGTGTCGACCTCGCCGGCCTCCATGCCGGTCCGCTCGATCATCCGCACCGCTTCGAAGAGGTAGGGGAAGAGCAGGCGGTTGACGACGAAGCCGGCCTGGTCGGGGACCTCGACCGCGGTCTTGCCGAGCGCCGCGCACCAGGCCAGGGCCTGCTCGCGGGAGCTGGCGGCGCCGTCGGGGAAGCAGACCTCGACCAGCTTCATCCGCGGCACCGGGTTGAAGACGTGCAGGGCGTAGAGCTTGTCGGTGCCGGCGGCCGCGGCGATCGCGGCGATGCTGAGCGATGAGGTGGTCGTGGCCAGGTCGGCGTCGGGGCAGGCGGCGGCGATGGTCGCGAGCAGCTCGCCCTTGGGCCCGACCTCCTCGACGATCGCCTCGACGATCACGTCGCAGTCGGAAAGATCCTTGGGGTCGGTGGTGACCCGCAGCCGCGAGGGCTCGGCACCCTCGATCTTGGCGCAGGCGGCCGCGACTTTCTCCTCGGCTCGCCAGGCCGAGGCCTCGCTGCGTGCCAGCAGGATCGTGTCTGCCGTCATCGTCGAGACGGCGGCGAGACCGGTGGCGATTGCCCCGCTCCCCGCGATCCCCGGACTCTCATACCCCTGATTCGTAGTCATAGAGGCGGTTTCCTATCAGGTAAAGCGCTCGGGTGGCGCGGGGCAGGGTGCCGAGAACGTAAACCTCGCCCGCAGGCGCCCTGCCCCGCGCCACTGGTGGGATATCCTCAGTTGTGTGATGAAACTTACTTCGAAGGGAGAAGCTGATGGCTGAGAACGGAAGCGGGAAGTTCGGTGGGCGCGAGGTCGTCATCGTCGAGGCGGCGCGGACCCCGATCGGGCGCGGCCACCCGGAGAAGGGGTATTACAAGGACAAGCACGCCTCGAACCTGCTCGCCAAGGTCTACGGCGAGCTGTTCGAGCGCTCCGGCGTCGACCCGGCCGAGACCGGCGACGTGATCGCCGGCTGCGCCCAGCAGTTCGGCGAGCAGGGCGTCAACATCGGTCGCAACGCCTGGCTCGAGGCCGGCCTGCCGATCGAGACGCCGGCGACCACGATCGACCGCCAGTGCGGCTCCGCCCAGCAGGCGGTCAACTTCGCGGCGGCGCAGATCGCCAGCGGCGTCCACGACGTCGTCGTCGGCGGCGGCGTCGAGCACATGGGCCACATCTCCTTCGCCGACGGCTACGAGGTGATGAAAGAGCACGGCTCGCCGTTCTCGCCCGAGCTGATGGACCGCTACAACCTGATCCCGCAGGGCCTCTCGGCGGAGATGATCGCCGACCAGTGGGAGATCCCCCGCTCCGATCTCGACGAGTTCGGGCTGCGTTCCCAGCGGCTCGCCGCGCAGGCGACCGAGGAGGGGCGCTTCGAGCGCGAGACGATCCCGTTCGCGGTCAACGGCGACACCTACGTGACCGACCAGGGCCTGCGCGAGACGACGCTCGAGGGGCTGGCCAATCTGAAGCCGGCCTTCAAGGAGGACGGCAAGGTCACCGCCGGCAACTCCTCCCAGGTCTCCGACGGTGCCGCCGGGGTGCTGCTGATGGCGCGCGAGAGGGCCGACGCCCTGGGCTTGAAGCCGCGGGCGCGGATCTTCGACCAGACCACGGTCGGCGTCGACCCGGTGATCATGCTGACCGGCCCGATCCCGGCGACCCGCAAGCTGCTCGAGCGCAACGGGATGGCGATGGACGACATCGACCTGGTCGAGATCAACGAGGCCTTCGCCTCGGTCGTCCTCGCCTGGCAGCGCGAGCTCGATCCCGACATGGACCGGGTCAACGTCAACGGCGGCGCGATCGCCCTCGGCCACCCGCTGGGCTCGACCGGGGCGCGCCTGATCACGACGCTGCTGCACGAGATGGAGCGGACCGACAAGGAGATGGGCCTGGTGACGATGTGCTGCGGCGGCGGGCTCGGCACGGGGACTCTGATCCAGAGGGTCTGAATCGTCAACGGCGAAGTCTCGGGGTTCCACCCCTACCCGTTCACCACTCAGAGGAGACCAGTTGAGCAAGCGACTAATCGCGATGCTCGCCGGCGTCATGGCAATCGCCATCGTCGCGGCGGGCTGCGGCAGCGGCAGCGATGGCAGCACCGACACCACCGTGGTCGTGCTGACCAAGACGGAGTTCATCAAACAGGGCGACGCTATCTGCGCCAAGGGCAGCGAAACGCTCAGCAAGGAAGCCGAAGAATTCGCCGAAGCGAACAACATCGACACGAGTAAGCCGACCAAGGAGCAGCAGGAAGAAGTGGTCACGACTGTGGTCGCTCCGGCACTCCAGACCCAGGCCGACGAACTGGGTGAACTCGGCGCTCCGAAGGGTGAAGAGGAGAAGACGACCGCGATCATCGATGCCCTCGAAGCCGGTGCGGAAGAACTCGAAGACAACCCCGGTGCGTTGCTCGAAAGCAGTGGCGCGGGTCCGCTGGACAAAGCCAACGAACTCGCCAAGGAGTTCGGCTTCAAGAGCTGCGGCCAGGAATAGTCGTTGTAGAGATGCCTGGCTGCCCAGCCAGGCATCTCTATATGCTCCGCGGCGATGGACCTGACGCTGTCGCCATCGGAGGAGCAGTTCCGCGACGAGGTTCGCGCCTGGATCGAAGCGAACAATCCGGGGCCCGAACCCGAAGGCAGCCTCGACGAGGTGATGGCCTTCCGGCGTGAGTGGCAGCTGAAGCTGCACGCCGCCGGCTGGGCCGGGATCTCCTGGCCCGAGCAGTACGGCGGTCGCGGCGCGACGATGATCGAGCAGGCGATCTTCGTCGGCGAGGCGGCGCGCCAGGAAGCGCCCAGCCCCGCCAACGTGCTCGGCCTGGCGATGGGCGGACCCGTCGTGATCGCCCACGGCACCGACGCCCAGAAGCAGCGTTACCTGGAGCCGATCCTGACCGGCGACGAGATCTGGTGCCAGGGCTTCTCCGAGCCCGAGTCGGGCTCCGACCTGGCCTCGCTGAAGACCCGCGCGGTCAAGGACGGCGACGAATGGGTGGTCAGCGGCCAGAAGGTCTGGACCACCTTCGCCCAGTACGCGAAGTGGTGCATGCTGGTCGCTCGCACCGATGCCGACGCGCCCAAGCACCAGGGCCTCACCTACTTCCTGATGGACATGGAGCAGGAGGGCGTGGAGGCGAAACCGCTGGTCCAGATCACCGGCGAGGGCGAGTTCAACGAGGTCTTCATGGACGAAGCGCGGATCCCCGAGGAGAACGTGGTCGGCGAGGTCGGGGCCGGATGGGGCGTGGCGATCACGACCCTGATGAACGAGCGCGCGGGGCTTGCCTTCGGCGCCATCGCCCAGATCCAGAACGCCCTCGGACGACTCTCGAAGCTGGCCAACGACGTCCGCGTCGACGGTGGTTCGGCTGCCGACGACACCTACTACCGCCAGCGCATCGCCCAGCTCCATATCGAGGCCGAGACGATGCGCCTCAACGCCTACCGCGGCTTGACGAAGACGATGCAGTCGGGCATCCCCGGTCCCGAGGGCTCGCTCGGCAAGTGGCAGTGGGCCGACATCAACCAGGGCCTGACCGAGCTGGCGCTGGAGATCGAGGGCGCCTACGCGCCGCTCTCGCGCGGCTCCGCCAACGCGATCGACAACGGCGCCTGGCAGTACGGCTTCCTCCGCTCCCGCGCCAACTCGATCGAGGGCGGGACGACGGACATCCTCAAGAACATCATCGCCGAGCGCGTGCTCGGCCTGCCGAGGCTTCGCTAGGCGTGAGGGGACACTGACCGATGTACTTCGACCTCACCGACGAGCAGCAGGCGATCAAGTCGACCGCCCATGACTTCCTCGCCTCGCGCTTCAAATCGGAGCGGATGCGGGAGATCGCGGCCAGCGACGACGGCACCGACCCCGACGGCTGGAAGCAGATGGCCGAGCTTGGCTGGGCCGGCCTGGCGCTGCCGGAGGAGTGGGGCGGGCAGGGCCTCGGCATCGTCGAGCTCGCCGTCCTCTTCGAGGAGATGGGCTACGCGCTCGCTCCCTCGCCGCTGTTCTCGAACACGATCGCCGGTCTCGCCCTGAGCCTCTGCGGCAGCGACGATCTGCGTGAGCGTTACCTGCGGCCGCTGGCCGCCGGCGAGCTCCGCGGCACCCCGGCCCTCTGGGACGCCGGCTCGCCGGCTCACCCGGGCGGCTTCACGCTGGAGGCGAAGGCCGACGGCGACGGGGTCGTGCTCGACGGCGAGAAGACGCTGGTCATGGACGCGGCCGGCGCCGACTTCTTCCTCGTCGCCACCGCCGACGGTCGCCGTCATCTGGTCGAGAGCGGCGCCGACGGAGTCACCGTCAAGCCGGAAGTGGGCATCGACCCCACCCGCCGCTTCTACAGCGTCAGCCTCGAGGGCGTCCGGGTCGACCCCGCCGCCACCCTGCCGGGCGAGGCCGCCGACTACTACGCCGTCTTTCACCGCCTCTGCGTCGCCCTCGCCGCCGAGTCGACCGGGATCGCCCAGCGGACGATGGAGATGGCGGTCGAGTACGCCAAAGACCGCCAGCAGTTCGGGCGCCCGATCGGCGCCTACCAGGCGGTCTCCCACCGCTGCGCGCAGATGCTGCTGGAGACCGAGAACGCTCGCTCCGCCGTCTACGGCGCCGCCTGGGCCGCCGACGCCGAGCCCGGGTCGCTTCACCTCGCGGCCTCGATGGCGAAGGCCTACGCCGGCGACGCCGGCTGGCGCGTCCCCGACGCCTCGATCCAGGTCCACGGCGGCATCGGCTTCACCTGGGAGCACGACCTCCACTTCTTCCTCAAGCGCGGCCGCTCCAACGCGGCGATCTTCGGCGACTCC
>DASYJK010000190.1:0-5260 GCA_035996525.1 Solirubrobacterales bacterium
CGAGGTGGCGCGGCGGCTGCTGCGCGAGGCCGGGGTGGAGCGGGTCGAGATGGCCGGGCTCTGCACCAGCTGCGAGCCGGAGCTGTTCTTCTCCCATCGCCGCGACGCCGGGCGCACCGGGCGCCAGGGCGGCCTGGTCTGGATCGAGGCCTGATGGCGGAGCTGATCCATGGGATCGACCCAGGCGTGGTGCGAGCCAACATGGAGCGGGTGCGCGAACACACCGGTGACGACGTCGAGATCCTGGTCGCCTGCAAGTACGTGCCACTGGAGGAGATGGGAGCGCTGGCCGAGGCGGGGGTGGCCCTGGTCGGCGAGAACCGCCAGCAGGACCTCGCCGCCAAGCGCGAGCGCTGGGGCGACGCCTTCGAGTGGGACTTCATCGGCAACCTGCAGAGCCGCAAGCTGAAGCAGGTGCTGCCGCTCTGCCGCCTCGTCCACTCGGTCGCCACCGACTCGGTCCTGCGCGAGCTCGGCAAGCACGGCACTCCCGAGACGGAAGTCCTGGTCGAGGTCAACATCGCCGAAGAGGAGGGCAAGGGCGGGGTCGTCCCGGCCGACCTCGCCCCCTTCGTCGAGCGCTGCCCGGTCCGGGTCGGCGGCCTGATGACGATGCCGCCCTTCAGCCAGGATCCGGAGGCCTCGCGACCGCATTTCGCCCGCCTCGCCGAGCTCGCCGCCGCCAACGGCCTGCGGCGGCTTTCGATGGGAACCTCTCAGGACTGGCCGGTCGCGGTCGAGGAGGGGGCGACGACTATCCGTCTGGGCACGGCGCTGTTCGTGTGAATCGTCGCTAACCTCCTCGATAATTCGTAAAGGAGTCGGCCCCGATAGGCCGAAACACCGATACCGATGGCTCTTCGCGACACCTGGCATAAAGCGCTCGTCTACTTCGGCCTCGCCGAGGACCACGATTACGGCCCCGAGTACGAGGAAGAGTTCGAGTCCGAGACCGGCTCCGAGGAAGTCTTCGAGACGCGCCGCGAGCGCGACCAGGGCTCGGTCCGCCGCCTGCCGACCTCGCGCCGCGCCCGCCGCGACGAGATCGACGACATCTTCGCCGACGACGAGCCGATCGCCGCCAGCCGCACCCGCACGCTGCGCCCGGTCGAGAACGGGGGCTCCGGCGGCCCCGGGGGCGACATCCAGGTCCACCTCGTGATCCCCCGCAACTTCAACGACGCCCAGCAGGTCGCCGACCAGTTCAAACGTCAGGTGCCGGTGATCCTCAACCTGCAGACCGCCGATCACGAGCTCTCGAAGCGGATGATCGACTTCTGCTCCGGGCTCACCTACGCGCTCGACGGCGGCATGCAGCGGATCGCCGAGAAGATGTTCCTGCTGACCCCGCGCAACGTCGAGGTCTCGGCCGAGGAACGCGCGCGCCTGATCGACAAGGGCTTCTTCAACCAGTCCTAGCCCGCGCCGCTCTCCCGGCAACGGGAATTTCACAGCGGCTCAACAGCACGGCCACATCGCCCCTCCCGGGCGCTCCTAGCTTGCCGGGTGTCTCGTAATCCACCCAAGCAAAGGGGAATCGATGAAAGGCAAGCGCCTTACCGCCGCCCTCGCGGCAATGCTCGCCCTGCTGGTCGTCGGCGCTGGAACCGCCGCCGCCACGGGAGCGTTCTCCTCCCACCGCCCCGATCGCGCCGAGCGTGCGATCACCTCCGCCCTGCACGATCGCAATCCGAAAACGTCATCTTCCTGCTCGGCGACGGGATGGGCACGCAGGAGATCACCGCCGCCCGCTACTACCAGGGCGTGACCAAGGAGCTGAACGTCGACCGGATGCCGTTCACCGGCTTCGACACCACCTGGTCGGTGAAGCCGGCCGCGAGCCCGCCCTACCTGCCTGACTACGACCCCGACTCGGCCTCGACCGGGACCGCCTGGGCAACCGGGCAGAAAACCCTCGACGAGCGCATCTCCCAAGGCCCGAGCAGCGATATCGCCGTTCCCGGTCAGAACCTGACCACCGTGCTCGAGCTGGCGCAGAAAAAGGGGATGAAGGTCGGCGACGTCTCGACCGCGGAAATCACCGACGCGACTCCCGCGGTTCTCGCCTCCCACATCTCCCTGCGCGGTTGCGAGGGCCCGGCCGACATGGCCGCCTGTCCGCTGGAGACGAAGGCGGCCGGAGGTCTCGGCTCGATCGCCGAGCAGGAGGTCGATCACAAGGTCGACGTGCTGCTCGGTGGCGGCCTCGGCGACTTCTCGCAGACGATCACCGGCGGTCCTGACGCCGGCAAAACGGTGGTCCAGTCGGCCGAAGCCAAGGGCTACCGCTTCGTCACCGACGCCGACGGGCTCAGCACGGCGCCGAACGCCAATAAACCGGTGCTCGGCCTCTTCAACAAAGGCAACATGTCGCTTGAGTGGACCGGTCCGGCCGCCGCGACCGGCAAGGGCAACACGCCGGTCGCCTGCACCGAGGGCCAGCGCCCGGCGAGCGAGCCAACCTGCTGACCAAGGACGGGCAGACGTTGAGCCTGACCTACGGCACCGCCGCTACGGCGGCCCGGGGGCCACCCCGGTCGCGGTGCCGCCCAGTCAGCAGCACACGGGCGCGGTCGTCCCGGTCTGGGCCTCCGGTCCGGACTCCCTGGCGGTGCTGGGGACCAACGACCACACCGATCTGTTCCAGACGCTGGGGGGCTGATCTGGAGCGGCACGCCGGAGGGGCGGGCACCCTACTGCCCGCCCCTCTCGCGTGAGCGTGGCTAGGCTGACTCCCATGATCGTCGGATTCGTCGGTTCGGGAAGCATGGCCGGGGCCATCGCCCGTGGCTGGAAGGGCGAGTTCGAGCGGATGCTGTTCTCCGACAGCGGCTCCGGCCGAGCGGCTGTGCTCGCCGGCGAGCTGGACGGGGAGGTGGCCTCCAACCGCGAGATCTCCGAGCGTGCCGACTTCGTCGTCCTGGCGGTGAAGCCGGCGGCTCTCGACGGCGTGGCGCCGGATCTGAGCGCCGCCGGCCGGATCGTCTCCGTGCTGGCGGTGGTGCCGGTGGAGCGGCTGCGGACCGCCTTCCCGGGCGCCGAAGTGCTGCGGACGATGCCGAACGTGGGGGTGGAGGTGCGCCGGGGCGTGCTCTGCGTCGCCGGCGAGGCCGCTCCCGAGGTGCGGGCCAAGCTGGAGCTGCTCGGGAACGTGGTCGAGATCGCCGACGCCGACTTCGACGCCGCGACCGCGGTGATGGGCTGCGCGCCCGCCTACTTCGCACTGGCGGCCGAGGCGATCGCCGACGCCGGCGCCGCCGCCGGGCTCGACCCCGACCTCGCCCGCGAGCTGGTGATGGAGACGGCGGCGGGGACGGCGGAGCTGCTGCGCAGCTGGGACCCGGCCGATCTGCGCCGGGCCGTGGCCTCGCCCGGGGGCAGCACCGAGGCCGGGCTGGAGGCGCTCGACCGCGAGGGCGCGAGGGCGGCCTTCGAGGCGGCTGTGGCGGCCTCGCTGGAGCGGATGCGGCGGTGATTCCGCTGGCGCTGAGCCGGGGCGACGTCGCCGACTACGTCGGCGCGCTGATCACCGTCTACATCATCCTCATCCTCGCCAACATCCTCATCTCCTACGTGCCGCGGATGCCGTACCGGCCCTGGCTGCGATCGGTGCTCGACTTCATCACCGACAGCACCAATCCCTACCTCAACTTCTTCCGCCGCTTCGTGCCGCGGATCGGCGGCAGCGGCTTCGCGCTCGACCTCAGCCCGATCGTCGCGATCGTCGTGCTGGCCGTGGCGCAGGCCCTCCTCGTCAGCCTGATCGCCGGGTGAGCGCGACCGCCCGCGCCTGGTGCCTGGCCGGTGCCCTCGCCGCCCTCGTCCTCGCCCTCGACCAGGCCGCCAAGGCGGCGATCAGGGCGCATCTGGTGATCGGCGAGCACGTCGACGTGCTGGGGCCGCTCGGCCTCACGCTCTCCCACAACGCCGGCGTCGCCTTCGGGCTCGCGGGCGGGGCGGGGGCGCCGCTGGTCGCGATCACCCTGGTGGCGCTGGGCGTGATCGGCTACCTCTTCGCCCGCGAGCCGACCCGGCCCTGGATGTGGGTCGCGGCGGGACTGCTGGCGGGTGGCGCGATCGGCAACCTCGTCGACCGGATCCGCGCCGGCGTGGTGACCGACTTCGTCGACCTGCCGCCCTGGCCGCCCTTCAACCTCGCCGACGTCGCGATCACCGCCGGCGTCCTGCTGCTGGTCTTCATCTATCTGCGCGATGCCGAGCGGGAGCCCGAGCGTGGCTGAGCCGGAGCTGCGCGTAGTCCATCTCGACGAGCACCTCGCCGTGGTCGACAAGCCGGCCGGGCTGGTCGTCCACCCGGCGCCCTCGCACGAGGGCACGACGCTGGTCGACGAGCTGGCGGACATCCTCGGCGGCGGCGAGGACCCGGAGCGCCCTGGCATCGTCCACCGTCTCGACAAAGGGACCAGCGGCCTGCTCGTGGTCGCCCGCGGCGACGAGGCCCACGCGGCTCTGCAGGCGGCGGTGCAGCGGCGCCAGGTCGATCGGATCTACCTGGCTCTGGTCGGCGGCAAGGTCGGTTCCCGGACCGGGACGATCGACGCCCCGATCGGCCGCGCCTCGCGCCAGCGCACCCGGATGGCGGTCTCCGGCGCCGGCTCGCGCGAGGCCCGCACCCACTTCACGGTGCTGGAGCTGCTGGCCCTGGAGAGCTATGTGGAGGCGAAGCTGGAGACCGGTCGCACGCACCAGATCCGCGCCCACTTCGCGGCCATCGGCCACCCACTGAGCGGTGACGTCACCTATGGCGGCGCCCGCCGCTACGGGCTCAGGCGCCAGTTCCTGCACGCCCACCGGCTTGCCTTCGAGCACCCGTTCAGCGGCGAGCGGCTGAGCTTCGAGTCGCCGCTGCCGGACGACCTCGAGTCGGCCTTGGAGGCCGCTCGGGGCGCCCAGCGCTGAGGTTCGCGGCTCTCTACAATCGACCGTCCTAAACCAATCCCCGTCTGACGGCGAACCGGATCCTGCCTGGCATAGACGCCAGGTCCGGCCAGCGGGACGGGATGCTTCACCAACAGACCAAGGAGATTCAATGCCAGAGGCAGGCCTCACCGAGCTGCTCCAGGCCGGAGTTCACTTCGGCCACCAGACGCGCCGCTGGAACCCGAACATGCGCCGCTTTATCTTCGGCGAGCTGGACGGGATCCACATCATCGACCTGCTGCAGACCGAGGCGCTGCTGGAGAACGCCCGCCGCTTCGTCGGCGAGCTCGCCAGCGGCGGCGGCACCGTGCTCTTCGTC
>DASYJK010000191.1:0-3869 GCA_035996525.1 Solirubrobacterales bacterium
AGACGGTCACGGTCGTCGTGAACGGCTCGCTGATCCCGAAGGTGATCAGCTTGTCGTGGTTGGACGGCAGCGGCCCGTTGGCCAGTTCCAGCAGCAGGTGGTTCTGCCAGAAGCAGAGCGCCAGGGCGACGCCGAAGACCGAGATCGAGACGATGATGCGCGCGCGCAGCTCGTCGAGATGCTCGACGAGACTCACCTCATCTTCATGTGAGATCGGCTTTACGCGGCGCATCGCTTTGCCTCAGACCTGGGTCTCGGCGTGGGCGCCGGTCTTCGCCGCGGGAGCGGGCGCCGGGGCGACGACGACGGGCGTCGGCTCGACCGCGGGGGTCTCCTCCGACTCCGACTTCTCACCGCTGATCGTGCCGCGGAACTCCGAGATGCCCTTGCCGAGCGACTTGCCGAGCTCGGGCAGGCGTTTGGGCCCGAAGACGATCAGGGCGATGATCAGGACTAGTCCTATCTCCATTGGTCCGATGTTGGGCATGATGCCTCCGATTACGTTGGGTGTGGGAACAGTTCAACCGAACTGCCGCCGAACCTCCAGCGGAGTCGACCATTGATCGACCCCGCCGGCGGCCCGGGACATGCTTACTTGAGGAAGCCGGTGCCTTCCACTGCCTTCAGCACTTCCGCCGCCGTGAACGGCGTGTCGAAAGGCCCGTCCGGGGTGATGTTGGCGGGAGTGGCCTTGAGCAGCAGGCCGGCCACCGATGCGTGCCGGGCCTCGATCGTGAGGATCGAGAGCGCCGCCGCGACCGTGGACGGGGCGCTGATGTTCAGCGCCTGGCCCGAGTAGGCGTGGACGCCGGTGTTCTCCAGCGCCACCGCGGTCTTGATGAAGGAGGCTTCGGAGGAGGTCGTCGCGCCGAAATCGACTTTCGGAGCGGCGACGGCCTTGGAGCCGAGCGCCTTCTTCAGGTAGGCGACGTGGGCGTTCTCGTCCGCGGTCACCGTCTTCAGGAAGACCTGCGCCTGCTTGTTTTTGAGGAACGAGCTCTTCTTGTTGTTGGCGGTCGCCTCGTTGTAGAAGGCCGCCTCCAGGTACTCGAGGGTGAGGGCGAAGTTGAGGATGCCGACGTCGCCCTTGCCGAACGACGCGGGCGGACGTCCCTTGCCCTTGCCGGCAGCCATCGCGCCGGCCGGGGAGAGGGCGCCGAGCAGGGCGCCGCTGCCCATCACGGCACCGCCGGCGAGGCCGGCCTTTTTGAGGAAGCTGAGGCGGGTGTCGCCGCTCTCCAGCGCCTCGGCGGCCTCGTGGGCGGTTTCGCGAACCGCGCCGTCTACGTCTACGCGCTCGAGTGAGATTTCCGGATCCATGACTGCTCCTTTGCACAGGGGGTGGGTCTCACTGATGCGGGAGCCGGAGCGGAACGGATCAACCGCTTACCCAGAATTTAGGCGCGGCGGTTTTGCCGCCGCTTCGAATGCGAACATACGTTCCCATTCGAAGATCAGGAGAGCGAGATGCCCCAATTCGACGCATATGAAGACCTCGTAGGCAAGTGGCGCTGGCGCCTGCTCGGTGCCGACGGCCGCACCGTCGCCAGCTCCGGCGAGTCGTTCGACTCGCATTGGCACGCGCTGCGGGCCGCCGAAGACGTGCGCGGCGTCGCCGCCGGCGCCCGGATCTCCGGCACCCCGGCCGAGGGAGCGCGAGACCCACTCAACACGCTGATCGAGCGGGAGCTGGCCCGGCGCTAGGCCGTCGTGGACGGGTACCCGGCACCGGGGCCTCGCGGCGCGCGAGACCCCGGGCGCGGGTACGGGCTCAGCCGATTCCGTATGTACCGGAGTTCGGCGCGTCGACGGTGAACGAGCCGAATGACTTATAGCCGGCGATCGTCGCGAGGAATTCCATTTCGGTGATCGCGGTCGGGGCGATGAGAGTGACTGTCGGGCTGTAGGTCTTGTCGAGTTCGGTGATTTTGCAGCCCGCTTTGAAGGTGCGGCGCAGATGCATGTTTGTGATCGTCAGGTCGGTGGTGCCGACGTCGACGGTCCAGGGCAGGCCTTTGGATTCGGTCGTGTTGAGTTCGCAACCGGTCATTTCGCCGAAGCCGCCGGAACATTTTTTGGTTTCGAATTTGGTGATTTTGCCGGTGCTCCCACCTTCGGTGGTGAGGGTCGCGTGGAGTTCGCAGGACATCCCCGAGGTGCCCGATTCGAACACTTCGCCACCGCTGAGGCCGAGTTCGGTGAATTTGGTCACGTTCACCCCCGACATCTTCCAGACCGCGGCCGAGGCCGAGGAAGCGGACACGGCGGCGAACATCGTCACCGCAACGGCCATGCCCGCGAGCAGCAGGCGCTTGTCGATCTTCATCTCTCTCCCAATCCCTTTCCTAGTTTGGAACAAAGATGCTCACTATAGTCAGAGATAGTCGAGCTAGTAGAAGCCGAGCCGGGACAGCGGCTCGACCAGCTCCCGCTCCTCGTAGGAGAAGTGGGAGGCCATCGCCGCGCTGACCAGATCGACCGCCTCGCGGACCCGGGCCATCGCCCCCGGCTCGGAGGCGACCAGGGCGATCAGCGCCTGGTCGATCCGCTCCAGCAGCTCGGCGATTGCCTCGTGCTCCTCGCCGAGACGCTCGAGCACGGCGCCGAGGCGCTCGTCGGCGCGGCCGAGATGGGGGAAGACGCTGCTGTCCTCGAGCGTGTGGTGACCGGTCACGGCGCGGCAGTAGGACTGGCAGAACGCCCCCAGCGTCCAGTGGTTCTGGCGGATCGTCATCCGGTTGAAGAAGGAGCGCAGCGCCACCGGGTCGGCCTCTCCCTCCCCCGCCTCGTCGACCACCCCGCGCAGCCGCTCCAGCTCCGCCCGCAGCCCGTCGTGGACGTCGACCAGGTGCTGTCCCGTCGCCAGCTCCTCCGCCGTCGGCTCACGGCCCGGGTCGGGCGCCGGCCCGGCTGGCCGCGTGCTCTCCTCCCAGGGCAGGCTCAACTGGCGCAGCGCTCGCAGAGGCCGCGGAGGACGATGTCGTGCTCGGAGATCGCGAACGGCATGCGCTCGGAGACGCGCTCGATCTCGGCCTCGAGGGCGCCGTCCTCGAAGGTCTCCATGCGGCCGCAGCGACGGCAGATCGCGTGGTGGTGGTGATGGCCACTGGGCTCGACCCGCTCGTAGGCGGCGGTGCCGCGGGTGACCTCGATGCGCTGGACCAGGCCCAGCTCCTCGAGCTGGTCGAGGGCGCGGTAGACGCTGGCCCGGGCGACCGGGGGACGGCGGCGGCGCAGCTCGTCGTCGAGCTCCAGCGCCGTCACCGCGCAGCTGTGCCCGGCCAGGGCCTCGACCACCGCGGTGCGGGCGCCGCCGCGGCGCAGGCCGGCGTCCTGCAGGGCGGCGAGCGCGTGCTCGGCCCACTGATTTTTCGCGCTGGAGGCCATCAGCCGATCGTAGCCGCCGCTTGCGGCCGTGGCTCAGGGCGACGCAACCCGCCGCGCAGGCGACCCGCCGCCAGCGCCAGCAGGTAGGCGGCGAAGATCGCCAGCGCGATCGAGGCGCCGCCCGCCGTGCCCGCGTAGTAGGAGACGTAGAGGCCGGCGACGCCGGCGAGCACGGCGATCGCCACCGACCCGAACAGCATCGGCACGATCCGCCGGGTCAGCTGCCGCGCCGCCGCCGCGGGCCCGACGAGGACGGCGACGACGAGGAGGTTGCCGAGACCCTGCACGGCGACCACGGTGGTGGCGGCGAGCCCGACCAGCAGCGCCGCTTCGATCAGCCCCGGCGAGAGCCCGAGCGCGCGGGCCGAGCCGCGGTCGAAGCCGCTCGCCAGCAGCCGGTGGTGACCGAGCCAAAGCGCCACCGGGACCAGCGCCGCCAGCGCCGCGGCGGCAATCAGGTCGCTGTCGGCGGGCCCGAGGAT
>DASYJK010000192.1:0-17159 GCA_035996525.1 Solirubrobacterales bacterium
GCGCCAACCTCGGCACCTGCGAGCTCGCCGTGGCCCTGCACAGCCTGCTCGACTCGCCCCGCGACAAGGTGCTCTGGGACGTCGGCCACCAGTCCTACCCGCACAAGGTCCTGACCGGCCGCCGCGACCAGCTGCCGACGATCCGCCAGTACGAGGGCCTGGCCCCGTTCTGCTCGATCGCCGAGTCCGAGCACGACATCATGGGCGCCGGCCACGCCTCGACCTCGATCGGCTACGGCCTCGGCCTCAAGGAGGCGATGCGCAAAGGGATCGGCGAGGACGGGAAGGTCGCCGCGGTGATCGGCGACGGCGCCCTCACCGGTGGCGTCGCCTACGAGGCGATGCTGGCGGCGGGCGGGCTGCAGACCCCGTTCGTGATCGTCCTCAACGACAACGGGATGTCGATCTCCCCCAACGTCGGCGCGCTCTCGCGCTACTTCAACCGGATCCGCCTCAACCCGCGCCTCTTCCACGCCCGCGAGGGGGTCGAGGACCGGCTGACCAAGCTGCCGCTGGGCCTCGGCAAACGGATCGAGCGGCTCGGCCCGGAGATCAAGTCGGCGATCAAGGCCTACTGGGCGCCCGGGCTCTTCTTCGAGGAGCTCGACATCGCCTACATGGGGGTGATCGACGGCCACGACGTGCACGCCCTGCGCGAGGCGCTGAAAGAGGCCTTCGAAGCCGAGCGCCCGGTCGTCGTCCACATCCACACGGTCAAGGGCAAGGGCTTCCTGCCGGCCGAAGAGGGCGGCCTCGAGTCGATGGAGAAATGGCATGCGGCCAAGCCGAACTCGATCGTCAACGGCAAGCCCGCCGCGGCGAAGCCGGTGCCGGTGACCGAAACCGACGCCCCCGGCGCGATCGCGCCGGAGATACTGGAGAAGCCGCCGGCCGCCGGAGCACCGCCGCAGTACACCCAGGTCTTCGCCGAGGCGATGGTGGCCGAGGCCAGGGCCGACGAGCGGGTGATCGGCATCACCGCGGCGATGGCGGGGGGCACCGGCCTGCAGAAGCTCGCCGACGAGCTGCCCGAGCAGTACTACGACGTCGGCATCGCCGAGCAGAACGGGGTCCTGCTCGCCTGCGGGATGGCGCTGCAGGGGGCGAAGCCGGTCTGCGCGATCTACTCGACCTTCCTCCAGCGCGCCTACGACCAGATCATCCACGATGTCTGCCTGCAGGAGCTGGACGTGACCTTCGCGATGGACCGCGCCGGCCTGGTCGGCGACGACGGCCCGACCCACCACGGCGTCTTCGACGTCTCCTACTTCCGGCCGATCCCGAACGTGGTCGTGATGGCCCCGCGCGACGAGGCGATGCTGGTCCACATGCTGCACACCGCCGTCGCCCACCAGGGCCCGGCGGCGCTGCGCTACCCGCGCGGCGCCGGGGAGGGGGCGAAGCTGCCGCAGAAGCCGAAGCTGATCCCGATCGGCAGCGGCGAGATCCTCGAGCAGGGCGAGCGCGTTGCCCTGCTCGGCTACGGCTATGGCGTCGCGGTCGCCCGCGAGGCGGCGGCGATCCTTGCCGCCCACGGCCTCAAAGCAACCGTCGCCGACGCCCGCTTCGCCAAGCCGATCGACGGTGCGCTGGCCGAGCGTTTGGCCCGCGAGCACGACCTGGTGGTGACGATCGAGGAGAACGTCCTGCCCGGCGGCTTCGGCTCGGCGGTGCTGGAGCACCTCGAGGACGCCTTCGCGGAGGCGCCGGCGGAGCGGGCCCACGTGCTGCGCGTCGGCCTCCCGGACCGCTACGTCACCCACGGCAAGCCGGCGTTGCTGCGGGCCGAGGCCGGACTCACCGGTGAGTCGGTGGCGGAGCGGGTGCTCGCCGCGCTGCCGTCGGCGCAGCCCGTTTTGGGCTGACACGCCAATTTTCCTCTAATTAATTTTGACGATTGATTCAATCGGCTCAATCGAATAGATTGCCCCAATCTCTCCGGTGATGGTTGAACGGAGCAATGGTCGTCAGGCCACGCTTCTGGGGATCACCATGGGAGGAGAGGTTCTCTGTATGTGTGGGTCCGTTGGGGGACGGGCCTTCCAGGAACCGGCCGCCTAGCGCGGCCGGTTCCGCTTGCCACCCGGGGATCCCGGGAGACCCGGCCCGGGGGCTATCTTGGACGGGTGGGCGAGAGGCAGAGCGAGAAGGCGGCGCGCTTCCGGGCGCTGCACGAGGGTGAGCCGTTCCTGATCCCCAATCCCTGGAACGCCGGCTCGGCCAAGGTGCTGGAGGCGCTCGGGTTCGAGGCGCTGGCGAGCAGCAGCTCGGCACTGGCCTTTACCTATGGGCGCCCGGATGGAGAGGTGAGCCTGGACGAGGTGGTCGATCACGTCGCCGCCGTCGATGCCGCCACCGAGCTGCCGCTCTCGGTCGATCTGGAGAACGGCTACGGCCCCCAGCCCGAGGACGCGGCTCGGGCGATCGAGCGGGCAGCGGCGGCCGGTGCTGTCGGTGGTTCGATCGAGGACTTCGATCCGGCGGAGGGGCTCTACGAGATCGGCCGCGCGACCGAGCGGGTGGCCGCCGCGGCGGAGGCGGCGCGTGCTCTTGGATTTCCATTCACCTTCACCGCCCGGGCCGAGAACCACATCCGCGGCAACCCCGACCTCGACGACACGATCGCCCGCCTGCACGCCTACGAGGCGGCCGGCGCCGACGTGCTCTACGCGCCGGGCCTGCGCGACGCGGGGGAGATTCGCGCCGTCTGCGAAGCGATCAGCCGGCCCGTCAACGTGCTCGCCCACCGCGGCCTGACGATGGCGGAGGTGGTCGAGGCCGGGGCGCAGCGGGTGAGCGTCGGCGGCAGTCTCGCCTGGACGGCGCTGGAGGCGATGGCCGCGAGCGCGGAGGCGATGCGCGACCAGGGCGATTTCTCGTCCCTGGCCGGCCCAGCTCGGATCCGGGAGTGGCTCGGCGGCCACCCCGCGGCTGGCTAGCTGTAATTCCTAAGCACGTTGTTCATCCGGACCTCCTTGGAGGCTGGCGGTGTCGAAGCCCCAGCAACAAGGAGGAACCGGATGAAGCTCCACGCTAACGCGCCCCTCGGCCCGAAGGGCAGGACGATCATGGTCAGGCGAGTGCACGAGGAGGGGATCGCGCTCACGGAGGCGGCCGAGGCCGCCGGAGTGAGCGCGAAGACCACCGGCAAATGGGTGCGCCGCTACCGCTCCGAAGGCGAGGCCGGGCTGCTCGACCGCAGCTCGGCTCCCAAGCGCGTCCACAACGCCACACCACCCGAGCGGGTGGAGGCGATCGCCGCTCTGCGGCGGGTGCGCCTGACCGGTCCCGAGATCGCCGAGACCCTGGAGATGGCGACCTCGACCGTCTCCGCGGTGCTGGCGCGCATCGGCCTCGGCAAGCTCAGTCGGCTCGCCCCGCCCGAACCACCCAATCGATATGAGCGCTCCCGGCCCGGTGAGCTGATCCACATCGACGTCAAGAAGCTCGGCCGGATCGGCCCCTACGGCGCCGGCCACCGCGCGCTCGGCCGCAGCTGGGCGAGAAGGGCGCCGACTCGAACCGACTCAGAAGGCGTGCGCCGCTCTCGGGCCGGCTGGGAGTGCGTACATGTGTGCGTCGACGATGCGACCCGCCTCGCCTACGTCGAGGTGCTTCCCGACGAGAAGGCCAAGACCGCCGTCGACTTCCTGCGGCGCGCCGTCGGCTTCTACCGCTCCCACGGCATCGCGGTCGAGGGCCTGATGACCGATAACGGCCCCGCCTATCGCTCAGTCGTCCATGCCCTCGCCTGCCGAGCCCTGGGCATCAAGCACATCCGCACCCGTCCCTATCGGCCCCAGACCAACGGCAAGGCAGAGCGTTTCATCCGCACGATGCTCCGCGAGTGGGCCTACGCCGCCGTCTACGGCAGTTCGCCCGAGAGGGCTGCAGCCCTCTCGGGCTGGATTGAGCGCTACAACTTCAGACGACGACACGGCGCAATTGGCCACCGACCGCCGATTCAGCGGTTACGGGAGCTCCAGGGGAACAACGTGGCTGGCATCTACAGCTAGCTCTCCTCGGCGAGGATCGCGTAGATCTTGCGGCGGCTCTCGTCGAGCAGCTCGCGGACCCTTTTCTGCTGGCCTTCGTCGGCGGCGTGGAAGACCTGTCCGATCGCGTGGTGGAGCTTGCCGACCGCGTCGCGGAGGTGGATCGCCTCGGGGGCGGCGCCGGCGCGGACGGAGTCCCAGGGGGTCTCCTCACCGGCCTTCGCCTCCTGCTCGGCGCTGCCGGTCTCGGTCAGGGTGAAGCGGCGCTTCCCGTCGCTCTCCTCGCCCTGGATCAGCCCCTCCTCCTCGAGCAACTGCAGCATCGGATAGATCGAGCCGGCGCTCGGGGTCCAGGCCCCCTGGGTCCGCTCCTCGATCTCCTTGATCATCTCGTAGCCGTGCATCGGCCGCTCTGCCAGCAGGGCCAGCACGGCGGCCCTGACGTCACCGCGGCGAGCCCGGGGGCCGCCGCGTCCGCGCCCGTAACGAGGGCCGCGACTGCGGGCGAACTCGTGATGGCCGTGGTGACCGGAATGTCGGGATTCGTGTCTGTGATGCATCTGAAATACCTTTCTATCGATATCTAACGCGATATATCGTAACAGGTCGCTGAAAGACCCCACACCGGAACAGCCTGTCCCTCCAAAACTAGGTAGGTAAGCTCAGAAGTGAGAATTGAGCCACCGTGGCTTCATTTCTCTCCCTTGGCGGGTCGGGGCGCGTTCTGGACTGGACGGCGTCCCGGCCCGTCGCTTGAAGCCATCGTCCCGTTTGCCCCCAGGGCGCGGGGGTAGGCTGTCGGCATGAAGATCCTCTTCGCGCCGATCGGCATCGTCACCGGGCTGCTCGCCGGTGTTGCCGCCCAGAAGGCTTTCGAGCGTCTCTGGGCTCTGGTCGACGACGAGGAGCCGCCGGCGCCGGACCAGCGCCAGGTCTCGATCCCGAAACTGGTCGCGGCGCTGCTGGTCGAGGGCGCGATCTTCCGCCTCGTCAAAGGAATCACCGATCACGGCGTCCGCAGCGGCGTCACCCGCCTCACCGGGCGCTGGCCCGGCGAGGATTCCACCCAGGCCTCCTGACGACGGCTCAGATCTGGTCCGGCTCGGCGCCGCAGGCCAGGGCCAGCTCGCGCCACGGCTCGAGCTTCCAGAACCGGCGGGCCCGGCCCGAGGTCGAGGGCAGGACCCAGACCGGGGCGCCGCCGACCTGCTCGTCCTGGAGCCCGTAGGCGACATCGCGTTCGAGCGCGCCGCGGGCCGCGTTCTTGCCATTGAAGGCGAGGTAGCCCGGTTCGGCGGCGGCGATCTTCTCCTGCAGGCCGGCAAGGTCGAACTCGGCGATCCCGACTTCGGCATCGGACCCGGAGGAGACCTTGCAGATGTCGGTCAGCCCGATCCCGAACTCACGCAGGCGCTCGAATTCCGCCGGCACCAGCTCCAGCGGCGTCAGCCCGGTCAGATGCAACGCCTGCCAGAAGGCGTTCCCCGGTCCGGCGTAATAGGCCCGGGCCCTGGCCGAGGCGGTGCCGGGCGCGGTGCCGCAGAAGACGACCCGCATCCCCGGCTCCAGGACGTCTCGCAGTACTTCGGTCACGGCCTGGCAGGGTAATGAACATGGCAGAGCAGGTGCCGGCGGTTTCCGACGCACTGACGACGATCGAGCGCCGTGACTGGCCGCGCCTGCGGCGCCTGCTCGACCCGGAGGTCCACTGGACGACGGCGATCGAGGAGGAGCTGCACGGCCCCGCCGAGGTGATCGCCCTCCTCACCGCCGGTCCTCCTCCGTCACCGCCGGCCTTTCACGAAGTGCGAAACGGCCTGATCGTGCGCTGGATCGACATTCCCGGCTGAGTACCTATGTCAGGCGGGCTGCCACAGCTCGATCCGGTTGCCCTCGGGATCGGTGACCCAGCCGAATCGACCGACACCCTCCATGTCCTGCGTCTCCTCGGCTACGTCCGCTCCCTTGGCGCGCAGCTGCGCGAGCATCGGGTCCAGGTCGCGGACCCGGAAGTTGATCATCGCCTGCTGTGCATGGGAGCCGAAATAGTCGGTCTCGGACTCGAACGTCGCAAACACCGTCGGCCCGGCTTCCTGACGCCACAGCCCGTTCTCGTCGGCGTCCAAGCCGAGGCAATCGCGATACCAAGCGCCCAGGGCGACCGGGTCGGCAGCCCGCATGAAGTGTCCACCGATTCCGAGCACACGCTCCATGCCGCCATCTTGCCAGTACGGCGCCCAGCGCAGGCGGGCCGATCCACCGCAAGCCCCCACAACAGAAAACGCCCCACCGGGGAGGCGGGCGCTTCTGGGGTGACCACAGGGTAGGAGAGAAGTGCAACTCGTGGCGCGCGGAGCGAGATTTCGGGCGCGACGCGACGCGGCCGAGCCTAGGGAGCAGCTACGCGGCAATCGGCTCGCCGCGCGCGTCCCTCGCCTCGATATGAGCGCGAGGGGGCAGCTGCACCACATCGGCGCCCTTATGGCGCCGATGCCGCAGGAAGAACGCCGCGACGACGAGCAGCAGGCCCGCGATGCCGGTGACGTGCTCGGGCCGGATCAGCAGCTCGCGCCCGTCGGGGTAAGCGATGATGACGGGATCGCCGCCGAACAGCGTTTGGGTCGCCATCTCGCCCTGGTGGGGATTGCCGGCCGAGATGAAATGAGAGCGCTCGGGGTAGCGAGCAGCCAACTCCTCATCGCCAATGCTGGCGATTACCTTCTCAACAGCGGGATCTAGGTCGTTCACGCTCATTGCTCCTGTCTCCATCTTCTCACGATCTCAGGCGCCTCCGCCTTGGCTTTGCGGATCGCCGCCGCCATTGCATCGTTGCTCGACTTGAAATCCAAGATCGTCGGCGGTGCTTTCCGTCCTCTTTCGTGTGAGCGTGCTCATGGTGCTCGTCGACGTGATCGGCGTTGTCCCAAAGGCGGATCGTCGTCCACCCGCCGTCTTCGATGATCTCCAGCGTGATCGCGTAGGAGATCGGCGGCGGCGCCTCGCTGCGCCGGAAGCGGATGCGCTGGCCCAGCTCTAGGTCGATGAAGACTTCTCGCTCGCCGCCCACGGGCGGAGCCTTTCAGAGCGGTCGACAGGCTATAGCTGCGCATCGCTCCGACACAAGATGCTCAGCCGACCTACCTGCGATCGAGCGCCGCTATTGCTGCTATTAGGTCGGCGGGCAGAACACCTTCAGCTGCGCCCTTCGCCAATCGCCCCGGTAGAAGGTTGAAAGCGATTGAGTGTACCCGGAGGCAGCCGCAAGCCTGTGGGCAGCGGCGCCGGTCAGTCCATCGTCGGCGGCACTTTGGATAACTGCCTCGATTCGCTTCCGCTCGGCCCGCGACGCTGTCGCTTCGGTATCGCGTCTTCTCTGCTCGGCCTCCCATTCCGCGACGGTGGCCCAACGCTTGCCCTCCGCGAGTCTTCCGGATTCGCGATAGGAGAACGTTTCGAGGCGATGGGTTGTTAAGCACGCCGGACAATTCATCTGCCAGGAGTCCCGCGTCGCCCGCCAGTCGTTCGCGAAGATCTCGACGGTGTAGGTGCCCGCCCCGCACGGGCATGGATACTCGCGTCGGCTGTCAATTTCCTCGGCCACTTTGGCTCTCGATGTTAGGCCGCCGCCCCGGTCGAATCGACTGCGGAGACGGCCGGCGCCACCGGTTCGCTGGCGCCGGACCCGCGGCCATAATCGAAAGTGGTGCAAGAGCCGCTTGAAAACCTCAGCCAGAACGCGCAGCGAGTCCACGCCTATTTACTGGAAGATCCAGAGCGCACCAGCGAGCTGGAGGAGATCGCCGAGCGGGTCGGGCTAACCCAAGGCGAAACGGCTGATGCCCTCCGTGGGTTGGAGGCCGCTACCCGTGCCGCCGAGTCGTTCGGCGGCTGGGCCGTCGTTCTCTAGGTCTGACAGATGGGCGAAGCCAGACGCATCGAAGGGAAATCAGTTGAGGAGCTGCTGAGCGCCCTGACCGATTCTCAAGTGGGCTCGGTCGCGCACGAACAGGTCAAAGCAGCGATCCAGGTCCGGATTGCCGAATTGCAACGCGAGGCCGCCAGGGACTCGTTGACGTGGGCCAAGATTGCGGCGCGCCGGAACAGGCCGAATTGGACCCCGGACGGCGACCCGGATCGGCATTCCACCCTCGTGCCCCTTCGCAGAGCGGCTGCCGAAGTGCTGGTGGGTCAGAGGGAAAGGGCACGGGGGTGGAATGCCGGTGCTGCAAGGCAGTTGAAGCGGAGAGGGAATCGGAAATGGGGAGGGGCGGGGACGGGTAGGCCAGAAGGCGAAGAGTGCCGGCAGGGTGCAGGTTGGGCGGCCGGTCGTCGCGGCGCGGAATCGGGTGAGGAGTCGCGGTCGATCGGGTCACGGCATAAGAACTCGTCACGGTATGGTGCAACCCTGGGGCCGTGGAGATCAGCTCGACCCGGTCCGGCTGGACCGCGCCTACCCACGAACCCCGTAAAGGACCCGATCCTCTGATGCCCGACCCGACGATCGCCGACCTGTCCATCGACGAGCGCTCCCGCACCGAGATCCTCTCGCCCGACGCGCTCGCCTTCCTCGCCGAGCTGCACGGCCGCTTCGACGCGCGCCGGCTGGAGCTGTTGGGCGCTCGCCGCGAGCGCCGCGCCGAGATCGCCGCCGGCAGCAAGCTCGATTTCCTTCCCGAGACCCGCGAGATCCGCGAGGACTCCTCCTGGCAGGCCGCCCCGCCGCGCGAGGACTATGCCGACCGCCGGGTCGAGATCATCGGGCCGACCGACCGCAAGCTGATCATCGACGCGTTGAACTCCGGCGCCAAGGGCTTCATGGCCGACTTGGAGGACGCCAACTCGCCGACCTGGCGAAACCAGGTCTCCGGACAAGCCAACCTGATCGACGCGATCGAAGGGACGATCACCTACGACGCCTCCGACGGACGCCACTGCGAACTGGTCGATGACCCGGCGACGCTGATGGTCCGCCTGCGCGGCTGGCACCTGCCCGAGCGCCACCTTGATTTCGGTGGCACGCCGGGCTCCGGCTCCCTGGTCGACTTCGGCCTCTTCGCCTTCCACGGTGCGCCCCGCCTGGCCGCCAAAGGGCGCGGCGCCTACCTTTACCTGCCGAAGATGGAGAACCACCTGGAGGCGCGCCTCTGGGACGAGGTCCTCGCCTTCGCGGAGGACAGTCTCGGCCTCGACCGCGGCCAGTTCCGCGCCACCGTCCTGATCGAGACGTTGCCTGCCGCCTTCCAGATGGAGGAGATCCTCTACGAGCTGCGCGAGCACTCCTACGGGATGAACGCGGGCCGTTGGGACTACATCTTCTCGGCGATCAAGACCTTCCGCGAGCGCCCCGATGCCGTCCTTCCGGACCGGGCGGCGGTGACGATGACGGTGCCCTTCATGCGCGCCTACACCGAGCTGCTGGTCCGCACCTGCCACGGGCGCGGCACCTTCGCGATGGGCGGCTTGTCGGCGTTGATCCCGAGCAGCACCGACCCGGAGGCAACCGAGCGGGCGATCGCCGCCGTGCGCACCGATAAGGAGCGCGAGGCGGGCAACGGCTTCGACGGCACCTGGGTCGCCCACCCCGATGTCGTCGGCGTGGCGACCGCGGCCTTCGACGCGGTGTTGGGCGAGCGCCCGAACCAGATCGAGCGTAAGCGCGAGGACGTCGTCCCCGACGCAGATGCGCTCACCGATCTCGCGGCGACGCCCGGCCGGGTCACCGAGGCGGGCCTGCGCTCCAACATCAGCGTCGGCTTCCAGTACCTCTCCTTTTGGCTCTGCGGCCGCGGCGCCGTCGTCCTCAACCACCAGCTGGAGGACGCCGCCACGGTGGAGATCTCGCGCAGCCAAATCTGGCAGTGGGTCCACAACGCTACGAAGCTCGACGACGGCACCGTCATCGACCGCGATCTGGTGGTGAAGATCCTGGACGAAGAGCTGGCGAAGATCCGCGCCGAGGTAGGAGAGGAGACCTGGGAGGCGGGTCGCCCGGAGGAGACGCGGCGGGTCTTCGAAGCCGTCTCGCTCGGGGACGAGTTCCCCGACTTCCTGACCGAATCGGCCTACGAGCTGCTCGACTGAGGGGTGGAGGGCCAAGTCGGGCGATTCCGGATCAAGACTTTGCATTTGGCCCATAGGTCCGAGAACTCCGGGGGGGACTGGCGCACGAACTGGCGCCACGAGGTGAGGATCCGGGCCTCTTGTCCGAATCGTTACTTTCCTAGGACGCGCCTTTTTGGCTCTATAGAGCCAATACAACAGAAAACGCCCCACCGGGGAGGCGGGGCGCTTCTGGGGTTACTACAGGGAGGAGAGATATGTATCTCTATATATGTGGATCCGTGGGAGGTAGGTCGAGTCCGGTGATGTCGTGGGCGCCTGTTGTGGGAAGCAACTGGGGCCTAATTACGACGCGGAGCTCAGCCAAGAAGTCTTTTGGTATTGCCTTTCATCGTCATCTCCATGCGAATCCTTGAACAGCGTACGAACATACGTGCGTCTTGTGTGTGAGGCCGATCACAGAGACGCTGATCGGTCGTGAAGTGCTTCCTGGTGAGAAGGTCGCATACCCCTCTAAGTCGCCGGTAAACGATTGGTTTACGGGGTCCGCTGTAGCGTTCCGGGCATGAAGAAGTCCCGGATAGACGCGGTTTTGGCCGAGCAGGGGCTGTTTCCCTCGCGCACGGCCGCGGCCGGTGCGGTGCGAGCCGGGGAAGTCCGCGTCGGCCAGGACGGGCCGGTGGCGCTGCGGCCGAGCATGCTGGTTGAGCCGGAGGCGCAGCTGATCGTCGACTCCGGGCCCCGCTACGTCTCCCGCGGTGGCATCAAGCTGGAGAACGCGCTGGAGACGCTCGGGATCGACGTCGCCGGGCGCGAGTGCATCGACGTCGGCGCCTCGACCGGGGGCTTCACCGACTGCCTGCTGCAGCGGGGGGCGCCGCGGGTGGCGGCCGTCGACGTCGCCTACGGCCAGATCGACGTGCGCCTGCGCGAGGATCCGCGGGTGACCGTGATCGAGCGCCTCAACGGCCGCGACCTGCTGCCCTCCGACCTGCCGTTCGCGCCGTCGCTGGCGACCGTCGACGTCTCCTTCATCTCCCTGACCAAGATCCTGCCGGCGGTGGCGGGTTGTCTGGCGCCGAAGGGCGAGATCCTGGCGATGGTCAAGCCGCAGTTCGAGCTGGGGCGCAAGCGCGTCGGCCGCGGGGTAGTCCGCGACAGCGCCGACCGCCGCGAGGCGATCCAGGCGGTCGCCGACGCCGCCATCGAGATCGGGCTGCCGGTGCGCGGCGTCGCCTCCTCCGGCCTCCCCGGCCCGAAGGGGAACCGCGAGACCTTCCTCTGGTGCGGTGGCGACGGCCTGCCGCTGGCCGACCTCGCCGCCGCGATCCACGCCGCCGTGGAGATCGACAAGTGAAGACCGCCACCCTCGTAACCCACTCGCACCCGCCGGCCGCCACGGAGGCGGTCGCGATCGCGGTCCGGGTCGCCCGCGAGTCCGGCTGGCGGTTGGTCGCGACAGCGGATGAGCTCGCCAAGCACGGCGATGCCGCCAAGGGGATAGAAGTCGTGGCCAGCGACAAGCCGCGCCCGGACCTCTGCATCGTCCTCGGCGGGGACGGCTCGATCCTGCACGCGCTGCGCCGCTTCGCCCGCACCGGCGTGCCCGTCTTCGGTGTCAACTTCGGCACCGTCGGCTTCCTCGCGGCGGTCGAGCGCGACGAAGCCGAGCAGGGGATGCGCCGCGCCCTCGCTGGCGAGGTCGAGACGGTCGAGCTGCCGGGACTGGAGGTGACGCTCGAGGGCGCCGCCGGGGTCGGCCTCAACGACGTCACCCTGACCCGCCGCCCACACGACCGCGTCGCCGAGCTCAGCTACCGGCTCTCCGGCGAGGAGGTCGGCCACGTCCGCTGCGACGGCCTCGTCGCCGCCACCCCGGTCGGCTCGACCGGCTACAACCTCGCCAACCAGGGTCCGATCCTGGCCTGGGGGGTGAAGGGGTACGCGGTCAGCTACATCGCCCCGCACTCGCTGACCGCGCGCGCCCTCGTCGTCGCCCCCGGCGACGTCCTCCACGTCGGCAACGCGCCGGGCCGCGAGCCGGTCGAAGTCGCGGTCGACGGCGCCTACCTCACCGACCTGCCGGCGGGCGCCGCGCTCGAGGTCCGCTTCGCCGACGGCGTCGGCCGCCTCGCCCAGCTCCCCGGTACGAGTTTCTACCAGCGCATCCGCGAGAAGTTCGGCCACTTGGCCGTATAGAACGGATCACGAGCCGACGAGGTCGGTTCTTTAGGGTGCCCGCCATGGAACGCAAATGGTGGACCCTGCTGCTCGTCTCGATCGCGACGTTCATGTTGCTGCTCGACGTCACCGTCGTCAACGTCGCCCTGCCGGACATCCAGCGTGAACTGCACGCCAGCCTCTCCAGCCTGCAGTGGGTCGTCGATGCCTACTCGCTGACCCTGGCCGCCTTCCTGCTCACCGCCGGCTCGCTCGGCGACCGCCTCGGCCGTCGCCGCGTCTTCACGATCGGCTTCGGGATCTTCACCTTCGCCTCGTTCCTCTGCGGGATCGCCAACGACCCGACCCTGCTCAACCTCGCCCGCGGGCTGCAGGGCGTCGGCGGCGCCGGCATGTTCGCGACCTCGCTGGCCCTGATCGGCCAGGAGTTCCACGGCAAAGACCGGGCGACCGCGTTCGGCGTTTGGGGTGCCGTGGTCGGCGGCGCGGTGGCGGTCGGCCCGCTGGTCGGCGGGATCGTCACCGAGAGCTTCGGCTGGGAGTGGATCTTCTTCATCAACGTCCCGATCGGGATCGGCGCGATGATCCTGACCGAGCGCAAGATCGTCAACGTCTTCGCCGAGCACCCGGAGCCGGTCGACGTCCCCGGCCTGGTCACCTTCTCGACCGCCCTCTTCCTGCTGATCTTCGGGCTGATCCGCGGCAACCCGGAGGGTTGGGGCAGCGGCCTGATCGTCGGCTGCCTGGTCGGCGCGGCGCTGCTGTTGGCCGCATTCGTGACGATCGAGCTGCGCAGCGAGCACCCGATGCTCGACTTATCGCTGTTTCGCAAACCCGCCTTCAACGGGGTCTCGGCGGTTGCCTTCGGGCTCTCGGCCGGGATGTTCGCGATGTTCCTCTACCTGACCATCTACATGCAGGGCGTGCTCGACTTCTCGCCGCTGGAGGCCGGGCTCCGCTTCCTGCCCCTGACCGTCCTCGGCTTCATCGTGGCGCCGATCTCGGGGATCCTCTCGAACAAAATCCCGATTCGGGTTCTGCTCGGCACCGGGCTGGCCGTGGTCGGGATCGGCCTGCTGCTGATGCACGGCGTCTCGCCCGATTCGGAGTGGACGACGCTGCTGGTCGGCTTCATCGTCGCCGGCATCGGCATCGGCATCACCAACCCGGGGATCGGCCAGGCGGCGATCGCCGTCGTGCCGGTCGAGAAATCGGGGATGGGGTCGGGGATCAACACCACCTTCCGCCAGGTCGGGATCGCCACCGGCGTCGCCGGCCTCGGGGCGGTCTTCCAGTCGCGCGTCGATTCGAAGCTGACCGAACTGCTGCCGAACGCGCCGCACGGCCTCGGTGAAATCGTCGCCTCGAGCGGCTCCCGCGGCGTCGCTGCGCTGCCGCTGCCACCTGCGGTCCACGTCAAGGCCGTCCATGCCGCCGATGTCGCTTTCGTCAGCGCCTTCAACGAGATCATCCTGATCGCCGCGATCCTCTCCTTCGTCGGCGCCGCCCTCGGCTTCGCCCTCGTCCGCTCCGCCGATTTCGTACAGCCCGCGGGCGACGCAGCCGCTCCTGCCGACTGACCCCCCTCGGACGGGTGGCGCGGGGGGAGGGGCCGAGAACGTAAACCTCGCCCGCAGGTCCCTCCCCCCGTGACAGGACCCGTCCGCCGGGATGGCTGGTACACAGCGTGGATGCTGCGCGAGCTGAGAATCGAGAACCTGCTGCTGATCGAGCGGGCGGAACTGCGGCTCGGCGAGGGCCTGAACGCGATCACCGGAGAGACCGGGGCGGGGAAGACCGTCCTCGCCCACTCGCTCGACCTGCTGATGGGTGGCAAGGCAAAAGGGAACATCGTGCGGCCGGGGGCGGGGGAGGCCTGGGTCGAGGGGGTCTTCGACCTGCCCGCCGGGCTGATGGACGAGCCGGAGCTGGCGGAGCTGACCGAGCGCCTGCCCGAGGGGGCGGACGAGGTGGTGCTGGGACGCCGCGTCTCCTCCAGCGGCCGGACCAGCGCTTTCGTCGCCGGCCGCGCCGCCACCGCTGCCGACCTGAAGCTGCTCGGCGGCCGGCTGCTCGCCTTCTTCGGCCAGCACGAGCACCGCAAGCTGACGATCGCCTCGGCCCAACTGGAGGTCCTCGACGGCTTCGCCGGCGCTGAGCACCTGGAGGTGCGGCGGCTCTACCGCGAGGCCCATCGGGAGCACGGGCGGCTGGCGGCCGAGCTGGCCGAGCTGCGCGAGGCGGAAGGCTCGCGCGAGCGCGATCTCGACCTCTACCGCTACGAGCTCTCGGAGATCGAGGAGGTGGCGCCGGACCCGGAAGAGCGCGCCGGGATCGCCGCCGAGCGCGAGCGCCTGCGCCACGCCGAGGGGCTGCGCGACGCGGCGGGCGGCGCCCACGCCGCCTTGGCCGGGGCCGAAGAGGACGGCGGCGGCGGCGCGGCGGCGCTGGCCCAGGCGGAATCGCTGCTGCGGTCGGCAGGCGGCCTCGACGCCGGCCTCGACGCGATCGCCGAGCGGGTCGTCGCCCTCGCGGTCGAGTTGGGCGACGTAGGCGCTGAGCTGCGCGATTACGCGGACGGTCTGGAGTCCGACCCGGCGGCGCTGCTGGCGATCGAGGAGCGGTTGGAGGCAATCGACCGGTTGGAGCGCAAGCACGGCGGCAGCGTCGAGTCGGTGCTGGAGCACGCCGAGCGCTGCCGGGCGGAGATCGCCCGGCTCGAGGGCGCCGAGGCCCGTGGCGCCGAGGCGGAGGCGGCGCTGGCCGCGGCCGAGCGCCGGCGCGAGGAGCTGGGCCTGAAGCTCAGCGCCGGGCGCGCCGATGCCGCCGGCCCGCTTGAAGAGCGGGTCGCGGCGGAGCTGGAGCAGCTCTCGATGGCCGGGGCGACGCTGGCGGTCGTGCTCGAGCCGCACGCGGATGGATATGGCGCCAACGGCCGCGAGACGGTTGAGCTGCGGGTCGCGCCCAATCCCGGCATCGAGGCGGCGCCGCTGCGGGAGGCGGCCTCCGGCGGCGAGCTCTCGCGGGTGATGCTGGCCCTGAGCGGGCTCGGCCAGGCGGCGACCGCCGGCACCCTGGTCTTCGACGAGATCGACGCCGGGATCGGCGGCAACACGGCGCGGGTGGTGGGGGAGCGACTGAAGGCGCTCGGCAAGGGGCGCCAGGTCGTCTGCATCACCCACCAGCCGCAGGTCGCCTCACTTGCCGACGCCCACTTCCGGCTCGAGAAGGATGTGGCCGAGGGCCAGTCGTTTGCCTCGGTGGAGCGGCTGGATGGCGAGGACGTGGTCGAGGAGATCCGCCGCATGCTCGGCGGCGAGAGCTCCGACGAGGCCGCCACGCGCCACGCCCGCGAGCTGCTCGCTTCGGCCTAGGGAACCTCCGGGCCCCGCCCCCCTGGCGTGGGGCAGGGCCGCGGATCGAACTCAGTTGCCCTTGC
This sequence comes from Solirubrobacterales bacterium, assembly GCA_035996525.1. Taxonomy (GTDB): domain Bacteria; phylum Actinomycetota; class Thermoleophilia; order Solirubrobacterales; family 70-9; genus VAYN01. The sequence goes on from DASYJK010000192.1 coordinate 15,676, forward strand.
TGGTCGCTGAACGCGGGACCGCGGAATCGCAGCATGAAACCTTCACGAACTCACCCCCTCCCCCGTTAGAAAAGACTCCATTGATGGAATCAATTCCAGCGGTCCAGCGCTACCGTCCGATCGGTTTTTTCAAGCCGTAAATCCGCATCCTCCGCCCGATACTCGACTATGCTCTTTCGGTAGAAAAGTGCAGACTGATCGGAGGATCTTTAATGGGAAGTGCAGCGAAGCCCCGAGACCGAAACGCGGCGACGGTGTCGGCGATGCTCCGCCATCCGTTGCGGGTTCGGATTCTCGAAGTCGCCAACGGCCGAGACATCAGCCCGGTCCAGTTCCTGCGCGAAGGCTTGGCGCCCCCTGGGGCCTACGGGCTGTCCCACATCTCCCACCACTTTTCCGAATTGGAGAAAGGCGGCTGCCTCCGGGTTGTCAACTTGATTCCCCGTCGAGGTTCGGTCGAGCACGTCTACCGCGGCCTTGCTCGCGCCTTTTTCTCAAACGAAGATTGGGAGAGGATGGATCCAACCGAGCGCCGAAAGGTGACGAGGACGATGCTGCAGGGCCTGATGGCGCGCGCCGATAGCGCGATCACCGCCGACACCTTCGACAAGCGGACCAACCGCCACCTGAGCTGGATCGCGATGCCACTCGATGAGCAGGGGTGGAGTGCGCTGGCCGAGCTTCAGGATGAGACGTTGAAGCGGGTGGAAGAGATCCGGGTCGAAGCCGGCGAGCGGCTGGCCGAGAGCGGCGCCGAGAGCTTCCCGGTGACCTTCGGCGCCCTCGCCTTCGAGTCGCCCTCGAGCGACCCGGTCGCCGAATAGCACCGGTATTCGCGGCGCTTGCCCGTTGGCCGTTCCGTGGCCTAACCTGAAGCCGTGGCCGCCACCAGTCGCCGTCGCCTTCCTGCTCTGCTCGGGCGTCGCAACGGTGTGCGCCCGGAGGCGCCGGTCGAGGGAACCGCGCGGCTGGGAGCGCGGACCAAGCACCTGGTCAAGCGCCTGCGTCCCGGCGACGTCGCCGTCATCGACCACGTCAACATTGACCGGATCGCCGCCGAGGAGCTGATCGAAGCCGGCGTCGCCGCGGTGCTGAACGCCTCGCCGTCCTCCGACGGCAAGTACCCGAACGCCGGCCCGCTGATGCTGGCGCGCGAGGGCATCCGCCTCGTCGACGCCCCCGGCGCCGGCCTCTTCGAGCTGCTCACAGACGGCGACCGGCTGCGGATCGACGGCGGCACCGTGCTGATCGGCGACCAGGAGGTGCTGCGCGGGCGCGTGCTCGGGGCGGGCGAGCTCGAACGCCAGCTGGAGCAGCAGCGCGAGCGGATCGACGAGGCGCTGGCCGAGTTCGCCGAGAACACGGTCGCTCACGTGCGCCAGGAGACCGACCTGCTGACCGGCAGCGTCGAGTTTCCCCACACCGAGGCTTCCTTCCGCGACCGCCAGGTCCTGATCGTCGTCCGCGGAGACCGCCATCGCCGC
>DASYJK010000193.1:0-4133 GCA_035996525.1 Solirubrobacterales bacterium
CGCGGGCACTGCCCCATCGCCGGGAGCGAGGCGGAAGTCGCCCGAGGGCCAGATCCCCAGCGCCTCGAAGGGCGAGACCTGGCCGAAGAGGTTGCCGAGGCCGGGGCCGTTGGGGTCGAAGGTCTCGAAGCTGTGGAAGTCCAGCATGCGGCCGATCTCCGGGGCGATCAGGACGGCGAAGGCGAGGAACGCCAGAAGGACGGGGCGGGCAGCCGGTGGGGCTGACGCGGGCCAAGGGTCCTGCGGGCGGGGCAAACTGGCTCCGTTCTCGGACCCTCGGCCCACGCCCGCCCCACCGGAGTGGCCGATTCGGCTGACCGCGAATTCTGCAAGCGCCCAGATAACGGCGGTGCCGACTAGCCAGGTCAGGCCGGGGAAGCTGTAGACGTAGACGGAGCCGACGGCCAGGAGGGCGGCGGGGACGAAGCGGAGAGGGAGATCGCGCCAGGTGCGGGTCGACTCGCGGAGGGAGAGGGCGAAGGCGAGGACGAGGAGGGCCTGGATCGTCTCCTTGAAGGCGCCCTGGGCGAAGTAGGAGGCGACCACGTAGGCGAGGCCGACGACGAGGGCTCCCGCCGTTCTCGGGAGCCACTTGAGATTCGTGAACGCGGCGAGCGCGGTCAGCGGGGCGAGAATGGCGACGGCGACGTTGAGGCCGCTGAAGCCCTGCACCAGCCCGATCCCGAGCCCCTTGTTCAGAGCGACGACGATCGAGTGCGGGCCGAGCGGGTAGCCCTGGTGCAGCAGCTGCCCGCCCTGCCCGTGCGCCAGCCGGTCGGCGGCGAGCAGGTGCTGGGACATGTCAGGGTTGAAGCTGGTCCCGAGGATCCCGAAGTGGCCTTCGACCGCGAACGGGATCGAGGCCGCCAGCAGCGCGATCAGCGCCACCGGCCAGCCGGCTCCCAACGCCTCCGCTCCACCCTCCAGGCGCCCCCAGAGGTAGGCGATCGAGCCGAGGGTGAGGACCGCCACGACGATCGCCGAGACGACGCCGTCGCCGCCGATCCGCACCGTCCCCCAGCAGATCGCGCAGAGCAGCGCCAAGCCGACCGCGGGCGCCAGCCACGACCAGCGCCGGGCCCCGCAGAGCCCGATCGCCGCCTGCCCGATCGCCAGCGCCGCCGCGCACACCGCCAACACCGCTGCGTAGGTCCCGATCACGAGGCGGCGAGCCTAGAGGAACGGCTCCCCACCGGCCGCCGATCGACCCACTCCGGCCCTACAGCCGGGTACGCAAAGGCTCCTAGATTTAGTCGTATGAACTTGCTCATAGGTCAACCGAAGGGAAGTCAATGAAGTCCTTGGGACTCCTGTTCTGCGCGGTCGGACTAGTCGTGCTGGGGCTGAGCGCGCAGACCCCCAGCCCTGCCTCCGCTGCCGATCTCGACTGCGCCGACTTCTCGAGCCAAGCGGAAGCGCAGGAAAACCTCCTTCCGGGAGACCCCTACGGCCTCGACGGCGACAACGATGGGATCGCCTGCGAGGACAACCGCTGCCCCTGCAGCTATGGATCCCCAAGTGACCCTCCCCCGCCCGCCGCGCCCAAGCCCCTCCCTATCGACTCAGCAAGCCCGCGGCCCGAGCCGCCGCCAAGCAGCTGGCGCGACGGTTCGTCCGTCGCGACCCGGCTGTCGACTCGCTCTCCTTCGGAGGCTGCAACCGCCTCGGGGAGACCCTCATTCACTGCCGGCTCACCGCGCGCGGCGCCGACCCCGAAGGTCGAACCACCTGTCAGCTCACGATCGCGGTCGGGGCGAAGAACCGCCAGCCGAAGGCGAGGCTGACTTCCTCTCCCTGCCAGACGGTCCAGATATTGAGGCTGGACACCGCCGCGGCGCGCGGCGCGCTCCGCGCACGCGGGGCGGAGTTGGCTGGCAAGCCGGTCGGAATCTTCAACCTCGAACGCACCTCGGCGACGGCGATCCGCGGCCTCGCGGAATGGGCCTTCGTCGACCCCGCGAAAAGCCGGGAGGAATGCTTCGCTTTGATGGAAGCAACGCTGAGGTCTCCCGGGAACATCGTGGTCGAAGTGCTCGAAACGAACTGCGAAGTGGTCCCGGCGCCCTGAGCGCGAGCGCCTAACCTTGCGAGATGGCGTTTGTCCCTCCCGCCCGGCACCTGCTGCGCGCCAAGGATCTGGCCGACGCCCGTTATGCCGAGCCGCTCGGGGTCGATGACCTGGCAGGGGCGGCGGGGCTCTCGCGCGCCCACTTCAGCCGCCAGTTCCGGCGGGCTTTCGGCGCCTCGCCGCACGCCTACCTGCTGACCCGCCGGCTGGAGCGGGCGGCGGCGCTGCTGCGCACGACCGACAACTCGGTCGCCGAGATCTGCCTGGCGGTGGGACTGCAGAGCGTCGGCTCATTCACGACCAGCTTCAAGCGCGCCTTCGGCAAGACCCCGACCGCGTACCGGGCGAGCTTCCCGCCGGCGGTCAGCCAGGCGATCGTCCCCGCCTGCGTGGTCCGCGCCTACGGCCGCCCCCAACACCGCACGTTTCGAGAAGACAGCGCCCCGGCCGCGACCTAGCATCGGCGCCAAGCTGATTCTCAACCAAGGAGGAACCGATGAAGGTCGCAAACACGCAGCTGTGGGTCCACGACCAGGAGGAGGCGCTCGCCTTCTACACCGAGAAGCTCGGCATGGAGGTCCGCAACGACGTCACCCTGGCCGAGATGGGCGACTTCCGCTGGCTCACCGTGGCCCCGGCCGGCCAGGACGACTACTCGATCGTGCTGATGGCGATCCCGGGCGAGCCGGTGATGACCGAGGAGTCCGCCGCACAGGTGCGGGCGCTGATGGCCAAGGGCTTCGCCGGCACCGTCTTCCTCACCACCGACGACTGCCAGGCCTCCTACGAGGAGCTGAAGGCGCGCGGCGTCGAGTTCACGGAGACGCCGGAAGAGCGTCCCTACGGCGTCGACTGCGGTTTCCACGACCCGTCGGGCAACAGCTTCCGGTTGACCCAGGTGAAACTGCCGGCGACCGCCTAGCGGCCGCTTCCCGGGAAGAGTGGGCGTTACTGGGCTCGAACCAGTGACCTCTACCTTGTCGAGGTAGCGCTCTCCCAACTGAGCTAAACGCCCGGGGTGCGTGAATCTAGCAATGAGAAACCGTAGCCCGGCGGGCGGCCACCGCCGGGCTAAAGGTCGCCCGGACGCCAGCCGATGCAACCCGTGCAACTTTTCAGTCCTTCCCGTGTTTATGAGTGCGTCGCCTGAGCAGCGGCAGCTAAGACTTCAAAGCTCGAGGACCGACGAGCCAGGGACTTCAGACTCTCTGGTGGCACGTCCTTCGGAAACAGGGGGCCCCTTCATTGGGGCCCTTTTCCGTTCTGGCGCCGCTCAGACGTGGTCGCTGGGCAGGTGCCAGCGGCGGGGGGCGATCAGCTCGTCGATCGCCGCCGGCCCCCAGGAGCCGGGCTCATAGGTCTGTGCCTTCGGCGGCCGCTCCAGCACCGGCTCGGAGATCTCCCAGAGGCGCTCGATCGCGTCGGAGCTGGTGAAGAGCGTGCGGTCGCCGACCATGACGTCGTGGATCAGGCGCTCGTAGGCGTCGAGGGCGTGCTCGGCCCCGCCGAAGGTGTCGGCGTAGCTGAAGCGCATGTGCGCCTCGCCGAGCTGGATCGTCGGGCCGGGGACCTTGGCGAGGAAGGAGGCGGAGATGTTGCCGGGATCGCCGAGCTCGAAGGTGAGGTGGTCGTGGCCGAAGGACTCGGCGATCTGGTCGCAGTCGAGCGGGAACATCCGGCGCGGCGGCTGCTTGTAGGCGATCGTCAGCAGGTGGCGGCTCTCGGCCAGGCGCTTGCCCGAGCGCAGATAGAACGGCACTCCCTCCCAGCGCCAGTTGTCGACGAAAGCCTTGATCGCGACGAAGGTCTCGGTGTCGGAGTCGGCGGCGACGCCGTCCTCGTCGCGGTAGCCGTCGTACTGGCCGCGGACGACGTCGTCCGGCGAGAGCGGCGACATCGAGTCGAAGACCTTCTCGCGCTCGATCCCCAGCGCCTTCGGCTCGAAGGAGACCGGCGGCTCCATCGCGACGAAGCCGAGCACCTGGAACAGATGGGTGACGATCATGTCGCGAAAGGCGCCTGTTTCCTCATAGAAGCTGCCGCGCATCTCGATCGAGAGCGTCTC
>DASYJK010000194.1:0-12089 GCA_035996525.1 Solirubrobacterales bacterium
GACTCGGTGAAGGCGCTCTGGGCCATGCCGCCCATGCGCTTGGCGAACCAGCGGGTCACCTGCTCGGCGGCGGGGATGAAGGTCGGGTTCGGGCGCAGGGGGTCCTGCTCGGTCTGGAGGCGGACGCCGCGGCCGAACAGCTTGCGCTTCGGCTTCAGGTGCATCGCCGCGTCGACGGTCTGCATCACCAGCAGGATCACCGTCCGCTGCGACCACTTGTAGGGGATCGCTCCGCGCAGCGCCTGCAGGGGGTTGCTCAGCGTCGCGGCCAGCCACTTCAGCGGCCGGGTCAGTTTCGTCCCCTCCCCGGTCATGGTGGTGAAGGTGCCGTTCATCGCGTCGCCGGCCTGGCCGTAGGTGACGACCTCGATGTGGGTGTCGGGGTCGGGGTAGATGCTGGAGGTGATCGCGACGGAGCGGCTGAAGTCGCGCTCGTCGTCGGGGGCGGTGACCGCCTGGATCGACTCCGAGTTGGTGCGGACGACGGCGCCGATCTGGTCGGAGAGCCGCGGCAGGGCGCCCTCGTGCTTGCAGTTGGCGAGCAGGTGGTTGGTGCCGAGAGCGCCGGCCGCGACCACGACGCCCTTCGCCCGCAGCGTCTGACGCCCGCGGTGGAGCCAGGAGCCGGAGCGCTCGGCGGTGACCTCGTAGCCGTCGGAGCCGTCGGCGGCACCGAGCGGCCGGATCGAGGTCACCTGGCGCTCGGGGAGGACCTTGACCCCGAGTTTCTCGGCGAACCAGAGGTAGTTCTTGACCAGCGTGTTCTTGGCGCCGTGGCGGCAGCCGACCATGCAGCTGCCGCAGCGCATGCAGCCGGTCCGGTCCGGGCCCTCGCCTTCGAAGTAGGGGTCGGGCACCTCTTTGCCGGGCTGGTCGAAGAAGACACCGACGCGAGTGTTGGTGAAGGTCTCGCCGACGCCGATCTCCTCCCCGTATTCCCGCAGCAGCTCGTCGGCCGGACCCATGCCTTCGTACTCGGTGACCCCGAGCATCCGCTCGGCGGTGTCGTAGTGGGGGGCCAGCTCCAGCTCCCAGTTCCCCAGCTCGGCCCACTGCGGATCCTCGAAGAAGGCCGGGCGGGCGCGGTAGAGAGTGTTGGCGTAGCCGAGGCTGCCGCCGCCGACGCCGCTGCCGGAGACGACGAGGACGTCCTTGAAGAAGCTGATCCGCAGGACCCCGCGCATGCCCAGCTTCGGCATCCAGAAGTAGCGCCGCGGTTCGCGCAGGGTCGACTCGGCGAAGTCCTCGTCGCGGAAGCGGCTGCCGCACTCGAGCACGCCTACCGAGTAGCCCTTTTCAGCCAGGCGCAGGGCCGAGACCGAGCCCCCGAAGCCCGAGCCGACGACGATCCAGTCGTAGTCGTAGGTCACGCCAGAGACCCGCCGGTGCTGAGGCCTAGGCCTCGCCCGGCTCGAGCGGGCGAAAGTCCGAGGTGCGGGCGCCGCAGACCGGGCAGAACCAGTCCTTGGGAATGGCCTCGAAGGCGGTGCCGGGCGGGATGCCCCCGTCGGGGTCGCCGATCGCGGGGTCGTAGATGAACCCGCAGCTGTCGCAGATCCACTGGGTCACTTCTTGGGTCGCGGTCATAGCCGAATTCTAGAGAGCGCTATTTGGTGCCGAAGTCGACCGCGACCGGTTCGCGATCGGCTTTGTCCTCGATCTCGAAGTACTCGCGTTTGGTGAAGTTGCCCTGGTTGGCGACGATCGAGCCCGGGAACTGTTCGATGTCGGTGTTGTAGGACTGGACGTTGGAGTTGTAGATCCGGCGCGAGGCCTGGATCTCGTCCTCGAGCTCGGAGAGGTTGCGGCTGAGCTGCTGGAAGTTCTCGGTCGCCCGCAGGGTCGGGTAGTTCTCGGCGACGGCTTTGACGTCGGCCAGGGCCTGGGTCAGTTTCTGCTCGGCCTGAGCGGTCTCCTCGACACCCTGCGCCTGCATCGCCGCGGCCCGGGCCTGGGTCGTTTTCTCGAAGGTCTGGCTCTCGTGCTCGGCGTAGCCCTTGACCGTCTCGACCAGGTTGGGGACGAGGTCATGGCGCCGTTTGAGCTGGACGTCGATGCCGCTCCAGGACTCGTCCACCCGGTTGCGCGAGGAGATGATCGAGTTGCGCTTCGCGATGAAGTAGAGGACTGCGATGACGATGATCGCGACGATGACGATGAGGACGATGGTCATAAGGCTCCTGTGGTCGACCGGGGCAGAAGCCCATCCTAGCCGCCGCCGGGCCGGAAACCCACGTATGTCGTGGGAAATCGGCCCACCGGCCGGCGGTGCCGCGCACATAGGATCGGGCGATGGGGGCTAAGCGGGAAGCGCAGGAATGGGCCGGGGCGGTGCGCCGCTACGGCGAGCGCAACGGGATCGCCTACGAGGAGGTCGGCGGGATCAATCCCAAAGACGGCCCGGTGGCGCTCTGCGTCGGCGGCGTCAACCGCCTCACCGGGCAGCTCAGCGAGGGCTTCTGGGGCGCCTGCTGCGACGCCGACGAAAAGGAAGTCGGCGGCCGCTTCAACAAGGCGGTGGTGCCGACGGCGCTGCTGGCCAAGGCGCACATGCCCGACCTGGCCCAGGTCGTCCCGGCCTTCAACGTCGAGTCGATCGAGGGGCACGAGGCCGTCACCCAGCGCTTCTCGCGCAAGGTCGAGTTCGAGTCGATCGACTTCAACAAGCGCTTCTGGGCGACGGTCCCGAAGGAGTACGACCCGGTCGCCCTGCGCGAGCTGTTCAGCCCCGGCTTCCTCGGCTGGGTGACGACGATGACCGGCGAAATCGACTTCGGCGTCAACGATCGCCAGCTCTGGTTCCTCTGGCGGCTGGGGGAGTTGACCGAAGCCGAGCTGAAAAAGGCGCTGAAGAACGCCGGCGAGCTGTTCAAGCGGCTGCAGGGAGAGATGGACGAGAGCGGCATCCACACCTACCCGCCGGGGCCCTGGCACGCGGGCCTCGAGCCTTTCCCGGCGAGCTAGAAGAGGCTAGGCCGGGTAGTCGGGATCGCCGGGCATGACGACCCGGTGGTTCTCGCGGTCGCCGAGCACGACCGGCAGGATCGGCTCGACCGGGCGGTCGCGATGGGCGGCGATCGCCTCGTCGGAGGTGCCGAAGGGGAGCAGGGACCGCAGCTGGCTGAGCGTCGGGAAGGCGAGCACGATCTCGCCCGCCTCGGCTGCTTTCAGCGCCGCGCCCGGCTTGAACCAGGCCGCCTCGGTGGTCTCGACCCCGTCCGGTTTTGGCGGCGTATGCGCCGGCGCCAGCGCCAGGAAGAACCAGGCGTCGAAGCGGGTCGAGATCACGGCTGGGGTGATCCAGCGCGAGAACAGCACCAGCTCCTCCCCGGCGGCCAGCTCGATCGCCGCCTCCTCGGCCAGCTCGCGCACGGCGCAGGCGCGGTAGCCACCCTCACCCTCGCCGTCCCCGGGGTCGACGGCGCCGCCGGGAAAGACCCAGACGTTGGGCATGAACTTGGCCTCGGCGCTGCGCTTCAGCAGCAGCACCTCAAGCTCGCGGTCGCCGTGCTTGCCGCCGCGTCGCAGCAGGACGACGGAGGCGGCGGGACGGGGCTCGGCCGGCGTCCCCAGGTTGGGAGCCTCGGCTGGACCCCGCTCTCGCTCACCCATCGATCCAGCCTATACGGGCATCGAGACCAGTTCCGCGGTTCCGTATCCGCGAAATAGGTGGAGAAGGAACCGTGGAACTGGAAGACGGCGCTATTTGAGGGCGCGCTCGCGGGCGCGGCGCAGGCGGGCGCGGCTGGCGATCCAGATCAACAGGGCGATCAGGAGCAAGGGTCCGACGATCGCGAGGCCGACGATCGCGACTCCGGCGGCGATGGCGAGGATGTGGCCGGCATCGTGGAAGGCGTCGCCGATCCCCCAGTCGCCACCGGACCCCCCCGTGGCCGCTCCACTGCCGGTCTCGATCCGCAGCGAGACCCGCGAGAGGTTGGCGCGGCGGCCCAGCTTCGTCGCCTGTGAGCGGAGGGAGGCGGCGCGGTGGCGCTCGGCACTGAGCTCGGCTTCGACTTCGGCCCGTTCGCTGTCGCTGTCGGCCCCGGCGAGCTGGACCAGGAGGCCGTCGATCTTCGCCCGCGAGTCGCGCAGGTGTTCGCCGACCCGGACCGTCGGCGCGGTGATGTCGCCGGTCGCCTCGTGCCGGGAGACGACGGTGTCGATCGAGGAGAAGGCGGCCAGCGCGTCGCCGAGCTTGGCGGCCGGGATCAGCAACTCGAACCTGGCGCCCGCGTCGCCCGCGGCACCACCGGCGACCGAGGAGCTGAGGACGATTCCCTTGGCGGCGTGGACGGCGTCGAACACCTGTGCCGAGTCGTCCGCGACCCGGTCGGGATCGGCGCCCAGGACCATCTCGGCCGAGCGTTCGACATCGCGATGGCGCACCTCGGATGCGAATGGGCCGGTTGCAGCGCTGGAGTTTGATTGGGTCACCCCGGCGGAGCCACCAGCGGGAACCTCAAGGCCTGAGCTTTCCTCTCCAGACGCCGTCTCGCCTTCCGTGGCGGTCGGTGGCGCGGCGTTGTATTCGATCGTCGAGCTGTCTCCTCCTCCCGCGTGTCTTTGCCCGGAAGAGGCGGTGCTCGGCTGGAGGTGGCTATTGGTTGATTCCGCCATGGGAGTGAGGTTGGGACGATGAGCAGTGGGCTCGACCTGGGCCAGTGAGGCCGGGTCCTTGCCGGGTTCGTTGACCGCGACGATCACCGTTGCCACGGCCACGGCGGCGAGTGCCGTCGCGGTGACGGAGAGCGCCAGTCGGCGAGGGGGCAGCGTCCGCAGCCAGGCGGAGAGTCGGCTGAGGGGTGAGCCGGGACGCGCCGAGCGCCGCGGGAAGCCCGCGGCGGCGCGCTCGTCGAGCCCGGTGGTGAACTCCTGGCTGGGCCGCGGTCGCAGGGTACGCAGCTCGGCGATCAGGTCGTTGTCGTCCCTAAAGGGCTCCATCGCATGCCTCCCTCAGCTTGGTCACGGCTCGGTGCAGCCTGGTGCCGGCGTTCGACTCGGAGACCCCGACTACGGCGGCGATCTCGCTGTTGCTGAGCCCGGCGAAGAACTTGAGCGCGATCAGCTCGCGTTCGCGCGGCTCGAGGCCGGACAGCGCGGCGCTCAGCGCCAGCCGCCGCTCGCTCGCCTCGGCACTCTCCTGGGCGGGGGCGGAGACGAGGTCGGCCGGCTCCGCCGTCAGCTCGGCCTGGCGGTCGCGGCGACGCAGCTCGTCGAGGGCGGCGTTGCGGGCGATCCCGAACAGCCAGGCCCGGGGCTCACCGCGGCCGGGGTCGAAGCGGGAGCGCTTGCGGTAGGCGCGCTCGAAGGCGGCGGCGGTGACTTCCTCGGCCGCCGCCGGGTCGCGCACGAGGCTCGCCACGTAGGCGTAGACATCGTCGCGGCTGGAGCGGTAGAGGTGATCGAAGGCGAGGTCGGCCTCGCGCGGCGCTTCCGTGGCGGGAGCGGTCAGCGTCTGATCCATGCCACTACTACGACGCCTGGGAAGATCCATCACAGGACGTATATGGCACTTCGCATCTCGGCGCCCTCGGTCGCTGGTGTGCAGAGCACACGGCGCTCCCTGCGTCCTTGACCTGCTTGGCCATATCCGTCCTGTCAGGCGCTTTGAGTCAAAGGCACTGCAGCACCGATCGAGTCCGCGATGATCTCAAGCAGTCGCGAAAGGTCCTCGGCGGAGATCGAGAGCGGCGGCACCAGGACGACGGTGTTGCCGAGCGGCCGCACGAGGGCGCCGCGGCGGCGCGCCTCCAGGGTCACCCGGTGGCCCATCCGCAGCGCCGGGTCGTGTTCGCCGAGGTCGATCCCGGCCATGAAGCCGCGCCAGCGGATCTCGGCGACCTCGGGCATCGCCCCGATCTCCTCCAGACGCTCGCCGAGCAGCTCGATCTTCGGCTGCAAGCGCTCGATCGTGCGCTCGGACTCGAAGACGTCGAGGCTGGCCAGGGCCGCCGCCACCGCCAGCGGGTTGCCGGTGTAGGTGTGGCCGTGGAAGAAGGTCCGCTGCTCCTCGGGGGCGCCGAGGAAGCCTTCGTAGATCGCCTCGGTGGCCAGCGTCGCCGCCAGCGGCAGGTAGCCGCCAGTGATCCCCTTGGCGAGGCAGAGCAGGTCCGGGGCGACGCCCTCCTGCTCGCAGGCGAACATCGTCCCGGTGCGGCCGAAGCCGGTCGCGACCTCGTCGCAGATCAGCAGCGCCCCGTGCGCGTCGCAGAGCTCGCGGACGGCGCGCAGGTAGCCGGGCGGCTGCACCAGGATCCCGGCCGCGCCCTGGACCAGCGGCTCGACGATCACCGCGGCCACCTCCTCGCCGTGGCTGGCGAGGATGCGCTCGAGGTCCGCGGGATCGCCTGGCTCGGCGGCGTGGGTCTCGAACAGCAGCGGCCCGTAGGCGGCGTGGAAGAGGTCGATCCCGCCGACCGAGACAGAGCCGATCGTGTCGCCGTGGTAGGCCTCGCGGAGCTTGACGAAGGAGGTGCGGCGGGCGTGCTCGCCGCCGCGCTGGGACTGGTACTGGAAGGCCATCTTGAGGGCGATCTCGGCGGCGGTCGAGCCGGAGTCCGAGTAGAAGACGCGGGAGAGCCCGGGTGGGGCGATCGCGACCAGGCGGCCCGCGAGCTCGGCGGCGCCGGGGTGGGAGAGGCCGAGCATGGTCGAGTGGGCGACCCGGCCGAGCTGCTCGCTGACCGCGGCGTCGATGATCGGGTGGCGATGTCCGTGGACGTTGCACCAGAGCGAGGCGGTGCCGTCGATGTAGTGACGGCCGTCGACGTCGACGAGGTGCGATCCCTCGCCGCGCTCGATCAGCAACGGCTCTTCCTCCGACCATCCCTGCTGCTGGGTGAAGGGGTGCCAGAGGTGGTCGCGATCGAGCTGGACGGGGTCGGCCGGCATCGCCAAACGACGTTAGACGTGAGTTCGGCCGGAATCCGGGTAGACGGCATCTGTGATTACACCCACAGATGTTACATCGATCCATGTCATGATCCGTGCGGATGGCTGAGCGAGGAGCGATACCGAAGGTCTCGAAAACGCGCCAGCGGGCCCTGCGCGCCGTCCGCTCGCTGTTCAGCCCGCTGCTCCCCGACGACTACCTCGAACTGATCGACCCGCTCTGGTCGACCCGCGAACTGCGGGGGCGGATCGAGCGGATCGATCAGGAGACCCCGGAAGCGGCCACGGTCCTGATCCGCCCGGGGTACGAGTGGGGCGGGCACAAGCCCGGCCAGTACCTGCGGATCGGCGTCGTCGTCGATGGCATCCACCATTGGCGCGCCTACTCGCTGACCTCCGATCCCGGGCGGGCCGACGGCTGCATCGGGATCACCCCGAAGCTGGTCGAGGCGGGCAAGGTCTCGCCCTACCTGGTCCGCGATGCCCGGCCCGGCGATCTGGTCCGCCTCGGCGGCGTCGAAGGCACCTTCGTGCTCCCCGACCCCCTGCCCGAGAAGCTGCTCTTCATCAGCGCCGGCAGCGGCATCACCCCGATCGCCAGCATGCTGCGCAGCCTCGTCCGTAACGACCGGGTGGGCGACATCGTCCTCATCCACTCTGCCCGGACCAGGGAGAGCGTCATCTTCGGCGAGCGGATGGACCGTTTCCACGCCGCCGAAGTCGGCTTCGACCTGAAGCTGCGGATCACCTCCGAGCAGGGTCGCGTCGCCCCGGCCGACCTCGACCAGCTCTGCCCCGACTGGCGTGAGCGCCACGCCTTCGCTTCCGGGCCGGGGGAGATGCTCGACGACCTCAGCCGACACTGGGAGCTGGAGGGCAACCCCGAGCTGCTCGAGATGGAGCGTTTCCAGCCCCTGGTCGGAGGCGAGGGTGGCGGTGGCGAGGGCGGCACCGTGCGCTTCGCCAACAGCAGGGTCGAGGCGGCCTGCGACGGTGCCACCCCGATCCTCGCCGCCGGCGAAGCCGCCGGGGCGACGCTGCCCTACGGCTGCCGGATGGGCATCTGCCACACCTGCGTCGGCGAGCTGCGCTCCGGCCAGATCCGCGACCTGCGCACCGGCGAGGTCCACGGCAGCGAGGGAGAGATGGTCAGAACTTGCGTCAACGCCCCCGAGGGGCCGATCGAGATCGCACTTTGAGCCAACCGAGAGGAATTCGATGACTACCGCCACTATCGAGATCGAGAGCCCGCTGAGCCGGCTGTCCGACGAGCAGATCGAGGCCCTTGGCCACGAGTTCGACGCGATCCGCGACCACGTCCGCGCCGACCTCGGCGAACGCGACCGCCGCTACATCGAGAGCATGATCGCGATGCACCGGCGCCTGGCGACGGTCTCGCGGCTGCTGCTGCTCGCCTCCAACAACCTGCCCGCCCGGGCCGCCGGCACCGTCGCCCTCGGTGCCTCGAAGATCCTCGAGAACATGGAGATCGGCCACAACGTCCTGCACGGCCAGTGGGACTGGATGAACGACCCGCGGATCAACTCCTCGACCTGGGACTGGGACACCGCCTCGACCGCCGAGGCCTGGAAGCACTCCCACAACTACGTCCACCACACCTTCACCAACATCCGCGGCAAGGACAAGGACCTCGGCTACGAGATCATGCGGATCGACCCGGAGCAGCCCTGGCACCCGGTCTACCTGCTGCAGCCCTTCTACAACCTGCTGCTGATGGCCTTCTTCGAGTGGGGTGTCGCCCTGCACGACATGGACTACGAGGCAATCCGCAAGGGGGAGAAGTCCAAGGCCGAGGTCAATCGCCAGGTCAAGGGCATCATCGGCAAGGCAAAGAGCCAGGTGGTCAAGGACTACATTGCCTGGCCGCTGCTGAGCGGCCTCGCCACGGCCGGGGTCGACCTGGCCCTGGAGTCGGTGGCGGATCGGCGCGAGCCGGGCAGGCGGCATCGGCGGGGTGGCCTCGCCGGCAGCCTGCGGCGCTCGCTCGACAAAGGCGCCAGGGCGGCGCGGAAGACGGCGAAAGCGAACGCGACCGCCAACGTCGCCCGCAACGTCTGGGCTTACGCGATCATCTTCTGCGGCCACTTTCCCGACCAGACCTACACCTTCAGCCAGGCTGAGGTCGAGGACGAGAGCCCCGGCGGCTGGTACGTGCGGCAGCTCTCGGGCTCGGCCAACATCGAGGGCGGGCCGTTCTTCCACGTCGCCAGCGGCAACCTCGGCTTCCAGGTCGAGCATCACCTCTTCCCGGACCTGCCCAGCACCCGCTACGCCGAGATCGCGCCGCAGGTGAAAGACATCTGCGAGCGCTACGAGCTGCCGTACAACAGCGGCCCCTTCATGCAGCAGCTGGGGATGGTCCAGCGGACGATTCTGCGGCTGGCCTTCCCAGGCGGGCAGCACCGGCCGAAGCCGGGCCCGTATCGGCGCGAGAGCGCGCGTGTGGTCTCCACCTCCAGTCCATGAGCCAAGGCTAGCCGGCAGGCGAAAGCGAGCTACGCAGCGGCAAGCTTGCCGGTGGACGTCTCGTCGGCCTCTCGATGGGCCTCGACGCTGCTTCGACTGACCTCAAGCTCAAGGTCGGTCTCGCGAAGAATGATGGCAATCACCTTGCCAACTCGCTTGTGAATATCCGCGTCATTTGCCGCGAGAACATCGAAGCGCAGTTTGATCGAGCAGGAGTGCATATTGAGCGAAATGACTGGCCCCAGTGCGATATCAGCAGCATGAGCTTCGACGGCCTCGATCACGTCGTCCGAATTCGCGTCGAGGACCTCCTCGGACATCGGGTCAACCATGCGAAACTCAAGGAGGACATTGGCCTCGCGGTTGGTCGAGCCTTTCGGGGTCTTCTGAGTCTCAGCCATGCGTACCTGGGTACAGATTACAGCTCAAGTCCAGCGGCAGCGAGCGAAGCTCTGACGTTGCGAAGGGTCCGCTGATGGGGCGTCATAGGAATCTTGACCATATCTAGCGTTTTGTCTGGCGGGAAGCAATAGATGTACTTGCGACGCTTCTCGCACCACCAGCCAGCAGCCCATGCAGCCTCCACAAGCAGCCGGTAGTCCTTCTTCGGATGCTTGGGGCATTTGGCATCTGGCTTATCGAGCCTCCGCTCGTGCTTGTCGGGTTTTTTCTTGGCTTTCGCCATGGGGCGGCACTCCTCTTTCCGTCCGAGCGCCGCGTAAAGCTCCTTTGTGCCAAGTCCAGATCGATGCGCTGTCTCAGATTTTGGCTTATGAACCCGCTTCGGCGGGTTCAGTCATTTTGGGGCGCGTATCGGATGTCATTAGGGACGCTCAGGGTCGTTTGGGCCCAGTGAAGCGCCCAAGCTCCTGTCACCCGGCTTCCGGGCGATCCCCGCCAGGGATAAGTGTGATGTAGGTCACAGGAGCAACTATTGTGGTTGAGGAAAGGTTGCACTTCTGCAACTATTCCTCTCATGCAAGCAAGCGATGTAAAGGCAATCGTCGATAAGGCCGCCGCCGAGGTGGCCCCCGAGGCCCAGGAGACGGCAGCTCGCCTGACCGCGCTCTTCCGCCACCTCTTCCTCTACGACCGCGGCAACCAGCTGCGGGTGATCGAGGAATCGGGCCTCTCGATGACCCAGTCCAAGGCACTCCTGGAGCTGGGTGGGTTGGGGCAGACCGAGGAGGCCTGGCAGGTCGGTGACCTGGCCGAGGTCTTCGGCGTCTCCGTCCCCTCGATGAGCAGGGCGGTCGACGGCTTGGTCAAGAAGCGCCTGGCGACGCGGGTCGAGGACCCCAGCGACCGGCGCGCGCGGCAGGTGCGGATCACCGCCAAGGGCAAGGACCTGGTCGAGACCCTGGTTGCCGTGCGGCAGACGGGGTTCGAGGCCTTCACCTCGACCCTCAGCGCCGCCCAGCGTCGCAAGCTCGACGCCGCCGTCGACTCGCTGATGGATCGCGACGACATCGCCCAGACCTATCGGCACCTGAAGGGAAGTGACGCATGACCCGTTACAACCACCTGATCACCGACGAAAACCGCAAATGGTGGACGCTCGGAGCGATGTGCTTCGCGCTGTTCATGATCATGCTCGACAACACGGTGGTCAACGTCGCTCTGCCGTCGATCCAGAAAGACCTCGGCGCCTCGATCTCCGGCCTCGAGTGGACGATCAACGGCTACACGCTCTCCTTCGCGGTGCTGCTGGCGACCGGCGGTCGGCTCGGCGACATCTTCGGGCGCCGCCGCATGTTCCTCTGCGGCGTCGTCATCTTCACCCTCTCCTCGGCGACCGCCGGCTTCGCCGGCGACGCCACCTCGCTGGTGGTCAGCCGCATCGTCCAGGGCGTCGGCGCGGCGCTGATGATGCCGGCCACGCTCTCGATCATCACCAACGCCTTCCCGGCCTCCGAGCGCGGCAAGGCGATGGGCATGTGGGCCGGTGTCTCCGCCCTGGCTCTGGCCGTCGGCCCGGTGCTGGGCGGCTTCCTCACCGAGCACGTCAGCTGGCGGGCGATCTTCTACCTCAACATCCCGGTCGCGATCGGGGCCGTCACCGCGGCGCTGTTCGCCGTGCGCGAGTCGCGCGACACCACGGTCGGCCGTGAGGTCGATTTCGCCGGCGTCGCCGCGCTGACGGTCGGCCTGACGGCGCTGATTCTGGCGCTGGTCGAGGGCAACAGCTGGGGCTGGGGCTCACCCGAAATCGTCGCCCTGATCGCCGGGGCCGTGCTCGGGCTCGGCGCCTTCGTGGCGATCGAGCGGCGGGTCAAGGTGCCGATGGTCGATTTCAGCCTGCTCTCGGACCGCAACTTCCTCGGCGCCGTCGTGGTCGCCCTGATCGTCTCCTTCTCGATGCTCGGCGTCTTCTTCTTCCTCGCCCTCTACATGCAGGACATCCTCCGCTACTCGCCGCTGGAGGCGGGGGTGAGGTTCCTGCCCTCGACCCTGATGATCGTCGGCGTTGCCCCGTTCGCGGGCCGGCTCTCCGATCGCTACGGGCCGCGCTGGCTGATCGCCGGCGGGCTCACGATCGTCTCCGCCTCGCTCTACAGCTTCAGCGGCATCGCTGTCGACTCCGGCTACCTCGACCTGCTGCCCGGGTTCATGCTGCTCGGCATCGGCATCGCGATGACGATGTCGCCGATGACCAGCGCCGCGATGAACGCGGTGCCGGTGCAGAAAGCGGGGATCGCCTCCGGCGT
>DASYJK010000195.1:0-28095 GCA_035996525.1 Solirubrobacterales bacterium
CCCCAGCGCCTTCGGCTCGAAGGAGACCGGCGGCTCCATCGCGACGAAGCCGAGCACCTGGAACAGATGGGTGACGATCATGTCGCGAAAGGCGCCTGTTTCCTCATAGAAGCTGCCGCGCATCTCGATCGAGAGCGTCTCCGGGATGTCGATCTGGACGTGGTCGATGTGGTTGCGGTTCCAGACCGGCTCGAACATGCCGTTGGCGAAGCGCAGCGCGAGCAGGTTCTGCACCGCCTCACGGCCGAGGTAGTGGTCGATCCGGTAGATGCAGCGCTCGTCGAAGACCGAGTGCAGGCGGGCGTTGAGCCTGCGGGCGGAGTCGAGGTCGGTGCCGAACGGCTTCTCGGTGATCACCCGGGCGCCCGCCCCGAGCCCGGCGTCGCCGAGGGCCTCGACCGTGCCGGCCGCGGCGGCCGGCGGCAGCGAGAGGTAGTAGAGGACGGCGGTCTCGTCGCCGAGTTCGTCCCGCGCCTCGGCGACGGCCTTGGCGAGGGCGTCGAAGCCGTCGCCGACGCCGACGAACCGCAGCGAGTCAGCGAACGGGTCCCAGGTCGCCGGCGACATGTCCTCACGGCCGGAGGCCTCGATCGCCTGCCGGGCGACCTCGCGGAACTCGTCGAGCTCGACCGCGTGGCGGGCGGCGCCGATGATGCGGAAGCGCTGCGGCATCAGCCCGACCTGGGTGAGGTGGAACATGCCCGGCAGCAGCTTGCGCTTGGCCAGGTCGCCGGTCGCCCCGAAGAGGACGATCACCTGGTTCTCGGGGATCTCGGCGACCGCCTTGTCGGCGGTGGCGCTTGCGGCGACGACGCTCACGCCCCCAGGCTGACAGATGCGCGGCGCCGGCCAAGGGTGCGAATCGCGACTTATCCTGGCCGGGACCATGACGGCCGAAGAGACAGGGGACGGGACCGCGGTCGAGCGCCGGCGCCTGGACCGGACCGAGCGCCGCTTCTGGCGCGAGATCTGGGAATCGGTCCCGGTCGAGGTCGCCGCCGAGCACGGCGTCGAGCTGAAGGCCTTCGGCCCGCTGCAGACCTCCCTCGCCACCGGCTTCCCGGGCCGCACGATGATGAACCTGTTGCTCGGCGCGGCCGAGCCCGGCGCGGTCGCCGACGGGCAGCTCGCGGCGGCGGTGGCCTGGGCGGACTCACGCGGAGTCGACGCCTCCGTGCCGGTGACTCCCGGCCTGCCGGACTCCGAGGCCGCCGAGGAGTGGCTGGCCGCGAACGGCTTCTCCCCGGGCTATGCCTGGATGAAGTTCGTCCGCGACGCCCATCCCCCGCGCTTCAAGGTGGCCGACGACATCGAGGTCATCGAGCTTTCCGGTCCCGAGCAGGAGCCGTTCGGGATGATCGCCGCGACCGGCTTCGGCCTCTCCGCCTGGGCCGCCGCCTTCTTCGCCGACCTGCCTGGGCGCGAGCGCTGGCGCTGCTACGTCGCCCAGGTCGACGGCGCCGCCCAGGCCTGCGCGGCGATGCTCGTCGACGGAGCCGTCGCCGAGCTCGGCATTGCCGCCACCCTCGAGCCCGCCCGCGGCCGTGGCTGCCAGCCCGCCCTCCTCCACCGCCGCATCCTCGATGCCGCCGCGGCCGGCTGCGACACCCTCCTGGTCGAGACCGGCGAGCGCGTCCCCGGCCGTCCCTCCGCCAGCTACCGCAACATCCTCCGCGCCGGCTTCAAGGAGGCCTACCCGCGACCGAACTGGCAGCGGGCGCGGTGACCGGGAGCCTGATCGTCGAAGCGCTCGTCTTCGGTGCCTTCTGGCTCTGGGTGCTGGGGCTGTTCCCGGCTGCCGTGGTGTGCGTGCTGAAGGAGCGCTGGCTGCTCTTCGTCCTCGGCTGGATCACCTTCGGCATCGGCTGGTACCTGGGGGCGATCCCGCTTGCCGAAGCGCGCTCGGGCTGGGGCCGACGCTTCTACGAAGGCGAGAAGCTCGCCCGTGCCGCCGACCCGATCGGCCATCGCCGCCCAGGGCGCACGACCGCTCTCTGGTTTGGCGGGACCGCGGGTCTGGTCGTCGTGATCGGCCTCCTCGCCGCCCGCCCGGCGCCGCTGGTCGGCATCGATGGAAAGGCGCTCCAGTACTCGGTCGGCAACAGCATCTTCGATCATGCACCCTGCCCACACGAGGCGGACGGCAGCTGGACCTGCACGGTGCCCGACAGCCAGCACAGCAGTTCGATCCCGTATCGGGTGAAAGTCGGGGGACTCGGCTGCTGGACCGCCACCAGCACCTTCTCGACCCGCGATGACCCGCCCAAGCGACTCACGGGCTGCATCACGGTCTGGGATCAGATCCGGATCTTCGAAGGCCTTCTCTAGGCTGGCCGGATGAGCAAGCCGATCGAGACCGTCGAGCGATTTCTGACCCGGCTCGCCGCGGGCGAAATCGACACCGCCGTGGACCTGCTCGCGCCGCCTTCGAGGTCCACAACCACGCGATCTCCGCCGCCGGCAACTCGGTCCTGACCGAACGCACCGACGTGCTGAAGATGGGACGACTGCGCATCCAGTTCTGGGTCTGCGGCCGCTTCGACGTCGAGGACGGCGAGGTCGTCCTCTGGCGCGGCCGCTTCGACTGGATGAACTACACGGCGGCGACCCTGCGCGGCCTCGTCGGCATCTTCGTGCCGGCGCTGCGGGCCAGGGCGCCGAAGTAACCCGTGGCGGCCCTGTTCAGTCTCGGGATTCCACCGGGTTCTTGCGTTATACTGGCGGTATGACTCACAAGGTAGGAATCAAAGGACAGGTCGTGATCCCGAAGTCAATTCGGGAGGAAATCGGGATCAATCCCGGTGACGAGGTGACCTTTCTGCCCGACGGCAAAGAGGTTCGGGTCCGCCGCGTTGCCGACGACCCCCAGGCGCGCGAAAGGGATATCAAGTCCTTGCGCGGCCTTTGGAAAGACACGCCGGGAGGCGGGACCGCGGCTTTGGAGGAAGAGCGTCGCGAGGAGCGCGAGTTAGAGGAGCGCAAGGCCCAAAGGCAAGGCGTTGGTAGTCCTCGATAGCTGGGCTGTGCTGGCCTACTTGAAGGACGAGCCGGCCGCCGCCAGGATCGAAGCCGAGTGGCTTTCGCAGCCACCGGCGATCTCCTCGATCAATCTCGGAGAGACGCTGTACATGCGAATTCGGGAACGGGGTGAGAAGGCGGCCGTGGCCGATATCTCAACGATCCACAGGAACAGTCTGGTTATTGACCCAGATTGGGCGTTGGTCACTGCCGCCGCGGGGATTAAGGCGGGAGGTGGAATGTCCTATGCGGATGCTTTCTGCGCTGCCACCGCAGCGCGGGTGGACGCTCCTCTTTGGACTGGCGACCCGGAGCTCATCGACCGTGCTGAGCAGCTGCCGTGTCGCATCGTCGATCTGCGCTCTTAAGGTATGGCCCTACGACTCCGCTACGACCGGAATCAACGGAACTGAAAGAGCGAAAGGCGCCCACCGGAATCGAACCGGTGTAAACGGCTTTGCAGGCTCCGGGGGTCTCCCCCGCCCCTGTCCCTCAGGCACGATTCGCGTCGCTGAGTTGCGCTCAGTTGCCCCGAAATCGGCCTGTTCGGTACACGGCTCGCTACACGCTCAGTCGTCCGACTCGCGCTTCAGCACATCCTCCAAACGCTCCACGCCCTCGGGCTCAAGGCTGAAGGTTTCGAGACGACCGGGATCCGCGCCCTCGGGCTCGGGTCCGTCGTCGACCGACACCACAACCTCGGCGTCAGGCGACTCGATGATCGGAATGCCTGGATCATCTCCCTCGGGTTGAATCGGCTCCGGCTCGTCTTGCCCCATGTGCCCTCCTAAGAAGTTAGATTCACAAGCCAGGCTACTACCTCGACGACCAGCAAAATTGACCCTGCCTGAAACCACTTCATCATGCCATCGAGTTTTTTCTGATTCTCGACAACATGGCGCTCTTGCCAGATCGCAAGATTTCGTTGCAGCCTCTCCGTCGTCCACGGATCTGGCACCTCGATGTGGTTCTTGAGGTAGTAGCCGGGGCTGATGCGAAATTTGAACTTGCGCGGCCAAAGCACCACCAAGACGGTGATTGCCAGGCCGACGAACGCGATGATTGCCACGATCTCGGAAAGTTGAAGGCTACGGTCGAATGATCCCGGCGTTGACCCAGGATCCTTCAATGCTTCAGCGCCGAGAAACGAGGTGACGATGGCGGCGCCCGCAAGAAGAGTTCCAGCACGGGCGCGAATGTTGTCGAGCGCAGAACCCTGCCGATCCAAAGATCGATTCGACGCCTCGTATAGAACGGCCTGCGGTAAATCCCCCACTCACGCAGTGTATGCATCCTCTTTCTGCGATTCCGGGCGGCCGAAAGCTTCCGCGAGTGCGGCAGCATCCTCACGCTGTGGTTTGTGGTGCAGGTAGCGCTGAGTCGTCGAGTAGTGCTGATGGCCCATGTAGGACTGCACCTTGAACGGGTCTAGCTTCTGAATCGCCGCCGACCCAAAGCAATGCCGTAGATCGTGGAACCGGATCCGCCGCAGCTTCGCCTTTTCAAGTGCGGCATAGAAGCGCTTGCGGAGCTTGAAGTGATCAAGGTGCCCACCCGTCTCTGAACAAAAGACGAGATCGCTGTCAGCAGTGAAGTAATCGCGCTCCTTGAGCTTCGCCAGGACGTCGATCACCTCGGGCATCATCGGCACAGAGCGAACGCGCTTGCCCTTTGGCACCTTCTCGCGCCCATCGGTGAAATTGCGCCGGACGTGAAGCAAGCCGCCGACGAAGTCGACGTTCTCCCACCGCAGCGCAAGAAGCTCGCCCTGACGCAATCCGGTGAACGCAGCGGTGCGATAGAGAGCGGCGTCTTGTGCATCCACAGCCGCCGCCGCGAGCAAGTCGATCTCGTCACCGTCGAGCGTGTCGAACTCGCCCGAGTAGACAACCTTGGGCCGCTCAACCATGTCGGCCGTCGCGGGATTCTCCTTCAGCTTCCACACGCGCTTGGCGCGCTTGAAAATCCCGTGCAAGACGGTGAGATGGCGAACGATGGTGCGGTTCGACAACTTGCCTTCCGAGATCAACCGCTCCTTGTAGACGTCGATCAGGTCCGGCGTCACAGCCTCAACCGGCCCCTCGAACTCGTCGAGCAAGTAACCGTCGATCACTCCCCGGTAATCGGCCACCGTGGCAGCGTCGATCTGCTTCACGAACTCGACATAGCGCAGGTACTCAGCGGCGGCATCAGCGAAGCTCGCGCCCGTCGTCGAGCCAGCCAAGGTGCCTCGGCGCGCGTCCGTCAGAACCGCGTCAAGGGTCTCTTCGGCGAGCCGCTGCGTGAAGTGACCGGCAGGCGGGCGGCCACCGCGCACCCAATCGGGACCAAGGCATTTCTGCACCTTGCGACCGTCGGCAAGGCGATAACGCAGGTACCACTTATCCCCGCGCTTGCGCTCGACAAGTGCGACGTGCCCGGTGACGTTGCTGGCCGTCGTGCTCATCGGACGACGCTCCGCGCATGGGTGCTTCTAGTCTGCAAGTGCATGGGAGATAGACCCTCCTGTGCCATGCCCCCGGACGTTCCACCGTCGCGGGGGCGCTTTTTATGTGGGGCGGATCCTACTCCGCTTTGGTGCGGGAGTCGCGTAGCCGCTGACTTCGTGCAGGCTCCTCGTAGACGTAGCGCAAGATCTGCCGCACAAGCTGAGCCAGCTCGTCGGCTTGCTCGATGCTGACGTCCTCCAACGGATCGAAATGACCGCCGACGTTGCCGAGACCACGGACGTCGTCGGCCCACTCGGCGAGGTTGCGGTCGAGAGTGTGCTCCTTCGCCATGATCTTGAGCGCGCCAGGGAGATCGCTCCGACCGAGCTGATCGACCGCCTTCGTCGAGCCCTTGTCCCGCACGATTCCCTCGATGGTCCGGCGAAACATCACGGCTCCGGCGCGAGGGGATCTCGTGCCGAGACAGCGCGTCCCTTCCGAAAACGAATCCCGCAAACCCTTGGGGATGACTTGGTCTAGCTCGCCGGATCCCGGCGGGGGCCACCAATGCACTCCGCGGAATGAGATCGGCCCCCCAACTTTGGCTTGTCGCGTCGGAGACTCGCCCATGTACTGCTCCTCGATGACGGCCGTTCCCTGACCGCAGCCTCGGCACTGGTAGACGGCAACGCGATCTAGCTGATCGGTTTCCTTCGGCATCCCGCCCATCGCAAGCCAAGTCCGCCCGGCGGAAACCGAAACGGGCAGAGCTACCCCCATCGGCTCGAAGGTGGAGCGATGCCCACAGCGGGGGCACGTCCCCCAGAGCAGAGTTGAATCCGGCGGCCGGTCGGGGGCCTCGTTGGGCAATTGCGTCATCTCCACCGATGATCGCAACCGTCTCGGCGGCTACGAAGATCATTCGATGCCGTCGGGCACTTCGAGATCGGGTGGGCAGATCACGGAGCCGTCGGGATGACGCGGCGTCAGGTCGACCATGATCACCTCGGTCGAACCCGCCACACGCTGCCGCTGCAACCCGACCGGCATTCGGACCGTGTCCCATTTGCCGTCGGGAGTTCGCGGCCAAGCCGGATAGGTGCCGTCGGGGCCGGGATCCAACGCGTCCCGCGTCACGACGACACCGCTTCTTGCTTGGCGATCAGGGTCCGCGGCAATGGCAGCTCGACACCGCGCAGATACGTGCGGGTGATCTCCGCTAGATCGTCGCCTTGATCGGGATGAAACGGCACGTCGTCGACCGGCAGGCCAGCGGCGAGCGCGACACGGACCGCCGCCCGTTGCACGGATGCGTACTCGTTGCTTGCCCGCTCGTGCTCGGCGTAGGAGCGCTCGATGTTCTCCTTCGCCCGCTGCGCCCGTGGTGCCAGCTCGGCAATGAGACGAGGCACCGCCGCTTCGATCCAACTATCTCGCTCGGCTTCGATCTCGGCGCGAACTTCCTTCGCCGCGGTGGTGCGACTCTCGCTGGCTGCCTTGGATGCGGCCGACTCGGCTGCCGTGATCGCGGCGAGTAACCGCACTTCCTCCTCGGCGTCGGCAGGACGATCCTCGGTCTCGACTTCGCGGAAGTAATCCGTCAACTTCCCCTTCGCCGCTGCGAGGTTGCGCCGCGCCGCCGAGTCGGCCGAACGGGCCGCGCCTTCGCGGTCCTCGGCCACTTTGACGCGCCGGTCGAACTCGGCAAGCTCGTCCCAAGCATTCGTCTCCTCGGATCTACTCGTCATCGTCGTCGTCCTTTCCTTCACGGCGACGCTCGGCCTTGTCATAGCCGCGGCGCATTCGCTCCGTCGACGAGACCTTCTCGTCCTCCCTGGGGCGCGACTTGCGCAGCTCGTCGAGAAGTTCTTGCCGTTCGGCTTTCTCGGCCTTCAGCTCCTTCTTCAATTCCTTGACCGTCTTGTCGAGATCAGTCTCCATTCGGAACCTCCTCGGCGTCGTCCTCGGTCGGCTCGGGAACCTCTGCGACCGGAATCAGGATCTCGCCAGCGCAGTCGCAGCACCGGACGCAGAGAACTTTTTCGTGCCCGGTCACCATGCCCGCGACCCGGATCGGTTTGTCGACCTCGTATCGCTCGATGCGCTTCGCCGGGCAACCAAGTTGATGCGCCCGGTCCGGCAATGGAACGTGCTCGTAATTCCTCACTTCGTACCTCCGTTGTCGTCGTGGTTTGAAAGTGCGTCGGTCAGCGCGACTCGCGCTCGAACCTGCAAGGGGGTGAGACGTTGGGGCGGCGCCGTCACGTCGAGATCGCCCGACAACTCGGGTCCGGCGACGGATGCCCACACCGGGCGCGCCGGTATCGCCAAACCCGAGCCGGTCAGGGTCAGCTCTGCAAGGTGGTTCTCGGCGTGCAAGTTCGGCAGCTCGCGCCGACTTGCGGCCATGAGGCCCAGCCGCGTTTTCCACTTGCCATCTCGGCGGTCCTTGAATGGCCCGAGCGCGGCGGCGAGCGCATCTGCCAAGTCGTCGTGCCCGCCGCCGCTGGCCTCGATTCGTTCGTTGCCGGTCTGTCCGAGCGTCACCTTCAGCATCAGCAGCTCGCGGCGTAGCTCCTCGGCGCTGGCCGGAAGGAGAAGTTGGCCGCGGTCGATCAGAAGTCGCAACGCCGAGTACGTCGCCGACTTCGACTCGGAAGTGACGTGAAGCGCGATTTTCTTCGTGACAAATGCGGGTTCGGGCGAGCGCTCGCGGAACCGCTTCCTCGGCTTGCGAGCGTTCGCAAGCTCCTCCTCGTACGACCACGAGACCACACGGCGCCGCCTGCCCCCGCCGTGTTCGGGTCGGCGCCGCAAGATCCCCCGGAAGAGATCTTGAGAGCAGGGCGCGCCGAGTCCGTTCGTCTCCGCGGTCAGCCAGTCGAAGAGGGCCGGCGAGTTGACGATCTCGGAGATCACCTCGTTGAGCGGATGACCGGCCCGCCAGCGTTTCGCGCAGCGAACGCCGTATATGCGTTCCGTGCCGACGGGGAGTCGGCCAATTGCAACGAGGGTGGACCGATCCGAGACCGCGCCCCAATCAACGCCCGCAGCCACTTTGGCGGGACCGCGGAGATCAGCCAGCTCGGGGATCTCGTAGTCGGCCGTCGCTCGATTCAGGACGGCGGCGCTGAACAAGGAGTCTGCGCCGCTGGCGAACTGCGCCAAGAACTCGGCGTTGAATCTGAGGCTGCCAAGTGCATCGCGTTCGCGGGCGATGACGCTCGGCGTGATCCATGACGCATCGCAGTCGCCACCGGCAGCCTTCGCAACCCAACGGTGCGTTCGGACTTGCTCGGATCCGGCCAGTCCCGATTGCGCCAGGTCATAGAAGGCACCGGCTGCCACACCGGCTGAGCTGGCGAGCACGATCTTGCCGTCACGCGCCGCGGTCGTCGGGAACGCGGCGCCGAGAAGCAAGGCGTCGGGCACAAACGCCGCCTCGTCGACGAGGAGGAGATCGACGACGTTGCCGCGGATCGTGCGCTCGCTCGACGGCACTGAGCGGATCTCACTCCCGTTGCTGAGGCGCACAAGCCCGGCCTGCTCGTCGACCACGCTGCCCCGCAATGCAGCCGCGCCGACGACGGCGCGGACTTCGGCCAGCAGACGTCGCGCCGACGCCTCGGATGCGGAGACGATCAGCACTCGGAAGTTGGCGGTGGTGAACGCCGACCATGCCGCGTAGCTCGCCAGCGATCTCGACTTGCCCATGCCGCGACCGGCGACGAGCACGGTTATCGCGGTGACGAGCGCAAACGCTCGGGCCTGCCATGAAGTCATCGGCCGCTGCGCAAGGTCGGCGAAGGCGCGCAGATCGTCGCGGGGGCTACTCACTGTCGCCGCCCCCTTCGGCTTTCGCCGCGTTCTCCTCGGCCCACTTCGCCGCCAGGTCGATACCCGTGGCGACATTGACGCCGATGGCCGCGCGCGCTTTCGCATTGAGCCCGAGCACGTCGCAAGCTCGATGCAACGCTCGCTCGCATCGCAGCTCGAACTCGGCAGCGCCCTTGAGCTGGCCGGTCGCATCGTCGATGCGCCCGTGCTCGTCGCACCAAGCGACGACGTCGCGCCAACGCTTCAGCGCCCGCGCGACCATCTCCATTGCAACCTCGTCGACGACAGGCAAGGCGCCGTTGGCGTCGCGCAGTGGCGCCGTCGCAGCTAGGGCTTCATAGATCTCGACGAACTCAGCGCTTCGCTGAGCGTCGGGGATCGTGCTGTACCCGCCGTGCTTGACCGCGAGTTGGTTGCCGGGTGGCGCCGGGTTGTCCCCGCGCTTGAGGTTGGCGAGCTGCGCATCTCGTGCCTGATCGTCTCCGCTCAGCGGCGTCATCGACACACCGCCCGGTACATGGTCGGGTCAATGCCGCATTGCATGCGGGTTGGCAACGGCTTAGGCATCCGCTGCCGCTCCCCCGGCTGCCTCGAACTCCTCGACCGCGGCGAGGCTGAACCGCTTGTAGCGGCCGAGGGCGACGAACGGCAGGCGGCCACCTCTGGCTAGGCGGTAGACGTGCGACGTGGGCACCTGCCAGCGCTCAGCTAGATCGCCAGCGGTCAGCAGACGGCCGCTCGGGCGTTTCTCCGAGCCGTCGTGACCACGCGCGGCGGCCGATCCGCCCTGCTCGCTCACAGCTCTCCTCGACCCACACGGCGCCGTCTCCCTACACAAGGACGTCTCTCGGGCAGGCGACTAGGTCGCCCCGCGGCCGTGGTTCCCGGCTGTTCCCACCACGTTCCCGTCACCGGCTCCGAAAGAGCCCGCTCGCAGAGCCGTGTTCCCGCGTTCCCGCCGTTCCCGGCAGTTGAGGGCTGAAAACCTACGTTGTGTAGGCGCGGGAACGCGGGAACACATGGGGTCATGCCGCCCCCTCAACGTCGAAGTTCGGCGGCGAGCGCCAGAACCGCGCCTTCAGCGTCTCGTCACCGTCGCGCGCGCCGAGCTGCTTCTTTTTGAACCCGAGCCGCGAGAGCCGAGCTGCGAGATCACGTGAAGTGGTTCGCTGCCCGATGACCCGAGTGACGTGGACCGAGAGTTTGGGCAGCCGCAGATAGATCCTGTCTTGCTCGTCGCGAAATAGAGCGAGGTCGTCAGGGTCGCGCAAGAGGTTGCGCAAGGTGTCCGCGTCGCCGAGCTTGACCTTCTGACCGCCACGGTCGGCGATGAACGAGGCAAGCCAACCGGCCGTCTCCTCGTTCTCTGAGGCAACGGTGTCTTCAGTCTCGGCGACGAGAGCGAATGCTTCAGTGACCTTGTCGAACTCGCTCGCCGTGAATCTGCGCATGACCCGGCCAGCGCTGAGCAGGGCACCTTTGACTTTTTTGAATTCCTGAATTTGAACCGACGTGCCGAGCGGGATGCGCGTGCCGTTCTCAAGTTCGAGATCCCAGAGCGAGTTGCTTGATCCGTGCTTGATGACACGGCTGAGGTCGTACGATTTCAGACTCGTGCGCAGGAAATCCAGCGGATGAACGCGTTGGTCGCGGTCGTCGCGGAACTCTGCAAGCGCTTGCTCTCTGGCCTTGTCGCCGCGGCCGGTAATCGCCTCGGCGAGATCTTCTGCATCGCGACGGAGCCGGTTGCGCTGTGGGTCCGACGTCTTCTCGATCTGAGTGATGCGATCAACGTCGCGGACAACGTTTGCGGCGTAGTCGAGAGCATCGCTTCGAGTCGCCTCGTCGAGCCCGTTGCCATTCGCACTGCGCAACGTCTCGCGGAACCCCGCGATCTCGTCGGATGCGTCGGCAAGCCGCTCACGAAGTACCTCGGCCGACGGACTCGTCATCCCGCGCCGATTGCATTTGGAGGCAGCGCCCCGCCCTCGCCGACACCTATTTCGACGGGGGCGGGGGGCACTTGCCGGACGGACGCGGCGCCCATTGCAGCCGCGCCCTGCGGATCGGTGAGAGACCGATCCGCTTGGCACCGGGGGCCGTTATTCCCCGCGCCAAGATTTTGAAGTTCGTTCCTCACAGCGGCGACCTCACGGTTCGCCGGACCAAGCCGTCATCGCCGTCGACGGCGAAGCCGAGATCGACGAGTTGACTTATCGCCCGATCAAGATCCTCCGGCCACCACGCGCGCTTGCTGTCGACGAAGATGCGCGTCAGCTCGTCGCGATTGCGGGGGCGCTTGGCGACGAAGCGCAAAACCGCGTGCGACCTTTCGTCGAGCAGGCCAACTCCGTGCCCGGCGCTGCTCAAGATGCCCTCCCGACGAGGGTTAAATCAGGGTGTTCGCCAGGTTCGCCAGGGTCCGACGTACTGCGACTGCCCCGGCTGATTCTGCGCGCTCGCCGCCGAACAGAGCGATGCTGCCTCGGCCGCGGTAGCGCCCGCCGCGGTGCTCGACAACGGGGCGTCGACGTCGGCTGTCGCAGAGGGCGCGCAAGCGCCTTGGCGCGGCCGAAAGCACGGCGGCGGTCGGCATCGGACGGCGGCGGGCCTGCGTACTCGAAGACGGCCTCGCAGTCCCGCTCGGCCGCGGTCACTTCTGAGCCTCTTCGTCGGGCTCGTCGGCGAAGCGGTCAAGATAGTCGTTGATCGCCGCTCTGGCGACCTGTGAGGGCTTGAGCTGCTTAGCCTCGGCCACGGTCTTGATCCGCAGGCGAGTCGCCTTGGACACCCGCAGCGAAAGGGTCGTCATCTGGGTCTGACGGGGCATGTGCTCACTTGTACCACTCCTGTCGAGCCGTCCGCGGCGGCGACTTCGCACTCTCCGGATCTTGCCAGCGCGCCCTCCAGCCCGCCTATAGCCTCAAATTTAGTACCGCGGTACTGATTGTCAGAACCGCGGTACTACGGGTGGCTAGACACTCATTGGGGCGCCCCGAACAGACGCCGGGGCGCCCCCTCGGGCTAGCTCAGCCCTGCTTCGTGATCGACACAGCCGGAACTACGGCGTCGGTGCGATTGATCGTCATCAGCCTCACCCCCTTTCGGCTCGATTGACGGGACGAGCCGAAGGATTGCTTAAGAGGGCTCTAGCAATCTAGATACCTATTTTGGTTGTGATCGCAAAAGCGCTAATACTTTCGATCACTCTGCCACCCATAGAGCAAACGAGAGGATTCGAGAAAATGTCCCCCGACGAGAAGAACAAGCGACCGAAGACGGGCCGAGTTGCGCGGCTCGACAAACGGATTGCACGGGCTCTCAACCACCCACTGAGAACCGAGATCATCGCCATCCTGAATGACCGCTGCGCGAGCCCGCGGGAAATGGCTGATCTACTCGGCGAAGAGTTGTCGAGCGTCAGCTATCACACCAAGGAGCTTTTGAAACTGGAATGCATTGAGGTCGCCGACCGACAACAAGTGCGAGGCGCCGTGAAGACTCGTTACCGCGCGACGACGAGGATGCTGCTTGACACTCCCGAATGGGAGCTGTTGGACAAGACGGTCAGGACCGGAATCAGCATCAACGCCGTCAACGAAGTCACCCTTCGGGCCTCTGCCGCCGTTGAGGCTGGCACTTTCGACCGCCGCACTGATCGGACGATCATCACCATGAAAATGGACGTCGACGATCAGGGATGGCAAGACGCCCAAGAAGCGCTCAGGGTCGCCTACGAGCGCCTTGGCGAGATTGAAGTTGAGACGGCCGCTCGCAAAGCTAAGGGAGCGTCAACGTTCCGCATGACCGCCTCGCTGCTTGGTTACGAGTCGCCCACAGATGACGACGGCGAGAGTTGAGCGGCGGCATCTCGGTACACGGTGGCTACACCCTTTGCACCGCGGTACAAGAAACCCCGCCTGTTAGCAGGGCTTTTCTAAAGGCGCCCACCGGAATCGAACCGGTGTAAACGGCTTTGCAGGCCGCTGCGTAACCACTCCGCCAGGGCGCCGCGGATCGGTCAAGCCTAGCGGCGCAATTGTCGCGGAGGCGGCTCGGGTTGCAGGCCGCGGCGGGCCGCTCTAAGCGGGAGCGTCGGGCTTGGTCTCGTCGTAGTCGCTGACGGTGCCGTACTCCTCGACGGTGCCGCCGTCGCGCATGCTGGCGTCGTCGGGGTTGTCGCCGTACTGGCGCAGGGAGCGGCGCTGGCGCAGGTAGTCCCACATTTTGTCGAGCTGGAGCTTCAGCTCCTCCATGCGGGCGTGGTCTTCGGAGCTGAGGCCCTCGCCCTCGTGGCGGTGAAGCAGCTGCTCCTCTTCCTTGACCAGCTCGTCGATATGGCTGAGAACCTGTTGGTCATCCATGTGCCGAAGACTACCCGGCGGCATAACTATTCTCGCCGGAGTCATGGAAAAAGCCACCGACGCCACCCGCCGCACCCGGCTCGCCAGCGAGCGCACCGAGCTGGCCTGGTGGCGGACGGGGCTGGCGGCGCTCGCCGTCGCCCTGGCGGTGGGACGGGTGGTGCCGGAGCTGAGCGACAGCTCCATCAGCTGGCCCTACGTCGCCGTCGGCGTCTGCTTCGGCCTCTACGGGCTGGCCCTGTTCGCCTATGGGAGCCACCGCCGTCGCAACGTCGAGCGGGCCCTCGACGAAGGCGGCTTCCCGGACCCTCCCCCCTACGCCCAGGGAGCCATGGTCGCCGGGGGCATAATCCTGGGACTGCTGACCATTGTCTTGGTGCTGGCCGGGTAAGGAGGAGGAGATGGTCGAGAGAATCGAGGAGATGCCGGCGGGGACGATCGGGTTCCGCGCCTCCGGCAAGCTCACCCCCGAGGACTACCGCGAGGTGCTGGTGCCGACCCTGCGCGAGGCGGTCGAGGCCGGCGAGGTGCGGATGCTGTTCGTCCTCTCCGACTTCGAGGAGCTGGAGCCGCGGGCCTGGCTAGAGGACGCCAAGACCGGCCTCGAGCTGGGCTTCTTGAAACACTCCGCCTGGAAGCGCTCGGCGATCGTCAGCGACGCCGAGTGGGTGAAGAAGGCGTTCCGGATGTTCGCCTGGATGACCCCCGGCGAGGTCGCCGTCTACGAGCTCGATCAGGAGGCCGAGGCCAGGGACTGGGTCGCCTCCGGCTGAGCCAGCGGCGCCGGGTTGGAGAACCGCATGGCGCCATCGTCGATCGCGCCGCGGCGCAGCATCCGTAGGTCGACCGGGTAGTTCTGGCGCAGTTTCCACGGCTCCTTCGAGCCCTGTTTGGGTAGGTGGTCGAGTGAGCGCAGGACGTAGCCGGAGTTGAAGTCGAGCAGCCGCTCCTCGGTCACCGAGGGGTCGTTGACCGTCGGCGTGGCGATCCGCTGGCCGCTCGCGTCCATGTGGTTGAGCAGGCGGCAAATGTATTCGGAGGTGAGGTCGGCCTTCAGCGTCCAGGAGGCGTTGGTGTAGCCGAGCGTGTAGGCGAAGTTGGGGAAGTCGCTCAGCATCATTCCCTTGTAGGTGAGGGCCCGCGGCAGGTCGGGCTCGGCCCCGTCGATCGTGATCTTCATGCCGCCGAGGAAGAGCAGGTTGAGGCCGGTCGCGGTGATCACGATGTCGGCCTCCAGCTTCGCCCCGGACTCGAGCTCGATCCCGTCGGCGGTGAAGGTCTCGATCCGGTCGGTGGCGATCTCGGCGCTGCCGTCGCGCAGGACCCGGAAGAGGTCGGCATCGGGGACCAGGCAGACCCGCTGGTCCCAGGGGTTGTAGCGGGGCTTGAAGTGCTTGTCGACGTCGTAGCCGGCGGGCAGCGCCTTGATCGTGCCGCGGCGCAGGACTTTCTTGATCAGCTCCGGCCGCTTGCGGCTGAGCCGGTAGAAGGCCCCCTGCAGGAGCACGTTCTTCCAGCGCACGATCGGATAGACGACGCGCTCGGGCAGGACGGCGCGGAGGCGGTTGGCGATCCCGTCCTCCCCCGGCATCGAGATCACGTAGGTGGGCGAGCGCTGCAGCATCGTCACCTTGGCCGCGTCCGCGGCCATCGCCGGGACCAGGGTCATCGCGGTGGCGCCGCTGCCGATCACGACCACGCGCTTGCCGGCGTAGTCGAGGTCCTCGGGCCAGTGCTGCGGGTGCACGACCTCGCCGGCGAAGGAGTCGATGCCGGGGAACTCCGGCGTGTAGCCCTCGTCGTAGCGGTAGTAGCCGGTGTTCATGAAGAGGAAGCCGCAGGTCAGGGTGACCGTCTCACCGCCGTCGGTGCGCTCGGCCTCGACCGTCCACAGCGCCTCCGCGCTCGACCAGGAGGCGTTGACGACGCGGTGGTTGAAGCGGATCCGGCGGTCGATACCGCCTTCGCGGGCGGTATCGACGACGTAGTTGAGGATCTTCGTCCCCTCGGCGATCGATTTGTCGTCGGTCCAGGGACGGAAGCGGTAGCCGAGCGTGTGCATGTCGGAGTCCGAGCGGATGCCGGGGTAGCGAAAGAGGTCCCAGGTGCCGCCGATCTCCGCCCGCGCCTCGAGGATCGCGTAGCTCTTGCCGGGGCAGCGCTCCTGCAAATGGTGCGCGGCGCCGATGCCGGAAAGGCCGGCGCCGACGATCAGCACATCGACGTGGTCGTTCGGCATCTCGGTGGTTCCTTTCGTCATCGGTCGATCTGGTGAGAGCTTGCCGCAAGCATCCTATCAACACTGTGTCGAGAAGTTCAACTTCTTGTCGGGATCATCAACGCTGTGTATCGTGAGGGACCGATGCCGACCTCCCTGCCCACCTCCGAGGCCGCTCCGCGCGGCCGCCGCGGCACCCGCGCCAGCGGCGACGACCGCGAGCGGGCAATCCTGACGACCGCCGAACGGCTGCTCGAGGAACGGCCGCTGAGCGAGATCTCGGTCGAGGACCTGGCTCGCGGCGCCGGCATCTCCCGCCCCACCTTCTACTTCTACTTCCCCTCCAAGGACGCGGTCCTGCTGACCCTGGTCGACCGCATGGTCGAGGCCGGGACCGCCAGCCGCGAGGAGGCGCTGGCGAAGCTGGCGAAGGAACCGCGCGCGGGCTGGCGGATGGCCCTGCAGGCCTCCTTCGACGCCTTCGGCTCGCGCCGCGCGGTGATCCTTGCTGCCGCCGAGCTGCGGACCACCAACGCCGAGGCGCGTGAGCTCTGGGCGCGGGTGATGGAGGGCTGGGTCACCGACGTGACCGTGGTGATCGAGTCCGAGCGCGCCCGCGGCGTCGCCCCCGCCGGTCAGCCCGCCCGCGACCTCGCGATCGCCCTGCTGCAGATGAACGAGCGGGCGCAGTACGCGACCTTCGCCGCCGAGAGCCCCGCCCTGGCCGAGGACAGGATCCTCGATGTCCTGGTCGACGTCTGGGTGCGGGCGATCTACGGCTCCGCCCCCGCGGCTTAGCCCGGCTCGAGCACGCGGAAAGAGATTCCCGCGCTCTGCAGCCGGGCCAGCAGGGCGTCGCCCATCGCCTCGGCGGTGGTGACCTGGCCCGCCGTCTCCGGCAGCTCGTCGAAGGCGAGGCAGAGGGCCGACTCGGCCAGCATCTTCGAGGTCTCGCCGTAGCCGGGGTCGCCGCCGGAGACCTCGGTGACCACGCGCTCGCCGCCGCCCTCGCCGACGAACTTGACCTTGAACCAGCTCTTGGCGCGCTCGGCCTCGTCCGGGCCTTCGCCCGGAGATTTGATCTTCAGCAGCAGCTTGCGGGTCGGCGGCAGCGGCGCCAGCACCGCGACCGTCCCCACCCCGGCCCCTAGCGCCGCGATCGTCGCCAGCCGCTTGGCGACCATGTGGTGGCCGTAGGTGAAGTTCGGGCCGTAGCGCTCGAGCGCGGCGGCGGAGCGGCGGACGATGCCCCCGTCGATCGTCGGCAGCGGCACCACCCAGCCACCCAGCTCGGAGTCGCGGCTGATGCCGAGCCCGGCCGAGTGGATCTCACGGCCGTTTGGCCGCGGCTCGTCGCGGCGGCGCTCCTTGGCGGCGCCGATCGTCTGCCGGGCGCGGGCGAAGCCGTTGATCGCCGAGTGGTAGGTGCCGCCGGAGAAGCTGGCGTTGGAGCGGACATAGCCGTTGACCTTCAGCGGCACGCCCTCCGGCAGCTGCTGGACCGTGAAGTAGGCGCCGAGGTCGTGCGGGATCGAGTCGAAGCCGCAGCAGTGGACGAGGCGGGCACCGCTGCGCTGCGCCTCGGCGTGGTGCTCGATCCACATCCGGTCGACGAATTCGGGCTCGCCGGTGAGGTCGACGTAGTCGCTGCCGGCGGCGGCGCAGGCGGCGACGAGCGGGCCCCCGTAGAGCGCGTAGGGACCGACGGTGGTGATGACGACGCGGGCCGACTCGGCAACCTTGGCCAGGGCGGCGCCGTCGGCCGCGTCGGCCTCGATCAGGTCCGGCTCCGGCGCCGCCGGCGAAGCGGCGGCGAGCCGCGCGCGGACCGCCTCGAGCTTGGCGCGGTTGCGGCCGACCAGGGCCCAGCGCAGGCCCTCGGGCGCGTTGGCGGCGAGATACTCGGCGGTGAGGCCGCCGGTGAACCCGGTCGCGCCGAACAGCGCCAGGTCGTATTGCCGGTCGGTCCCCACGCCGGGCATTCTGGCAGTCCTGGCCATACAGCCAGCCCTCCCCTCGAATGCGAGCGGAACGCGAGCCGAATGTGAGCAAAGCGCAACATTGACCAGCGGCGACGGTTATTGGTCGAAATCCCGTCGTGCAAGTCAGGGGCGCGGGAGCAACGACTAGCTGGGGAGACATCAGATGCGACAGCGAAAGAAATTTGGACTTGGAATTACCCTCGTGGCGATCGCCTGCACCATGCTTGCGGCCACCGCTGCGCAGGCCTCGACGATCACCGTCGGCAGCGTTCTGCCCCCCGGTTTCACTTCGAAACCGTTCGGTGAATTGCATACCCAACTGAACACGGCGCTGCCGGAGAAAGGCGCCAACCTGGTCTCGCCGGTCAACGGCGCGATCGTGCGCTGGCGGATGCAGGGCGGCAAAGGCGGGCCCTTCTTCCTGCGGGTGCTGCACCCGAACGGCACCGGCGCCTACACCGCCAGTGGCACCAGCGGCGCGGTGACCCCGACCGACGCCGGGCTGCAGACCTTCACGGCCAATCTTCGGGTCAAGGCGGGCGACCTGATCGGCATCGACCCGACCAATGTGAGCGATGAAATAGGCGTCGTCGAAGTCCCGGGCGCCAGCTTCGACTCGATCTTCCCACGGCCCTTCGAAGGTGCAACCGCGCCGGGGCAGGGTCCGAAATCGGGCGCTGAGCTCGAGCTCAGCGCCGAAGTCCAGCCGACTCCGGCGATCACCTCTATCGCCGGCAACTTCGGCTCGATCGCCGGCGGCACCACGGTCAAGATCACCGGGACCGACTTCACCGCCGCCAGCGCCGTCAAGTTCGGCGACACGCCCGCCGCCAGCTTCGCGGTCGTCTCCGAAACCGAAATGACCGCGACCGCACCAGTGGCGACCAAGCCGGGCAACGTCGACGTCACCGTCACCACCGTCGCCGGCACCAGCCCGATCGCCAGCGGCGACCGCTTCGACTACGAAGCGTGCGTCGTCCCCAAGCTCGGCAAGAAGACGCTGAAGCAGGCCAAGCGGGCGCTGCGCAACGCCGGCTGCAAGCCCGGCAAGGTGAAGAAGCTCAAAGGCGCCACGGCCAAGGACGGCGTGGTCTCCAAGCAGAGCCTGAAACCGGGCAAGACCCGTAACCCGGGCACCAAGGTCAACCTCACCCTGGCCGCCAAGCAGTCCTAGTCAGCCGAACCGCTCCCCCGCTCCGGCCGGTGCCGGAGCGGGGCGAGGTGGCTGGTTGGGGACAAATTCAGCGCGCTAGGGACGGGCGCACATCACGTAGGCGCGGAAGAAGACGGTGTCGCTCGGTTCGCCGTTGTCAATCAGGACCCGCCAGCCGGTCGCGGGGCTGCCGTCTTCCGGCGGCGTGTAGACGACGTCGCTTTCGACATTGGCTTCGCCGGCGGTCGGCCCGCTGGAGAGGAGTTCGTATTCCACTTCTTCCGGTTCGCCGAAGATTTCGAAGCCGCCGCCGGTCACGGTCTCTCCCGGCAGGCAGCTCGCGAAGGACTGACCCGTTTCGTCCTCCTTCGGTTTGCCTTCGTAGCCATAGCGGGTGACGACGCTGGTCGCCCCCGGCGCGCCGGCCACTCCTTGCGGGCCGCGCTCGCCCACAGGTCCACGCTCACCGCTGGGCAGCTGGCCCGCCTTGAAGTCCCCAGCCAGGAGCGAGCCGTCCTTGACTTTGGCGCCGGTCACGGCGTTCTTCTTCAGTTGCTTGTTGCCGACGCTGTTCTTGCCGAGCGAGGCCGCGTAGGCGGTGGCGCCGCCGAGCGCCAGAAACAGTGCCAGCGTGGCGATCACGTTCGCGTAGGTGAGTCTTGGCCGCGGCCGGTTGCGCATCTCGATTCCCCGATTCGGTCGTTTGATGGAAGAGACCACCTGTGTCGACCGGCCGCGGCGCCGGCTATAGGCGTGCGAGCGCTATTGCCCGGCGGCGATCAGGCGGGGGCGCGGCGCGCTTCGCGCAGCAGCCACCAGTCGACGACGTAGCCGCCAAAGGGCACGACGGCGCCGACCAGGATCCAGAAGGTGGTGCGGACCGACCAGCCCTGCTGGGGACGCAGGTTGAGCGCGATCACGACGTAGGCGATGAACAGCAGGCCGTGGATCGGCCCGAGGATCTGCACCCCGAGTTCGCCCCTGTCGTGGTGCTTGAGGAACGACGCGACCAGGAGGGCGAGGAAGCTCGTCGCCTCGGCGAGAGCGATGTAGCGCATGGCCTTCACGCGCTCAGCCTATTGAGCGGCGGAGTCCCGCCGCCACAACCAGCCGCCGGCGCGCCGAGCGCCAGCCCGGCCTCGGACATCAGCGGGATGCCGGTCGCGACGCTGACGCCGATCCCGACGAGCAGGCCGGCGACGGCGCCTACCGCGACCGCGGCGCCGACACTCACAGCAGCGCGATCCCGGTCGCGATCAGCCACAGCGACCAGACGACGTAGGCGACCGGGGTCACCTGGCCGGCGAGGGTCCAGCCGGCGGGCTCGAAGCGGCCGACGAACTCGAACGAGCAGAGGATCAGCGCGGCGCCGGCGAGGGCGCCGATCGCCCCGAGCCAGCCGGGCGTCGCCGTGCTCTGGGTCATCGCGATGCCCGCGAGCACGCTCCAAGCACCCGTCAGCAGGTACCCGAGGTGCTCGCCGACGGCGACGCCGAGATAGCGGTTGAGCGCCTGGAAGACGACGTCGATCGCCTCGCGCCGCGCCGGGGTGGCGGCCGGATCGGACGCCTCGCGGGCGAGATAGGGAACGACGAAGGGCCACCTGACCAGACCGAGGACTGGACCAGGGCCGCCAACACACCGACCGTGATGCCGACGACGACCAGCGCGCCGTCGGCGCCCGACAGCGAGAGGCCGAGCAGGACGACGAGCGGCGCCAGCAGGACCGCGGTCATCGCGAACGCCCACCACAGGAGGACCAGGCTCGACCCGCCCTCGCGGAATCGCGCCAGCACCTCGTCGGTCGGCAGGCGCAGGACATCCGGGTAGTCAAAGCGGACGGCAAGCAGGCCGAAGGCGAGGTTGAAAGCCAACGGCAGGGCGATGAGCAGGATCGATGCCGCGGTCGAGGTCGGCGCTGAGGATATGGGCTACGGAAAGACGCCGACCTGGGATTCCTGCCTCCGACCGCGGGCGACCCTATTGTGGCCCGCCCTTGTACGACACCTCTCAGCACCCGACCGGCGGCAGGGCGCCCGCCCTATCGCTTCCGGCTTGGCCCGATGCCCGACCACTCCGCTCCTGGCAGGAGGAGGCGACCGAAGCCGTGCGGGCGCACTCGGCCACCAGCTTCCTGGCCTCGGCGACGCCGGCGGCCGGCAAGACCACCTTCGGCCTGCACATCGCCCACCGGATGCTGAGCGCCGGGTTCGTCGCGCGCGTCGTCGTCGCCGCCCCGACCACCCACATCTGCCGCCAGTGGGCCGCCGACGCGGGCCGCTACGGCATCGACCTCGAGCCGAACAGGCCGAACTCGGACGGGCCGGAGTCGGCCGACTTCCATGGCGTCGCCGTCACCTACCAGACGATCGCGGCCGGACCGGATATGCACCGGCAGGCCACTGGCCGCCGGCCGACCCTGCTGATCGCCGACGAGCCGCACCACATGGGCGATCTGGCCGCCTGGGGCCTGCAAACCCGCAAGGCCTTCGACGGCGCCCGCTTCCGGCTGCTGCTCTCGGGCACGCCCTTCCGCTCCGATAACTCAGCCATCCCCTGGGTCACCTACGACGAGGACAGCCTCAGCCGGGCCGACTACACCTACGGCTATCCGCAGGCGCTGCACGATCGGGTGTGCCGCCCGATCACCTTCCTGCCGTATGACGGCGAGATGGAGTGGATCTCGGACGGGAGACTGCGCAGCGCCGACTTCGACCTCGTTCTGCCGGCCGCGGAGGCGGCCCGGCGCCTGCGGACGGCGCTCAGCCCGGACGGCGAGTGGATGGGCGAGGTGCTGCGCGACGGCGACGCCCGGCTGAGCGAGGTGCGCGCCGACGGGCATCCGGACGCGGGCGGCCTGGTCATCGCTTCCGACCAGGACCACGCGCGGGCGATCGCGGCGCGGCTCGCGTCGGTCTCGGGGGAGCAGCCCGAGCTGGTGATGAGCGACGAGCCCGATGCCAGCCGGCGCATCGCCGATTTCGCCTCCTCCGATCGACGCTGGCTGGTCTCGGTCCTGATGGTCTCGGAGGGCGTCGACATCCCCCGCCTGCGGGTCGGCGTCTACGCGACGGCGGCCCGGACCGAGCTCTTCTTCCGCCAGGTGGTCGGCCGCTTCATCCGATCCACCCCGAGGCCACGCCGCCAGATGAGCTACCTCCTGATGCCGGCCGACCCGCGGTTGAAGGCACTCGCCCACGAGATCGAGCTGGAGCGCCGACACGCACTCGAGCTCTCCTCGGACGCCGAGGAGGAAGAGGTTGAAGAGATGGACGATCCGCGTCCGGAGGGCGAGCCGGGTGGCGGCTTTGCCGCCCTGAGCTCGGGCGACGCCGAACTGGCCGGGGCGATCATGAGCGAGACCGCGCTTCAGCTGTTCCCGACCGATGACCCCGAGACGGGGTCGAGGGCGATCGCTCTCGCCAGACCCGAAGCCGCACCGGAGGACCTCGAACCCGAGCGGGAGTCGGCCTATGCGACCCGAGAGCGGCTGCGCGGCGAGCGCAGCCGCCTGGTCGCCGACGTCGCCCGCCGCACCGGCAAGTCGCACCGGGAGGTTCAGGCCCGCATCAATCGCGCCGCCCGGACGCGCTCGGTCGCCAGCGCCACCATCGAGCAGCTCGAACGCGGCAACGCGATGCTGCGTCGCGAGCTGTGGCGGTGAGGCCCCCCTCGCCGCACGACGAAGTCGAACCAAAACGACGAAGCGGCTGAAGAGATTCGAACTCTCGACCTTCTGCATGGCAATTAGGCCGATCCCCAAAAGCCGCCCGCCGCGATGTGCCAGCTTGCAGGGGTTTCGCATCGGCGCAGCGGACGGTTCCAATCCTGAATACGCGCGGATATGCGGCGATATGCGGCGTTTCGGGCACTCGTGCGCGTGAGTGCCCGAAATCCGCGGTGGCGGTTTGATTCCGCCACGCGACGCCATGAGGTCTGTAGTCGCTTCTTCGAACGAGGCCAGCAGCGTCAGCCGGTGACCACCGGAGGCGGCGGGGGCCTTCGGGGTTCTTCGATCACCGATTCGGCAGTCGAGTCGTTGTTGCTCAGATCAGGGTCACGGCTATCGCTGGCGACGGTGGCCTTGTTCCGCAGCCGGCCCGGATGCCCCGCTATCCCGACAACGGTGATCGTGGCGTGGGCGCCGCTCTTCATCGCGCCAAGCGAGCACTGAATCGGCGCGCTGTCAGCGCAATGTCCCTGACTTGGACGCACCGAGATGATTTTCATGCGAAGCGTCCAGCTATCAACGAGCCTGACATTGGCGGCGTCGTCCGGCCCCCGATTCGTAACGCGGAGCGTGTAGATGAGGCGCTGGCCGACGCGAGCGGTGACGCGATCGACGCGCTTGACAACGGCGAGATCGGCGAGCGGCTGGGTTGGGTCAGCCAGCGGCAGCGGCGGCACGACGTTGGAGATCAGTGCCTCGGGGGTGAGCGGGTCGACTTCGATGGCGGCCGGGGATTCGTTGTCCTCGGGATGGGGGTCAACCTCCCCGCCGGTGACGCTCGCCGTGTTGGGAATTTTGCCGGCGGCGTCCGGCGCGACCTGGGCGATCGCGAGGATCACCGCGTTGCCGCCCGACGCGATCCGGCCCAGGTCACAGAGCAAGCCGTAAGTGACCGAGCAGGTGCCCTGGCTCGGCCGCGCCGCGAGCAGGCGCAGGGCCGACGGCATCGGGTCGGTGACGGTGACGCTCGTGGCTGCGCTGGGACCCGAGTTGTGAACGAGGAACAGGTAGGCGACGTGACCGCCGGCAGTGAGTTTTTTCGGCAGGGCGATCTTCTTGATTCTCAAGTCGGCTTCGGGGAGGAGCGGGACTGCGGCGGTGTCGGCGTTGTTGGAGAGGTCGGGGTCCGGGGTCGAGCTCGTCACAACGGCCGTGTTCACGAAGCCTTCAATCGCGGCAGTTGGAATGCGGACGAGGAATTCAAGCGTCGCCGAATCGCCTTTGGCGAGCGAGCCGAGTGGGCACTTGACCTGGCCGCCTTCGTTCGCGCAGGGCGCTTTCGCGGAGACGAAGTCGAGGCCGGGGGGGATCGGGTCGGAGACGAGGACGTTGCGAGCGGTGTCCGGACCGTTGTTCGTCACCTTCAAGGTGAAGGTCTCTTCGCCCCCCGGTTTACCTGGGGTGGGAGCGGCGGTCTTCTCGATCGCCAGGTCGGCGTTGTCGGCGAATTCAACCGGCGCTTCCCCCGGCGGTTCGAGCCCGGTTTCGGTGACGTTGCCAGGGCCGTTGATGTATTTGCCTTCTTTGCTGGAGGTGACGTTGACCGCGACCGTGCAGTAGCTCATTTCGGCAGCCAGGTTCCCTTTCACCGCGATCGAGTTGCCGCCGGCAGTGGCGTCGATCGTGGTCGGCGCCGCGCAGGTGGTCGAGCCCATCGCCGGAGTGGCGACCACCAGGCCGGCGGGCAGCGCGTCGGTGAACGACCAGCCTTCCTTTGCCGCCAACTCGGTCGTATTGGTGATCGTGTAGGTGAGCTGGGAGACCCCGCCGACGTTCAGCACTTCCGGGCTGAAGGACTTCTCGAGCTGCGGCGTCGCGTCGAGCACCTGGATGTTGTCGAAGGCCGCGTCGTTGCCGTCTTCGCTCGTCTGGCCGTTCCGCATCCTGATCCCGAGCGAGGTGCCGGTGAAAAGCGTGGCGGCGTTGCCGGCGAAGGAGCCGGCCTTGAACGGTTCGGAGGCCTTGGTTCCGAGAACCGGCGGTTCGATCACTTTGGCCCGTTTATCGGTGCAGGGGTCGATCGGGCTAGTGAAGGTCGGGGTTTCGGCGGCGCCGTTCAGCAAGTAGAACTTCAGTTCGGCGTGGTTGTGTTTGCAGTTGGTCTCGGCGGCGTCGACCGAGAAGGTGATGAAGCGCCCGTTCGCATTCACCGGAACGGGTTTCAACGTTTCGAACTGAACCGAGTTGGCGGGAAGCGGCGTTTTAACCCCTCCATCGGTGTAGGCGGCGACGGCGTGGTTGGCGAGCGGATCGGTGCCGCGGAGTTGGGCCCAGCACCCAGGCAAGCTGGCGGACGCGGTTGTAGGCGACTTCTTCGCAGTCGGTGGCGACTTTGCGTTCGTTGGATTCGAACTCGGCGATGAAGCCGTTGCAGTTTTCGAGGAAGCGCTGGGCGGCGCTGTAGGTCATCGACAGAGGAGGCGTGCCCTGGTATTTCGAGAGCAGCACCGGGGCTCGCGCCATGCCGTTCTCGAAGTTCTCCGAGTAGACCACCCGTGGGGGTTGCGGAATGCCGAGCCGGGCAGCCCGAGCGCTACGGGGAGGACGCAGCCGGGACCGTGAACAGGACTTCGGACCGTTGCCCTCGGCCGCCGCCGAAGTCACGCACCGGGAGGGAGGCGCTTCGGCGCGTGCGACGGCGGACAACACGAGGGCCACGGAGACGACAGCGAGGAAGAGCAAGGCCGCCGCAAGGATTCGACCGGGGGGAGCGCGGGGCGCTTCTGGGATCGACATATCTCCTCCTTGGGGGCGGATGCTTTTAGACAGGCCCTTTAATCAGGTTAGGACCCGTCCCCTAGGCGCTCATACGTTCGTTGAGCGCTCGGGGAAGGTGCGCTCCAGCTAGTGGCGCACGACGACCGGAATTCCTGGGAGATTGTCCCGCCCGATCCTCCCCACCAGCCAGCCGATCGCGCGGTTGGCGAGGCGAATGCAGCCGTGGCTGGCCGCGCTGCCGAGCGGGTCGAGGAGGCTGGCGCCTCCGCGGCCGTGGATTCCGACCTCGCCGCTGCCGCCTTCGAAGTTGCGGAGGACGTCGCTGTGGGCGGTGAGGCCGAGGACCCAGGAGCCGACGAAGGCGCTCGGCTCACTTCGCCAGGCGTGCACGATCGAGAAGAGGCCGCGAGGAGTCGGGGTGAGCGGCGCTCCGATCACGACGGCGAGAGCTTGAACCGCCCGATCATCCCGGTAGACGGTCAGGGTGCGGCGGCTACGTGAGATCGTGATTCGCCAGGGCGTCGAGTGCAGGAGAAGCCGCTCCGAGCGCACCCAGCCGGCAGCATTGTTCGGACGGCCGGGCAACCGCAACCTGACCCAACAATCCCCATTGGGGCGGCGCACGACGCGAAGCACGAGGAACCAATCGGCTGCCGCGGCTCAAGGCTGCCGCGGCGCTTCCCCCCCGCTTCGGGGATTCCACGGTAGACACTGGCGGGACCTACGGGCGCTGCGCGCCAGGCCAACGAACCGGTCGACGATCCGCCGGGTGAAGCCGGACCCGATGCGTTCTGACAGTGAGGAGCGGCGGCGGCCGAATCGCACATCAGCGAAGCCGAAACCAGCAGGACCGCCAGCGTCCCCAAGGCCAATCGGCGATGCCTAAGCCACGGCTCGGTCA
The DNA here is from genome assembly GCA_035996525.1 of Solirubrobacterales bacterium. Classification (GTDB taxonomy): domain Bacteria; phylum Actinomycetota; class Thermoleophilia; order Solirubrobacterales; family 70-9; genus VAYN01. The sequence goes on from DASYJK010000195.1 coordinate 26,351, forward strand.
TATGGCTGAGTCCTGGAGACTCACGAACCCACCCTGCCGCTGATCCAGTTCACCGGTCTGTAGGGCGGCAGTTGCAGGACGAGGAAGAAGAGCACCGCCGTGGCACCAGCGTAGATGTAGAGCTCGGCGACGCCGGAGTTTTCGCCGGTGACATTCTGACCGATCGCGAGGAGCGAGAAGGTGAAGACGGCCAGGCCGAGCGCCGAGAGCAGCCAAGGCTTTGCACGGTTCGGCATGAACTCAATCCGGACCAGGCTGATTACGACGAGCACAAAGATCGCGAACTCGAAGATGCCGATGATGGTCCAGGCGGCGTCGGCACCGGGAATCGTGTCGAGGAAGGTGCCCGCGAACTGTTCCTTGATTCCTTTCGGAGCGCCGAGGCCGTCGAAGATCTTCTCCTTGCCGGCGTAGAAGAAGAGTACGCCGACGAGGAAGTAGACGCCCGCCAGCAGCAATCCGTAGGAAACCCCATCCTCCCACCGCATTTTTGCTGCAGCCGAACTCCGGGCCGAAGCAGTTCTAGCCTCCATGCGGAACACCTTTCAGACGCTGCCACCGGCCCCGATGCCGGTGGCAAGGGACCAGGCGAGCATAGCCCTGAAGACGAACGTAGCGAGCAATTCGGCGCGCTGACTCGCCCAAGAGGTGAGCACCGACAACTACCTTCTGTGGTGCATCGAAGTGCAAGCTTCGAAGCCGGCCCTGGGGCGTTCGCCGCCACCGGGGCACTTGCTTATGTCGGCGGGCCGACCGTAGCTCCGCCGTGTGGCGAAAGCGAGGCGGCGTCGGCCGAAATCGCCGCTAATCGGTGCATATCGGGGGTGGTTTGATTTCCGTTTGCGGTACCTGAACGACGAAAGCCCGCTGCAGAGCGGGCTTTCGCGTGAAGCGGCTGAAGAGATTCGAACTCTCGACCTTCTGCATGGCAAGCAGACGCTCTAGCCAGCTGAGCTACAGCCGCACAGCCCGTAATTCTAGCCTTCCGGTCGCGAATCCTGCGTGACGGCGGCCGAAGTCGCTCAGGCGCTCTCGCCGACCACGGCCGGCTCGGGGCTGAGAGCGGGTGCCAGTGCCGCCCGCGCCTTCGGCACCAGCAGGCCGGCGCCGAAGCAGAGGACGAGGAATCCGGTCGCCATCAGGAAGGTCTCGGTGAAGCCGGTGACGGTGGGCAGGCCGTTGGCGGTGTTTTCGGCGATGAAGGTGGCTGAGAGCTGGCCGCCGAGGGCGCCGCCGAGGGTCCGCATCACCGTGTTCATGCCGCTCGCCACGCCGGTCTGCTCGCTCGGCACCGCCTGCACGATGAGGTTGCCGAGGGCAGCGAAGGCGAGGCCGATGCCGATGCCGAGCAGGGCGGCGGCGATCAGCAGCTGGTAGGGGTGCTCGTGCGCGACCGCCAGCAGCAGGAAGGACGCGGTCGAGAAGAGGGTGCCGCCGAGCAGGGCCGCCCGCGAGCCGAAGCGAGCCGAGATCGCTCCCGCCTTGAGGCCGAGGATCGTCATCCCGATCGTCGCCGGCAACAGATAGAGGCCGGAGACGACGACCGAGGCGCCGAAGCCGAAGCCGGTGCTGGTTGGCAGCTGGGCGAACTGGGGGAAGACGATGAAGGAGGCGTAGAGGCCGGCGCCGAGCAGGAAGGCGGCCGCGTTGGTGGTCCAGACGCCGCGCACCCGCATCATCGTCATGTCGATCAGCGGTTCGCGGCTGCGCACCTCGACCGCGATCCACGCCAGCGTGACGAGGAC
>DASYJK010000196.1:0-16476 GCA_035996525.1 Solirubrobacterales bacterium
GTCCCCAGGGTCGGGTTGTTCTCGGGATCGCCGCCGCCGTCACGCGCGGCGACGATGATCGCGCGGGCGAGCTTGCTGAAGAGCTTGCCGCGTTTCGCGTCGGCCGCGCCCTTTTTGTGTTTGATCGATGACCACTTGGAATGACCGGACATATGCGTGTCATTCTATGAAGTAGGGAGATGGCCGCAAACACGCACATCCACAACCCGGGTCGGGCGGTTGCCGCGACGCTGGTTTTCGTGGCGATGCTGCTCGCCGCCTTCTCGCTCTGGACGGCGATTCCGCTGAGCTGGGTCTACATCGCCTCCCAGGTCTCCCACACCCAGTTCCCCAGCGGCGGGCCCTACGCCGTCGTCGCCGTTGGGATCGTCTCCTCTGTCCTGATCGTCGCCTGGCTGATCGGGCGGCTCAACAACCTCTACATCCACATCACCGGCACCAACCGGCTCACTCCGATCCGGCCCGCCTGGCTGAAGAGCATGCGCGACACCGGCGGCCCGCAGAGCTCGATCACCGTCGTCGAGGCGGTGCTGATGGGCTCCGTCATCCTCGCCGGCCTCGCCCTCACCATCTGGTTCTTCCTCGCCGCCGGCTCGCCGATCCCGAACCAGTAGCGGTGCCGTGACGAAGCTTTTACGCTTCGCCGACAACACGTTGCATCTGCCCGGCTAGGCCGTCATCATGGAGACCGTGAGAGACGTGTGGACCGACGAGCGGCTGGACGATCTGAACCACCGGGTCGACAGCGGCTTCAAAGAAGTGAGCCGTGAATTTTCAGGCACTGCGATTGGAGATACGCACCGAATTCGCGGCGGTGCGCTCTGAGATGACGACTGAATTCGCCGCGGTGCGGTCCGAGATGGCGAGCGAATTTGCCTCTGTGCGGTCCGAGTTTGCGATTGGATTTGCCTCTGTGCGGAATGAGATAGCGGGGCTCAGACTACGAAGCGGCCATCTTCCTGCATGACGATGCCGTCGACTTCGAGCTTGCCGCCGAGGCGGAGGTCGCAGACGAGATCGGTGTGGACCGCGGACTCGTTGACGCCGCCGGACTCGGGGTAGCTGGTGCCGACCGCCATGTGCACGGTGCCGCCGATCTTCTCGTCGAGCAGGACCTCGCGGGTGCCGCGGTCGATCCCGTAGTTGGTGCCGATCCCGAGCTCGCCGAGCCGGCGGGCGCCGGCGTCGGTGTCGAGCAGTTTCAGCAGGTACTCCTCGCCGCGCTCGGCACTGGCATCGACGACCTTTCCCGCCTCGAACCGCAGCCGGACCCCGGAGACCTCGCGACCGCCGATCACGGCGGGCAGATGGAAGCTGACTTCGCCCTCGACCGAGTCCTCGACCGGGCCGGTGAAGAACTCCCCGTCGGGCATGTTGTGGCGGCCGTCGCATGGGATGAACTTGCGGCCGGCGATGCCGAGTTTGATGTCGGTTCCCGGCGCCGTCACCCGCACCTCCTCGTGGCCCTCGATCCACTCGGCCAGCCGTACCGTCTCCTCCGAAGCCTTGCGCCAGGCATTGAGTGGATCGCCGCCGCCGGCCAGGCAGGCCCCGTAGTAGAAGTCTTCGTAGTCGGCCAGGCTCATCTCCGCCTCGGAGGCGTAGGCGCTGGTCGGGTAGAGCGTGTAACACCAGCGGAAATCGCCTTCGGCGCTGCGTTTCATCGCCCGCGCCATGAGGTCGCCGGTGACCGTCTGGCGCAGGGTCTGGCGCTCCGGTGGCACCCCGGAGAGCTCGCGGGTATTGGTGCTGGCGCCGATCGCGATCCGCACGTCGACGTTGTCGACCATCCACTCGGCGAAGGGGGAGATCCATTCCAGCTGGGCGTCGGAGGCATGCTTGAAGTAGGCGGCGATCTGGCCGTCGAGGGCGACGTTGAGGACCGGGTTTGCTCCCGCCTTCAGCACCTCCTCATAGACCGCCAGCAGCAACGGCGCCGCCGCGCTCTCGCCGTCGATAGAGACGACCTCGCCCTCCTTCACCTCGGTCGAGTAGCCGACCAGGATCTTCGCCAGTGCCTCGGTCCTCGAATCGCTACCCATGGGTCGCCTCCTCCTTGGCGCGCTCACGCGCGCTCGTGGTCATCGCCATGAAGATCGCATGAAAGCGGGGGTCGTCGGTCAGCTCGGGATGGAAGGCCGATGCCAGGACCGTCCCTTCGCGTACCGCGACCGGGTGACCGTCGTAGGAGGCGAGCACCTCCACCCCGTCCCCTCGCCGCTCGATCCAGGGGGCGCGGATGAAGACGGCGCGCAGCGGCTCGTCGCCGATTCCCTCCACCTCCAGGTCCGCCTCGAAGCTCTGCAGCTGACGGCCGAAGGCGTTGCGGCGGGCGCTCGCGTCGATGAAGCCGAGGTGCTCGGCGTCGCAGACGATCAGCCCGGCACAGGTGCCGAGGATCGGCCGGCCGGCCTCGTGATGGGCTCGCAGCGCCGGCTCCAGACAGGCCGACTCGATCCCCTTGACGATCGTCGTGCTCTCGCCGCCGGGGATGACGAGACCATCGAGCCCATCCATCTCCTCAGCGGCGCGGACCTCGGTTACTTCGGCGCCGAGCTGGCGCAGGGTGCGGGCGTGGGCCTCGAAGTCGCCCTGCAGCGCTAGGACGCCGACGCGCAGCTCAGGCTCCGCGGTTCTGAAGGAGGGCGTCGGCGGCGGCGAGATCGGCGATCTCCAGCCCCGGCATCGCCTCGCCGAGGCCGATCGAGGCGGCGGCGACACGCTCGGGGTCGTTGAAGTGGGTGGTGGCCTCGACGATCGCGCGGGCACGGCGGGCGGGATCGGAGCTCTTGAAGATGCCGGAGCCGACGAAGTTGCCTTCGGCGCCGAGCTGCATCATCAGCGCCGCGTCGGCCGGAGTGGCGATGCCGCCGGCGCAGAAGAGCGGCACCGGCAGCTTGCCGGCGGCGGCGACCTCCTGGACGACTTCCAGTGGCGCCGGCAGCTCTTTCGCCTCCGCCGCGAGCTCCTCCGGGCGCAGCTGGGCGAGGCGGCGAATGCCGGAGGTGATCTCGCGCATGTGGCGGACCGCCTCGACCACGTTGCCGGTCCCGGCCTCGCCCTTGGAGCGGATCATCGCCGCACCCTCGCCGAGCCGCCGCAGCGCCTCGCCGAGGTTGGTGGCGCCGCAGACGAAGGGAACCTCGAAGGCCAGCTTCTCGATGTGGTTGCGCTCGTCGGCCGGGGTCAAAACCTCGGACTCGTCGATGTAGTCGACTTCCAGCGCCTGCAGGACCTGCGCCTCGGCGAAGTGGCCGATCCGGGCCTTGGCCATGACCGGGATCGTCACCGCCCCCTGGATCCCTTTGATCATCGCCGGGTCGGACATCCGGGCGACGCCACCGTCACGGCGGATGTCGGAAGGCACACGCTCCAGCGCCATCACCGCGCAGGCGCCCGCGTCCTCGGCGATCTTCGCCTCCTCGGGCGTGACCACGTCCATGATCACGCCGCCCTTGAGCATCTCTGCCAGGCCGGTTTTAAGGCGGAAAGTCGCGCGCTCAGTCATCGCGCCCATATTACGGAGGAGCGGCTTACTTCAGTTTGTAGGCACGGATGCGGTCTTTGTGCGCGGCTTCGTCACGCGCGTAGAGACCGTGCGCGAGCGCCTGCACCAGAGCCATCAGGGCCGTGTTCGAGCGGGCGAACGAGGGGCTGTTGGAGGAGAAGTAGAGAGTCAGCTCGGCGTGCTCCCCCACCTCCGACATGGTCGCGTCGGAGATCGCCAGGGTGCGGGCGCCACGATGCAGGGCGAGCTTCATCGCCCGCAGCAGCAGCGGATGGGCGCGGCCGGCGGAAAGGGTGATGACCAGCGTGTCTTCGCCGATACGACCGAGTCGCTGCAGGGACTCGCCGCCGGTGCTGGCGACGATCTCGGCGCGGATGTCGAGCAAACTCAGGGTGTGGCGCAGGTAGCTGGCGAAGAACGCCATCTGGTCGACGCCGACGATGACGATCCGCTGCGCCGTGGCGAGAGCCGCGACGGATGCGTCGACCTGCTCCGGCGTCAGTTTGCGCGCGGTTTCCTCGAGATTGGCGTAGTCGGCGCTGAGCGAGCCCTCGAGCTCAGAGTGATCGAAGGAGAAGAGAGCGCCGCCGTTGGTCGCGGCGCCGGCGATGGTCGCCCGGTACTCCTCGATCGCGGCCTGCTGCAGCTCCGGGTAACCCTCGAAACCGAGGGCCTGGGAGAAGCGGACGACCGTCGAGGAAGAGGTGCTGGCCCGGCGGGCGAGCTCCTCGGCGGTGAGAAAGGCGGCCTCGTCGAGATGGTCGACTATGTAACGCGCTACATCTTTCTGGGAGCGCGAGAACTCATCGAATCGCTCCTGGATGTAGTCGGAAAGGCTCTTAAGTTGGGGTGGCTTCGTCGCAGTCTTGGTCACGGCGGTCGATTTCGCCGAACCTCACCCTTTCCCTTCTTGAAAAGTCACACTCGTGTGCGTAAGTCACGCTCGATCTGGTTGGATTGGGCATAGCGATGACCCTCGAGCAGGCTCTGCGCCTAACCAATCGCAACATGATCGCCTTCGATCTGCTGCTCGGCGGCGCCGCGATCGCCGCTCCCGCCGCGACCCTGCGGGTGCTCGGACACGACGAGCCCTCGCCGGACGCGAAGCACCTCTTCCGCCGCTGCGGACCGATCTGGCTCACCTTCGCCGCGGCCCACCTCGTCGCCGAGCGGCGCGGCAGCGCGGCGGACTGGCAGTCCCTCGCCTGGCTACGCGGAACCGAGATCGCCACCGACGCCCTCTGGGCCGGCTCCCCCGCGGTCAGCCGGCCCGGTGCGAAGCTCGGTCTACGGCTGGCGGGAGTCGCCAACGTCGCGATGGCCGCCGGCTTCGCCTGGATGTCGAGGCGATGACGTGGGGCAGTTCGACGGCCAGCCGAGCATCCGCTGGAGCCTCCGCGGCCTCAACGAAGAGGGCGACGAGGTCTGGCTGATCCGCGGCATCGCCCGCAAGCTCTACCACTGCCCCGGCTGCCACGGTGACATCGAGGTCGGCGCCGAGCACACCGTCGTCCAGTACGTGCGCCGCCTCGGGGGGACAGACCATCATCACTGGCACCGGCGCTGCGCCGAAGAGCTGCTGATCCCGGATCTGGGCAGCCTCAAGCGCCTGCCCGCATCCGAGTCGAGCCAGTCGAAGCTCGAGTCCCGGGGCAGGCGCCCCGCCGGTCGCAGGCGCCGTTAGCGTGAAGTTCTTCCGCGGGCTTGGCTCCTTCTACTGGCGCATCGGCCAGACCTATGCCTCGAAAGCGGGCTCGCTGTTGCCGTTGGCGGCAGTCGTCTTCATCCCGGTCGGCTTCCTTGACGCGCTCACCACCGGGGTCGACATCGAAACTCTCGACCCCGGGAGCCTGGTCAAGCTCATCGCCACGATCGGCGCCGTCGCCGCGATCACGATGACCGGGTTGCTCGGCGAGGTCTTCTACAGCGGTGCCGTCGCCGTCTCCCTCACCCACCCAGAGCACGAAAAGCCGCCGTCGATCCTCGAAGTCGCCCGCCGGCTCGACTACCGGCGGCTGATCCTGGTCGACATCGCCTACGTCGCCCTGGTCATCGTCGGCCTTGTCACCTTCTTCATCCCCGGCATTCTCGTCTTCGTCTGGTTCGGCCTGGCCGGGCCGGTGGTCGAGCTGGAGGGTCGACCGGTGCTCGCGGCGCTGCGGCGCAGTGCCTCCCTGGTCCGCCACAACTTCTGGCTGGTCTTCCTCGTCCTCGCTCCGGTCGAGCTCCTCGGTGACGTATTCGGTGAGCTCGTCGGCCACCTCGTGCACGGTGCGCTCGGCGGCTCCTTCTTCACCAGCTGGCTGGCCGAGGCGGCGTCGAACGTTGCCTTCACCCCCGTCTTCGCGATTGCGGTCGTGCTGCTGACCATCGAGCTGATCGCGGCCAAGGACGAGAGCGACCGCACTCGGTAGCTCAACCATCGCTCAACCTCAACCGCAGGATCTGGCGCCTACACTGATCCGTGAGATGTCCCGGCGCCTCCTGATTCCCGTCTTGCTGATCCTCGCCAGCCTGCTGGGCGCCGGCCTGGCGCGGGCCGAGCTGAGCCAGAGCGGCAACGTGCGGATCTCCTTCAGCGGCGACTTCTCGCCGCACGCGCTGCCACGGGACCGCCCGGCGCCGGTGTCGATCGACGTCCAGGGCGCGATCGGCACCACCGACGGCAGCCATCCGCCGGCGGTGCGGAAGATCGAAATCGCGATCAACCGGCACGGCCTGCTCTCGACCCAGGGGCTCCCCGCCTGCAGCAGCCCGCTACTGCAGTCGACCAGTACCGAAACCGCGCTGAAGCGCTGTCGCCCGGCCCTGGTCGGGCGCGGTAGCTTCGAGGCCAACGTCGCGTTCCCCAGCGCCACCCCGGTCCTTGCCACCGGCACGATGCTGGCTTTCTACGGCAGGAGCAACGGCAAACAGGCCCTCTTCCTCCACCTCTATGCCAAGGCGCCAGTGCACGCGACCTTCATCTTGCCACTGACGATCTCCCACAACGGCAACCAGCTCTTCGGGACCATTCTCTCGGCCAAGATCCCGACCCTGGCAGGGGGCATCGGCTCGGTCACGAAGGTCGATCTGAGGATTGGGCGCAACTACAGCTACCGAGGCCAGCGCCGCAGCTTCATCAGCGCCAGCTGCCCCGCTCCGGCCGGATTTACCGGAGCGAGCTTCTCGCTCGCCCGCGGCAGCTTCTACTTTGCCGACGGCAAGAAGATCGAGACCACGCTGTCCCGCGCCTGCAAGGTCCGCTAGCGCCGGCTAGAGGCCGAGCCCGCCAACCCCGCTCTCGTCCCAGCCCAGATGGTGGGCGAGCTCGTGGCGCAGGGTGCGCTCGACCTGGCGGGCGAGCAGGGCGCGGTCGTGGCCGAAGTCCCGTTCCAGCGTGTCCTGGTAGATGACGATGCGGTCCTCGTAATGTTCGCGGGCGACACCGTCGCCGTAGTACATCCCGTAGGCATGGTGCTCGGTCCCGAGGTCGGAGACGACGACCGCGACACTCTCGAGCAGCTTCTGGAACTCAGGCGGCAGGGCGTCAATCGCGTCGGCGAGCAGCCCTTCGAACTCATCCATTTCACCGTCAGCAGCCACCGCACCCAACGGTAGAGTCATCGGCTCTGAGAATCCACCCAGGAGAGTTAGATGAGAGACGCACAGTCAGGCAGTTCCAGGATGCGCGCGCTGAGCGCGATGTTCGCCCTGCTGGCGATCGTCGCCGGCGGCGCCGTCTGGTCCGGTTGCGGCAGCAGCGACAACACCAGCAGCGACAGCACCGCGACCGCGAAGCAGGAAGTGGAAGAAGGCGTCAAGAAGGCCGAAGAAGGGGTCAAGGAAGGCACCCAGCAGGCTGAAAAGGGCATCGAAGAAGCGAAGAAGCAGCTCGAAGACAGCAAGGGCAGCGCCAAGAAGGGCGTCGAAGAAGGCACCAAGCAAGCGGAAAAGGGCATCGAAGAAGGCAAGGCCCAGGCCGAAAAGGGCATCGAAGAAGCGAAGAAGCAGGCAGAAAAGTACCTGCCTTAGCTCAGGGGGCTTGAGGTGCCGCTGACCCATCGCCTGGCCCGGATCGCGCTCTGGGTCGGCGGCGTCGCCCTCTTCATCTTCGTCCTCGACCTGCTCGGGGTCCCCGCCGGGGACTGGATCCGCGACCTGATCGACAAGGTCGGCGAGGTGCCGCTCTGGGCGGTGGTCGCCGGAGTCGTGCTGGAGACGGCGCAGACCTCGCTCGCCGCTCTGGCCTGGTTCGGGATCCTCCGCGCCGCCCTGCCTCAGACCAAGGTCTCCTTCCGCTTCGTGCTTGCCTCCTACGCGGTCGCGGTCGCGCTCAACGGGTTCCTGCCGGCGAACCTCGGCACCTGGGTGATGCTGCTGATGTTCACGACGCTGATCGCGCGGGCGAGCTTCGCCCTGGTCTTCTCCGGCCTGGTCGTGCAGAAGATCCCCTTCTCGGTCTTCAACATCGCCCTCTACCTCTACCTCTTCCTCTCGGTCAGCGGCTCGTTCTCGATCAAGCTCGGCTTCCTCGCCGACCACACCCTGCTCGTCGTCCTCATCCTCACCGGCGCTGTCCTCTTGCTGGTGCTGCTGGCGCGGGTCTTCTGGAAGCGGTTGGCCGGCCTGCGCCGGCAGATGGCCAGCGGCGGCGCGATCCTGCGCTCGCCGCGGCGCTTCTTCACCGATCTGTTCCTGCCGGAGCTCGGCAGCTACGCGGCCCGGCTAGCGATCGTCGCCGTCTTCCTCGGCGCCTACGGGATTCCGGTCAGCTTCCACAACGTCGCCACCGTCACCGCCTCCAACTCGATCTCCAACAGCGTCTCCGCCACTCCCGGTGGCGTCGGCGTCACCCAGGCGATGAACTCAGCGGCGCTCTCCGGCTCGGTCGATGCCGCCACCGCGACCGCTTACTCGATCGGCCAGCAGCTGATCATCTCCGCCTGGGATGTCCTCTTCGCGGTGATCATCGTCTCCTGGGTCTTCGGCTGGTCCGGTGGCAAGGCGCTGGTCGAGTCCTCCTACGGCGAGGCCAAGGTGAAAAGCCGCGAGCTGAAAGCGAAACGCAGGAACGCCCGGAGGAGCAGCGAGCCGGGCTAGGCCCGGTGGCTCTCGACGAAGATCTCGAACTGCTTCGCGGTCGGCTCGCGGACCTTGCCGCTGCCGTGGAAGACGCGGTCGACCTCCATGCCGACCGAGGCCATGATCTCCCGCAGCTCCCCGACGGTGTAGAGGCGCTGGCGAAATTCGATCGGCTTCAGCTCGTCGAGGACCTCGCCGAAGCGGACCGGGATCATCGCCCCTTCCATGTAACGGTCGCTCTTGTTCCAGCGGTGCTCCACCAGTTCGATCATCGAGGAGCCCGAGATCCACGATTTCTGCGGCAGGTTCTCGCGCGCGTAGAGGACGTTTGGCAGCTGCATCAGGTGCCGCCCGCCCGGCTTCAGCGAGCGCGAGATGACCTCGAAGGTGCGGAGGTTCTCGGCGTCGGTCTCGAGGTAGCCGATCGCGCCGTCGTTGAGGCTGAGGACGATGTCGAACTCGGCGTCGAAGTCGAGCTCGCGCAGATCGGCCTCGACGAAGCTGACCTCGAGCCCCTCCTTCTCGGCGTCGCTACGGGCGATCTCCAGCAGCTCGGGTGAGATGTCGGCGCCAACCGCGTCGAAGCCCTGCCGCTTCAGCTCCAGCGAGTGACGGCCGGACCCGCAGGCGAGGTCGAGCACGCGCTCACCGCCCTGCGGGCGCAGCATCCGCATCGCCCGCTGGACTTCGGCCTCGGTCCGGTCGGTCCAGGCCATGTCGGCGGTGTCGGCAAAGGCCGAGACGTACCAGTCATCCGCGATCTCCTTCGCAAGCACACTCATCGGCAGCCCCCAAGCTGTTCAGATGCCCTGAAGAACATCAATCACTCAACTTCTCCATAGTGATGGGAAGATAGCGGATCGCGGCGAGCGCGTACGTCGCTCCCCAGGCTCAATGTTTCGTCCAGTCCTAACGAAATCGGCGCCCGTGGCCGACAGGGACAGAGATGCCGAAGAAGTTGACCGCAGCGATTGCCATAACCGGTATCTCGGCGACGATCGCCCTTGGGCTCGGCGGCTGCGGCGGATCGGCCGCCGACGGCGCGGCGAGCGGCACGCTGCGGGTCACCTATGCCTCCTTCCCCAGCTATCTCGACCCGGCACTGGCCTACGACACCGAAAGCTACACGGCGCTCTACAACACCTACATCCCCCTGCTGACCTACGCCCATGCCGACGGCGCGGCCGGTGGCAAGGTGGTTCCGGGCCTGGCAAAAGCGCTGCCGAAGATCAGCGACGGCGGCAAGACCTACACCCTCTTTCTGCGACCGGGACTGCGGTACTCCGATGGCACCTCGGTGAACGCGTCGGACTTCACCAACTCGGTCGAACGGATGTTCAGGCTCGACTCGGGCGGGTCCGGCTTCTTCACCGACATCGTCGGTGCCGAACACTTCCTGGCAACGAAGCAGGGCGGGATCCCCGGAATCCAGACCAACGACAAGAGCGGTGAAATCGTCATCCACCTGACCGAGCCGCGCGGCACCTTCAGCAACGAGCTCGGCCTGCTGTTCACGGCGCCGTTGCCGCCCGGCACGCCGGACAAGAACCAGACGGCGACCCCACCGCCGGCGACCGGGCCCTACGCGATCACCAGTGCGCAGCCCGGGCAGAGCTGGTCCTACGAGCGCAACCCCCAATGGCTGAGCAACAACGCGAAGCGGCTGCCCGACCTGCCCAGCGGCCACGTCGACAGGATCGACGTCACCGTCGTCCGCAATCCCTCGACCCAGGTCAACGACGTCGAGCAGGGCAAGTTCGACTTCATGGAGAACCCGCCACCGACGGATCGCTACGCGGAAGTGAAGGGCAAATACGAGGGCTCCCAGTTCCGGGTCGAGCCCCAGATCAACACCTACTACTTCTGGATGAACACGCAGAAGGCGCCGTTCGACGACCTCGAGGTGCGCCAGGCGGTCAACTACGCGATCGATCCCGCCGCCCTGGAACGGATCTACGCCGGCTCACTGGCAAGGCTGCAGCAGGTCCTGCCCGAAGGCATGCCGGGTCACAAGCGCTTCGAGCTCTACCCGTACAACCTCGCCAAGGCGAAGCAGATGATCGCCCAGGCGAACCCCAGCGACCGCGAGATCACCGTCTGGAGCGACGACGAAGGGCCCAACGAAGCGGCCGCGACCTACTACCAGGACGTGCTCGAGAAACTCGGCTTCGACGCGAAGCTGAAAGTGCTCAGCTCCGACAACTACTTCACGGTGATGGGCAATCGCTCGACCCCCGACCTCGACACCGGCTGGGTCAACTGGTTCGAGGACTACCCGAACCCGAACGACTTCTTCGAGCCCCTGCTCTCCGCCGAAAGCATCCAGTCGACTAACAACACCAACTGGTCCCAGATCGACGACCCCGCCCTCAGCGCCAAGATCGCCAAGCTCGGCACCAAACCGCTGGGCCCCAAGCAGGAAGCCGAATACGCAGACCTCGACCGCGAATTCATGGAACAGGCACCCTGGGCCCCTTACGGGACCCTGACCGTCTCCACCTTCGTCTCCAGCGCGATCGACCTCGACAAGGTGATCTTCAACCCCACCTTCGGCCAGGACCTGACCAGCTTCGAGTTCAAGTAGGCCGGGCGTCGACCCTAGCCCTTCCCGACCCAGGTCCGGATGACTTCCGCTGAAGCGCGGGTCCGGTCGGCGAATACCGCGGTGCCGTGAGCCTGGATCTTGCCGTCCGGACATTTCGCCAGAGCACACCCTTTTTGTTGATCGTCGAGAATTTCATCCGTCTTGCCAGTGGACTGATCGACCCGGCCGACGCACTCGCCCAGTTCGACTCGATCGAGCCGGAGCTGTACCGTTTCCCCGCGATCGACCCGCCTTCGTTTCGCCGATCGGTTGAGGAGCTCTTTCGATAAATGGGGCGGGAAGGACTCGAACCTTCGACCGACGGATTATGAGTCCGCTGCTCTAACCAACTGAGCTACCGCCCCTCGGGGGCGAGCCTAGCGGGATGAAAGGGCGCTCGAAAGGGCGGCGTTGAGGGCCGCGGGGTCTTCTACCTGGGGATAGTGGGCGAGCTCGGGGAGCTCGACGACCGGGGCCGCGGGCCGCAGGTCGCGGAGGCCGTCGAGGACGTGGGTGGTCGCGACCGGGTCGCGCATTCCCCAGACGAAGGCGAGCGGCTTGGGCCACTCGCGGATCGCGCCGTGCCAGCGCTCGGCGTGGCGGGCGCGTTCGAAGGTGTAGACGATCAGCTTGTCGGCGATGCGGTTGCCGCCCTTGAACCTCATCAGTGCCCACTGGTCGGCCCCGTCCGCGGCGCTCATCGGGTGCTCCCTCCCGAAGACCGAGCCGAGCTGCTGGCGGAAGAAGCGGCCACTCGAGAGGTGGACGAAGAGCGGCCCGAGGCGGCTGCGGAGGAGCTTCTGGCCCGGGGTCAGGCTCGCCCGCTCGATGATCATGCTGCCGTTGAAGAGCACGGCCTCGGTCAGCTCGATGCTTCCCTCGCCATCGATGTCGCGGGCGAGCAGCTCGGTCGCCACCGAGGTGCCCATGTCGTGCGCGACCAGCTGCACCGGCCCTCCCCCATGCCGCCGCACCAGCTCCTCGGTCAGGTCCGCCTGCCAGGCGAGGCTGTAATCGTGGTCGCGGGGCTTGTCGGAGAGGCCGAAGCCGAGGAAGTCGAAGGCGAGGATGTGACGCTCCGGCAAGAGCCCGATCAGCTGCCGCCAGTCGTAGGAGCAGGTCGGAAACCCGTGCAGCAGAAGCAGCAGCGGTCCCGCCCCCTGCTGATGGAAGCAGTGGATGCGGCGGCCGCGGAACTCCTCGGCGTGGCCGCGGTTTCCCCACTCCTCGACCCGTGCCGGCAACTCGGTGCGGCGTCCGGGCACGACAGCCCTAGGCGCTGAACAGCTGCGCCAGCGAGCGGCCCACGTCGGGCGGCTCTTCCTTGCCTTCGGACGCGGCCTTGGCACCCTCGGCCAAGGCCTTGGCGGCGTCGGCGATCTGGTGGGCGCGACCGCCGCGGATGACCCCGGTGGTCTTCGCTTCGGCGAGGTCGGACTCCATCAGGCCGGCGAGCTCGGCAAGGCGGCGCAGGCCGACCACGGCGGCGGTCCCGCGCAGAGCGTGGGCTTCGGCGCGCATCGTCTCGAAATCGGTGGTCTCGGTCGCCAGGCCGGCGGCGATCACGTCGCAGCGGCGGCGCGCCTCCTCGGCGAACATCGCCCGCAGCTCTTCCTTGGAGGCGAGCTCCTCGGCGGTCGGCTCTTTGTCCTTCGGCTTCTCTTTCTTGCTGCTCATTCGGCGATCACCTTCTTCACCGCGGCGTCCAGGGCTTCGAGCCCGAACGCGCCCTCGATTACGGAGCTGACGACGCCCTTGCTGTTGATCGTGAACAGGTACGGCTCGCCGGGCAGGCTGAAGGCGCGCACCTGCGGCCGCACCCCCTTGCTCGGGTCGTTGTCGTTGTAGATCTCCATGTGGATGAAGGCCGCTTCGTCTCCGTATTCCTCTTTGGTCTGCTCGGCCACGTCGACGACGGGGCCGCAGACCCGACTCTGGCAGAACTGGGGGGTCGCGAACAAGAGCACGATCGGTTCCTTGCCGAGCGCGTCGGCGTAGTCGACCTTGTTCTGCGTGTCCGGGGGGATCCGGGTGGTGATCTTCGAGAGATCGCCGCCGACGTCGGCCGCGGTCGGCGTGTGGATCTTCGGCGCCTTCTGCCCCGGCCTCGGGATGCCGCCGAATTCACCGACGACGGCGCTCGGCAGCAGGGTCCCCTTGATTTCCCCGTCTTCCTTGACCAGGGCCGCGATCCGCCACTCGCCGTTGCTGGGAAAGTCGATCTGGGTCGAGTAGACGACGCTGGCGGCGTCGGGGTCTTCGCTGGTCGTCTGGGCGCGGAAGGCGGGCTGGGTGACGAGCGTTTCGATCGAGGCCGGGAAGGGGCCGACGGCGGGCTCGTCGAGCGCCCGTTCTTCGGCTTTCGCGGCCGGTCCCTTATTGCCCGACTTCGACTTCGCGTCCTGCTTCGGGGTCGGCGCCTTGGCGAAGTAGAGGGCGACTTCGGCGTCGGACACTTGGGTCCGGTCGCGTTCGAAGACGCCGAAGGGGTAGCGGTTCTCCCCCTTGTAAAAGGCCATCGCCGCTGGCGAGACGACAAGTTCGGAGGGTGCGTCGGCGGCCTTCAGAACTTCCCGCAGCGTCCTCCCTTCGGGACTGGGGAACTCGCTCTTGGGCGGCGCCGGCCGGCTTTCGGCGCTGGCCGCCGGGGTCGTGGTCGAGCCCGTCGAGCCGGAGCCGCCACCGCAGCCGCCGACGAGGGCGGCGATCGCGAATGAGCAGACGAGTGCAAGTGCGAGTCGAGGGGCGGCGGCGCGCATCGGCGCCATGTTATTCAGACGCGAGACCCGACCGGTACGCCCCCAGCGTCCCGGCGGTACTGCCGATAGGGTGCGCGGCGGCGTCGAAACAGGAGGAGAGAGATGGCGGAGCGAGCTGCACTGGTGACCGGAGCGTCGAGTGGGATCGGCCTGGCGATCGCGCGAACCCTGGGGGAAGAGGGCCACGCGCTGACCGTCTCCGCCCGCCGTCCGGAGAAGCTCGAGGAGGCCGCGGCCGGCCTGCGCGAGGAGGGATTCGAGGTCCAGACCGTCGCCGCCAACATGACCGAGGAGGACGACGTCGTCTCCGTCTTCACCGCCCACAGGGAGCAATACGGGCGGCTCGACACCCTGGTCAACAACGCCGGGGTCGGGATCGGGGCGCCGATGGAGGAAATCCAGACCAAGCACCTGGACATGCAGCTGGCGGTCAACCTGCGAGCGCTGATCCTCGGCACCCGCGAGGGACTGCCGCTGCTGCGCGAGGCCGGTACCGAGCACGGCAAGGCGCTGATCGTCAACACCGCCTCGATCGCCGGCAAAGGCGGCCAGGCCTGGCTCTCGATCTACGCCGCGACCAAGGCCGCGGTGATCAACTTCACCCAGTCGACCCACCGCGAGGCGGGCGCGGCCGGGATCCAGTGCACGGCGCTGGCGCCGGGCTTCGTCGACACCCCGATGACCGAGTTCGCCAAGGGCCAGGTGGCGGCCGAGGCGATGATCCAGCCGGGCGACCTCGGCGAGGCGGTGCGCTTCCTGCTGCGAACCTCGCCCAACTGCCATGTGCCGGAGATTGTCTTCACGCGGCCGGGCGAGGGTCTCGATACCCCTTAACAGCGGGACCGAAGTGGAGCGCGCCGGCGAGCCCCTGCGGGTCCTGGTCGCCGCATTTGGCGATCCCGGCCATGTCTTTCCCGCCATCTCATTAGGGCGAGCGCTAGCCGGACGCGGTCACGAGGTCGTGATCGAGACCTGGGAGGAGCGGCGGGGGGCCGTCGAGGGCGCTGGGCTCGGCTTCGCCGCGGCCGAGGAATACAAGATGTTCCCGCCGCCGGAGCCGGATTCCGACGACGGCCTGCACGCGGCCGAGGCGGCACGGGCACTGCTGCCGCTGCTCGAACGGATGCGTCCGCACGTCGCCGTCAGCGACATCCTCACCCTGGCCCCGGCCCTGGCCGCCGAGCGCGCCGAGGTGCCGCTGGCGACCCTGATCCCGCACATCTACCCCGTGGTCGAGCCGGGCTTGCCGTTCTTCGCGATCGGCCTGCGACCGCCGCGGACCCCAGTCGGGAGGGCGATCTGGCGGGCCGGGCAGCGAGCCCTGAACGTCGGCCTCGAGCACGGCCGCCGCGACCTCAACCTGCAGCGCCGGCGACTCGACCTGCCGCCGGTCGAGCGCTTCCACGGCGGTATCAGCCCCGACCTCGCCCTGGTCGCCACCTACCCTCAGCTCGAGTATCCGCGTCAGTGGCCGGCCGGGGTCGAGATCACCGGGCCGATGATCTTCGAGGTGCCGCACCCGGCGATCGAGCTACCGCCCGGGGACCGTCCTCTGGTCCTGGTTGCTCCCAGCACCGCCCACGACTCCGAGAACCACCTGGTCCGCACTGCGCTGAAGGCACTGGCGCGCGAGCCGGTCCGGGTCGTGGCGACGACCAACCGGGTCGTCCCCCAGACCCCGATCGAGGTCCCGCCCAACGCCGTCCTCGTCGACTGGCTCAGCTACAGCCAGCTGATGCCCGCCGCCTCGCTGGTGATCTCCCATGGCGGCCACGGCACCGTCGCCCGCGCCCTCGGCGCCGGCACCCCGGTCCTGATCAGCCCGATCATCGGCGACATGAGCGAGACCGCGATGCGGGTCGCCTGGGCCAAGGCCGGCCTCTCGCTGCCCTGGCGCCTCTGCCGGCCCGAGCCGCTGCGCTGGGCGGCGCGCCGCATCCTCCACGAGCCGTCCTTCGCCGCCGAGGCCGGGAAGATCGCCGCCTGGGGCCGGGAGAACGACGGCGCCGAGCGCGGCGCGGTGCTGGTCGAGCGCCTGGCGCGGCGCGAGGCCGGGGGCCGTAGCTACTAGCTCCGGGGGTGGGATTCGAACCCACAACCCTTCGATTAACAGTCGAATGCTCTGCCGTTGAGCTACCCCGGAACGAGTTGGCCCGGATCCTCCCGGACCGCTCGGAATTTACCGACTTGGGACGCGGATCAGCTCTCGACCCGCTGGGTGCGGGCGATCCGCTCGACCAGGGTGGCGCGCTCGCGGCTGAGGGCGGCGCGGCGCTCGTAGTCGTCGCGCTCGCCGGCGGCGGCGATCTCGTCCTCGAGGCGGCGCTGGTCAAGCAGCAGGAAGTTGAGCTCCATCGACTCGTGGGAGGCGGGCTGGTCGCGGGAGAGCATCACCAGCTCGGTGATCAGGCTGGTCAGCTCGGCGTCGTCAGGGAGGTTTGAGGCGGGATCGCCCGGGTTCTCGCGCAGCCAGGTGGCGGCGCGCAGGCCGCTCGGCGAGAGGTGGGCGTCGGCGAGACGGGCGAGGTACGCCACGCCCTCGTCCGGGAGGGCGATGCACA
>DASYJK010000197.1:0-5856 GCA_035996525.1 Solirubrobacterales bacterium
AAGCGGGTGCGGCTCGAGGATCTACGCGAGGAGTCCTGGATCCAGACCTCGGCCGCCAGCCCCTGCGCCAAGCACGTGATCCGCTCATGTCACGCGGCCGGGTTCGAGCCGAGCGTCTCCTTCGAGAGCGACGACTACCAGACGGTGCAGGGCCTGGTCGCCGCCGGGGTAGGGGTGGCGCTGATCCCCCAACTGGCCCTCTCCACCGTTCGCGACGACATCGTCGTGCGGGCGCTGGACCCGGCGAGCCCGGCGCGGAGCGTCTTCGCCGCGACGCCACGGGGGGCCGCCGTGACCCCGGCCGTGGCGACGATGCTCGACGTGCTGCGGGAGGCTTCCCGCAGCACGTCGAGTCCGCCGCCTTGACCTAGGCGGTACCGCCGGCTGGCGGAGCCGCCGGAGCTGCCGCCGCGGCGGTCACACCCGCGGGGTACCCGAGCGACGGTACGTCGGACGGGTACACCTCGTGGCCGTGGACGGCGATGTCGCCGATCTCCATTTCCTCGTCCGTCATCCGCAGCGGGACGAAGATGCTGACCAGTTTGAGCAGGATGAACGTCCCGATCCCGGAGAAGACGATCACCCAGGCGGCCGTGTACGCCTGCACCCAGAGCAGGTGCAGACCGCCGCCAGAGATCAGGCCTTCGTGTTCGCCCGCCATCAGCTTGTTGGCGAAGATCCCGACCAGGAGACCTCCGGCAACCCCGGCAAACCCGTGCGTGTAGACCACACCGAGGGTGTCGTCGACGTTGCGGAAGGGCCGCACCCGGCTGAGGTAGTTGAGCGCCAGGTAGACCAGGACCGAGGCAACCACGCCGATGATGATCGCGCCCCAGCCGTTGACGAAACCGGCGCCGGGGGTGATCGCGACGAGGCCGACGATCATGCCGTTGACGCTGCCGATCAGGCTCGGCTTGCGACCGGTGATGTAGTCCATCCCGACCCAGACCAGGAAGGCGACCGCGGTGCAGATGTTGGTGTTGAGCAGCGAGGCGGAAGCGATTTCTCCGGCGCTGTACCAGTCACCGCCGTTGAACCCGTTCCAGCCCATCCACAGTAACCCGGCTCCGATCGCGACCATTGCCAGGTTGTTTGGAGCATCGACCTCGCGATCTCGCTGCAGCCGTGGGCCGATCACCCATGCCGCGACGAAGCCGGAGGCCCCGGCAGCGAGGTGGATGACGTAACCACCCGAGTAGTCGATCGCGCCCTGCTGGGCGAAGAAGCCACCGCCCCAGATCATGAAGGCGTTGATCGTGTAGACGAGCAGCGTCCAAAGCGCGACGAACGGGATCCACGCCTTGAAGTTGAACCGCCCGAGCACCGATCCCAGCATCAGCAGCGGCGTGATTGCCGCGAAGACGATCTGGAAATACGCCAGCGTCGACATCGGGAAGAGGAATTCTTCTTCCGGTAGATCCCCGATGTGTGCCTGTTCAAGCAGGCTGTGGCTGTTGAGGATCGATCCTGGCTTCCCCAACATGTTTCCGAAGAAGCCGCTGGTCGCGCCGAAGATGTGGATCGGATCGCCGAACGCCATCTTGAAGCCGACCAGCACCCAGAGAATGAGCACGATCGCGAAGGCGACAAACGCCATCATCATCGAGTTCACAGACCAGCGCTTCTGCATCACGCCGCCGTAGAGGACGACCAACCCCGGGATGCTCATCAGCCCCACCAGGGTGGCGGCCGTCATCTGCCACGAATTGGCCCCTTCTTGCAGGTATTCCATATGAACTGGCGCTTCCTTTCTTTCAGTCGAAGCCCGTATTTGGACTGGGCCTAACCCTTCCGCCGCAGACGTCCAGCCGATAGGTACAACTGTCCAAAGATCGGTTGCCGAGTTTCGCCCGAGTGGCGCAGATCGGGCCCCAAGGGAGGCGATAAGGTGGCCGGGCAATGCCACTGGAAGGCCATTACGCGCGGCAGACGACCCCCCTGTACAAGCTCACCTCGCGTGAGCTGAAGGCGGCTTTCGGCGTTCTCGCCGTGACCCTCGCCGCGCTGGCGGTGGTGATCCTGATGACGGTAGGCGACAACCCGGCCCCGGTCGCCAAAGGCTGCATCAAGACGCAGGTCGCGGGCATCGTCGGCGCCGAAACGATCGCCGCCTGCGGCCAGGAAGCGGTCGAGACCTGCTCCCACGCGGCGGAATTCAGCGGCGCCCGGGCGGAGACCATCGTCTCCGACTGCCGCGCGCGCGGCATCGAGTACTAGGCCGCGGCGCCGGCGCCCCTCGCGGCCTCTAGGCCAGTGCGGCGACGAGCGCGCCGAGCTCGTCGACCACGTCGCCGCCCAGCTTCAACTCGGCGTCCCCGTCGTAGGGGGTCTCGCCCGTGGTGACGATCGCCAGGCGGCCGCCCCGCTCCAGGGTCAGCTGCGGCAGCCCGGCCACCGGGTAGACCGCGAGCGAGGAGCCGACGCAGATCATCAGCTCGGCCCGCTCGGCGAGGTCGCGGGCGCGGGCCATCGCGCTCTCGGAGAGCAGCTCGCCGAAGAGGATCACGTCAGGTTTGACCGGTCCTCGGCAGGTCGAGCAGATCGCGACCCCGTCGGCGTCGAAGAGGCCTTCGACCTGCTCGAGATCGAAGACGGCCGCGCAGCGGGTGCAGGAGGAGGTCTCGATCGACCCGTGCACCTCGACCACGTTGCGCGAGCCCGCGGCCCGATGCAGGCGGTCGATGTTCTGGGTGATCACGCCCTCGACGAGGGCGCGGCGCTCGAGCTCGACCAGGGCCCCATGGGCCGAGTTCGGGCGTTTGTCGCCGAGCGACTGGAAGCGCGGCCGGTAGTAGGACCAGAAGCGCGCCGGGTCGCGTTCGAAGACGTCGATGTGGGCGACCTCCATCGGGTCGACGTTGGCCCAGAGGCCGGTCTCCGGGGTGCGGAAGTCCGGGATGCCCGACGGCACCGAGATCCCGGCGCCGCTGAGGACGACGGTGGAGGAGGACTCGCGGACCAGGTCCGCGAGCCGCTCCACCGCTGCCGCTGTGGCTACTTGCCGCTCCACTTCGGGGTGCGCTTGCCGAGGAAGGCACCGATGCCCTCTTTGGCGTCCTCGCTGGCGAAGGCGGCGGTGAAGCCCTGCTTCTCGGCCTCGATGCCCTCGTCGAGATCGCCCTTGGCGGAGACCGACTTGATCAGCCCGACCGCGACCGGCGCCTGCGCGGCCAGCTTGCGGCCCCACATCAGCGCCGTCTCGAACAGCTCGTGATCGGGCACGACGCGGTTGACCAGGCCCAGTTCCAGCGCCTCCTCGGCGAGGACGGCGTCGCCGACCAGGTTCATCTCCAGCGCTTTATTGGAGCCGACGAGCCGGGCCAGGCGCTGGGTGCCGCCGAAGCCGGGGATGATCCCGAGCTTGATCTCGGGCTGCCCGAAGACGGCCGCCTCGGCCGCGATCCGCACGTCGCAGGCCATCGCTACCTCGCAGCCGCCGCCGAAGGCGATCGAGTTGACGGCGGCGATCGTCGCCACCCGCTCGGTCCCGAACTCGCGCAGCAGCGCGTGCGCCTCGCGGATCAGCTTCTCACCGGTGGCCTCGTCCATCTGGGTGAAGGCCTTGATGTCGGCACCGGCCGAGAAGACGACCGGAACCGCGGAGGCGATCACCATCGCGCCGACCCCGTCGGCGGCCTTGACCCTCTCCCAGACAGTGCCGAGGTCGCGGATCACGTCGGACGAGACCGCGTTCATCGGCAGGTTGGCGAGCCAGGCGATCGCGACGCCGTCGCGGGTCTCCAGCTTCACCGTGTCGGCCTGCTCGCCTTCGTCGGGCTGCGGGTAGGGGTAGAAGCCCTGGCCAGAGGCAAGGCCGAGACGGCCCTGGGCGACCAGGCGCTTGAGCGTGACCGGCGGCGCAAAGCGCTCGCCGTGCTTCTCCTCCAGCTGCTCCAGCTGCTCCAGCATCTTGTCGAGGCCCTCGACGTCGGCTTTCCAGAACGGCGGCAGCAGGCCGCGACGGGGGTCGAGGCCGGCGCCGGCCATCATCCCCAGGTCGATGTCGCGGACCGAGCAGATCCCTTCCTCCAGCAGCAGGCAGGACTCGATCAAGGCGCGGCCGGTGAACATCGCCACCAGCTCCTCGGCGTCGGGGGCGGCATCGCCCGGGATCGTCTGCTCGCCGTCCTTGAAGAAGCCCTCGCCGCCGCTCTTGGCGCCGAGCTTGCCGTCGGCGACCAACTGCTTCAGCCCCTGGTGGACGTAGAAGGTCTCGCCGTAGGACTCGTTGAGGTGCTCGGCGACGTGGAGGACGGTGTCGAGGCCGAGCAGGTCGGTGAGGAAGAACGGCCCCATCGGCGCCACTTTGGCCTCGGCGATCGCCTGGTCGATCTGCGCCAGCGAGAGCCCTTGCTCCTCCTGGGCGCGCCAGATCTCGCCGATCGTCGCCATCAGGATTTTGTTGACGACGAAGCCGGGGACCTCACCGCAGACGATCGGCTGCTTCTTGATCGCCTGGGCGAAGTTGTAGGCGGCGGTGGCGGTCTCCTGCGAGGTGTACTCGCCGACGATCACCTCGACCAGCGGCATCATCGAGGCCGGGTAGAAGAAGTGGAAGCCGACGACCTTGTCGGAGCGCAGGGTCGATTCGCCGATCTCGGTGATCGAGAGCGAGGAGGTATTGGAGGAGAGGATCGCGTGGCCGGGGGTGGCAGCGTCGATCTCGGCGAAGACCGCCTGCTTGATCGCCATCTTCTCGGGCACGGCCTCGATCACGAAGTCGACGTCGCCGAACTCGTCGTAGCTGGTGGTGCCGGTGACCAGGCCCATCACCTCGGCGAGGCGGGCGTCGGCCTGCTCCTGAGTCAGCTTCTCCTTCTTCACCAGGCGGGAGAGCTGGCCCTCGGTGACCGCGCGGGCCTTCTCGACGGCGGCGTCGACGAACTTCTGGTCGATGTCCTTGACGACGACGGGGATGTCGGCGGCGGCGATCGCCTGGGCGATCTCGCCGCCCATGGTGCCGCCGCCGACGACGGCGGCCTTGGAAACGAACATTCGGGTGAGTCCTCCGATTTGGCTTGCGGGGCGGCGAACGCCGCGGGAGCGGGAGGCTATCCGGTCGCGGCAGGCAGCCGCTTACGGCCCGGGCAGCCCGTTTCCGCGGTTCCATATCCGCGCATCAGGTGGATTTGGAACCGCGGAACTGGCGAGGCCGGATTAAAGGGCCGGCGCCGCGCAGCCGATAGCCGCCTTTCATGCGCGTTCGGAGCATCGTCATCCTTCTCTGCGCCGCCGCCGTCGCGCTCCTCGGCCTCCAAAGCCGCCCCGCGGCTGCCGCGGTGCCACAGGCGACGCTGACGGCGGGTGGTCGCGCGATCGCGCCTCCCTCCGCCCCGCCCGCGGTCAAGGCGATGATCGAGGCCGCCAACCGGATCCACCACCGCCCCTATGTCTGGGGCGGCGGTCACCGGCACTGGAACTCGCGCGGCTACGACTGCTCGGGCTCGGTCTCCTACGTGATGCACGCCGCCGGCCTGCTCGAATCCCCACTCGACTCGACCGGGTTCATGCGCTGGGGCGGCGGCGGGGCCGGCAGCTGGGTGCGGATCTACGCCAACCACGAACACGTCTTCGCCGTCATCGCCGGCCTGCGCTGGGACACCTCCTACAGCGAAGACGGCGACCGCAGCGGCCCCGGCTGGAGCGAACAGATGCGCCCGACCGGCGGTTTTCGCCTGCGCCACCCGCTCGGGCTCGAACACGCGATCCCGCTCTCCTAGCTGTAATTCCTAAGCACGTTGTTCATCCGGACCTCCTTGGAGGCTGGCGGTGTCGAAGCCCCAGCAACAAGGAGGAACCGGATGAAGCTCCACGCTAACGCGCCCCTCGGCCCAAAGGGGAGAGCGATCATGGTCA
>DASYJK010000198.1:0-9910 GCA_035996525.1 Solirubrobacterales bacterium
TCGTCCTCACTAGAAAGGGAGCCGAGTGAACCCATCAGGACAAATAGGCACCATGGTCGTTGGATACGGCTACTGGGGCCCGAACATCGTCCGCAACGTCGTCGAGCGGCCGGAGTTCCGCCTCATGGGCCTCTGCGAGAAGGACGAAGGCCGGGCCGAAGACTTCCGCCGTCGCCACCCCGGCGTCTGGGTCGAGAGCGACTACGACGCCGCCCTCGCCGACCCGCGGATCGAAGCGGTGGCGATCGCGACCCCGCCCCACACCCACTACAACCTCGTGCGCCGCGCGCTGGAAGCCGGCAAGCACGTCCTGGTCGAGAAGCCCCTGGCCCGGACCTCCGAGGAGGCGGCCAAACTGGTTGCGCTCGCCGACGAGCTCGGCCTGGTGATGATGCCCGGCCACACCTTCGTCTACAGCCCCTCGGTGAACAAGGTCCGCGAGCTGATCCAGACCGACGAGCTGGGCGAGATCTACTTCGTCACCTCCTCGCGCATGAACCTCGGCCTCTACCAGCAGGACGGGGTCATCCTCGACCTGGCGCCGCACGACCTCTCGGTCCTGCTGCACTGGCTCGGCAAGCCGCTGGTCGAGGTCTCGGCCACCGGCCGCAGCGTCTTCCAGGAGGGCGTCCACGAGACCGCTTTCCTCACCCTGCGCTTCGAGGGCGGCACCCAGGCCAACGTCCAGCTCTCCTGGCTGGCGCCGCGCAAGGTGCGGCAGATGGTCGTGGTCGGCAGCCGGCGCATGGTCCAGTACGAGGACACCTCGGCTGACGACTCGGTGCGGATCTACGACCGTGGGCTCGACTTCTCCGAGCCGCCCGCCAATTTCGGCGAGTACCGCCTCACCTACCGCAGCGGCGACATGGTCGCGCCGCGGATCCAGGCGCTGGAGCCGCTCAGTCAGGAGCTCCAGGACTTCGCCACAGCGATCCACACCGGCAGCACGCCCGTCTCCAACTCCCGCCTGGGCCTGGAGATCGTGCTCGGCCTCGAGGCCCTCGAGCACTCGCTGGCCAACCGGGGCGAACCGGTTGCCGTGCCCCCCGTCGACGAGGTGCTGGCCGCCGGCCGGCAGACCCTCGCCGCGGGCCCAAGCGACGCCTGACGGCGCCGCGCAGCGATTCAGGACCAAGCTCCTCGGCCCTAGTGCCGGGGAGCTGCGCCTGCGCTGAGACCGGCGCGCGGAGAAACACCTAAAAACTCGAGCTCGGCCAAGTAGACCAAGACCGTGTGCGAGGCGAGCTGACTGATCGTCGTGCGCTGCCTCAGTGCCTCCCGCTCGAGCACCGCCTCGGTCTCGGGGTCGACCGCCAGCTCGAAGGCGACCTGGGCCTCCGGGGCCGCCTGATCGTCGAGGAAGCGCGGCGGGGCAAGCGGTTGGCGCCCGGCCTTCAGCTTGCGGGCGTAGTGAAACAGGGCCGTGCGAACCCCGGCCGGGATATCGTCGCCAAGGTGGGCTTCGATCCCCGAGCAGGCAAATTTTCCGAGTGCGATTCTCATCTCGTTCTCCCTATGAACTCCCTGGGGGTGGCCAAGGTTTTCACTGCCCCCGCGGATTTCCTCCTAACTTCAGACTCCCCAATACCTGTGCAAATCTCCACCAATTAGTTGTGCAATTGCAGGGCCTTAAGCCTGAGAATGAAATTTGGACAAATATTGGGCATTGACAACTAGGTCGATCGTCCTTAATCCTCTGCGCCGCAGCCTCTCCTAGATGCTGCCGAGCATCAAGTCGGAAACCCCCATTTTGGGACAGATTTCTTATCCGAACTTTTCGTGAGCATGGCCCCAGTCTCGTTTCATTTCGAAGCGAAATAAAAAAACCAGTAAATGCATGCGGTGAGCATGCGGAGGAAACACAGATGAGTAGTACGCCCGACAGCCCAGCAGGAGCTCACGGGGCCAGCAGCAAGCTCACCCGGGAGGCCGTGGCTCGCGCCAAGGCCGGCGACACCGAGGGCCTGCACTATCTGTACGTCCGTTACGCGGACGACGTCCTCCGCTACGTGACCGGCTTTATCCGCGACCACCACGAGGCCGAAGACATCACCCAGAACGTCTTCGCCAAGCTGATGAAGGCGATCAAGAAATACGAGCAGCGCGAGGTCCCCTTCGACGCCTGGATCCTGCGCGTCGCCCGCAACGCCGCCCTCGATCACCTACGGGCGAAGCGGGCGATCCCGACCGAGGAGGTCAGGCTCGCCGACACCGGCAGCGCCCAGACCGGCCTCGACCGCGGCCGCGCCCTGCGCCAGGCGCTGGAAGACCTGCCCGAGGATCAGCGCGAGGTGCTCGTGCTGCGCCACATCGTCGGCCTCTCGCCGGTGGAGATCGCCGGCACGCTCGACAAGACCGAGAGCTCAGTACACGGGCTGCACCACCGAGGCCGCCGCTCGCTGCGGGCCAGCCTGATCGAGCTCGACGCGGCGCCGGTAGTGGCAGCGCACTCCGCCGCTTAAGCCTCTTCGGTCGCTTCGAGATCGTCGAGGATCCGCTGGGTGATACGCCCGGCGTCAAGCTCGGCGACGAAGTAAAAGGCGGCGTGCTCGAGCAGCTGTTGGGGTGAGACGTCCTGTCTGTCTGCCTCGGCCTCGAAGGAGTGCCAGAGGTCGTCCTTGATCTCAAGTTCGAGGCTGACGTCGATCTGCGGCTTGCTACCGCGTAGGAAGGCCGGATAGGGCCAGGCAGCCTGATTCGCGCCGCGGTCCCCCAGATAGCAGCGGACGGCGCTCTGCAGCCGTGCGGTGGCGCTGGCACGGTCCTGCGCGGCAAGACCGTCGAAAGCCAGCTGGCTGAGCCCGACGGAAACCGCGCGCCGGGGACGACCGCGATCACGACTGGGCCTGGTGGTGGTGACTGGTGCCGGCATCTTCGCTTTCATCGACATCCTCCTACCCAAAGCATTAGTGCCTTAACAGGTGAAATTCGTACTACCTGTCTATTCGTACGAACTCACAAGCATTATTGAGTATGACGCCTAACTAAGCAATCCTCCCTCACGTGCGGATACCGCCGTCTGGATCAGAGTCTCCCAGGCGTCGAAGACGGGTTCCCAGTCCAGCTCCCGCCGCGCCTTGGCGGGGTCCATCAGAACCGGCACCCGCAGCGCCGCCGCCCACTCCAGCTGCGGCGTCAGGAATGACAGCCGCCCGGCCAAGGCGGCGCCCACGCAGGCCGCCGGCGCCGGTACGGGCACCGTGCGCCAGCCGAGCGCGCGAGCAATGTCGCCGGTGCCGATCTCCCCCTCGCCGGCGAGGTTGTAGGCGCCGGGCGTCCCCTTGCCGGCGATCGCCGCCGCCAGCGCCCGGGCGACGTCGTCGTGGTGAACCAGCTGAATCGGGACGCCAAGGTCGGGTAGTACCGGGCGCGCCAGCGGCAACCGGCCGAGTCCGCGGCGCAGGGATGGCAAAGGATCGCCGAAGCGGCTGCTATTGACGACCCTCTCGATCAGCATCGGCGCCCGCGGACCGGCGACGATACAGGGACGGAAGACGTAGGCGTCGACCTCACTACCGGCGATCAGGCCGTCCAGGGTCGCCTCCAGCTCAGCCTTCTGAGCCGAGTAGTAGAAGCTCTCGCTGCCGCGGGCGGGGACGTCCTCGGTCAGCGGCTGCGGGTTCTCCGGGTGGAAGCCGTAGGCCGCAACCGAGGAGGCGTAGACGAGCCGCTCGACACCGGCGTCGATCGCCGCTTCGAAGGCGTTGCGGCTGCCCTCGAGGTTGATGCGGCGACTCTCCTCGCGGTCGCCGAAGATCGCGAAGGCGAGGTGGACGGCGACGTCGGCGCCGTCGAACAGCGCCGCCAGCGAGCCGCGGTCGAGGATGTCGCCGCGCCGGTAGGCGACCTTCTCCCACCCCTCCGCCGCCGGGTCGAAAGCCCGCCGCGCCATCCCCCGCACCTGGCCAATCGCCGAATCCCTCTCCAGCTCCGCCATCAGCGGCAGCCCGATCTCGCCGGTCGGTCCGGTTACGGCGACGGTCAGAGCCAATGCCTCTCCCCGTCCGTCGTGCCGTCGATCAGGCGGCCGGGGTTATCCGATAAGCGTCGAACACGCTCTCGACGTTGCGGAGGCGGGAGATGCACTGCTTCAGCTGCTCGGTGTCCCCCACTTCGACCACGAACTTGTTTTTCACCATCGGGTGGTTGGTGGTGCAGGAGGCGCCGATGATGTTGATCCCGGCCTCGGAGAAGGTGCGCGAGAGATCCTCGAGCAGGCGAGTGCGATCGTAGGCGTCGATCTGCAGCTCGACCCGGTAGGAGGCTTCGTTTTCGCCTTCCCAGCCGACCTCGACGAACCGTTCCGGCGACTTTTTCAGCGCCTTCACGTTCTTGCAGTCGGCACGGTGGATCGTGATCCCCCGGCCCAGCGAGACGTAGCCGGCGATCTCGTCGCCGGGAACCGGCCGGCAGCACTTGGCCAGGCGCACGGCGACGTTGCCGGCGCCTTTGACCGAGATCCCGTAGTTGGACGCGTCCTTGGTCCGGCGCGCGTGGTCGTCGCGACCGCGGACCGGCGCCGCCGGGTGCTCCTCGACCGCGTCGCCGGCTTTGAGCCGCTGCATCAGCTTGTTGGCCACGGTTTTGGTCGAGACCTTGCCCTGGCCGAGGGCGATGTAGAAGTCGGTGGCTTTGCGGTACCCCATCTCGCGGAAGACGTCGGCCAGCAGGGCCGAGCCGGCGATCTTCTGCATCGGGATGCCGCGCGTGCGCAGCGCTTCGTCGAGCCCCTCGCGCCCCTTGCGCTCTGCGTCCTCGCGCCCTTCCTCTTTGAAGAAGGCGCGGATCTTGTTGCGGGCGCGGCTGGTCCGCACCAGTTTCAGCCAGTCGCGTGAGGGCCCGCGGTTCTGCTTCGCGGTCAACACCTCGACGATGTCGCCGGACTTCAGCTGGTAATGCAGCGGCACGATGTTGCCGTTGACCTTGGCCCCCACCGTGCGGTGGCCGACGTCGGTGTGGACCGCGTAGGCGAAGTCGAGCGGGGTCGAGCCGGCCGAGAGGTTCTTGACTTCGCCCTTGGGCGTGAAGACGAAGACCTCATCCTCAAAGAGGTCGACCTTGAGCGACTCGAGGAACTCGGCCGGGTCCTGTTCGCCCTCGGCCTCGACCAGCTGCCGCAGCCAGGTCATCTTCTCCCGTCGCGGATCGTCGCCACCGCCCTCTTTGTAGGCGACGTGGGCGGCGATCCCGTACTCGGCCAGCTTGTGCATCTCTTCGGTGCGGATCTGGATCTCCAGGGGCTTGCCCTCGGGGCCGATCACGGTCGTGTGCAGGGCCTGATACATGTTCGCCTTGGGCATCGCGACGAAGTCCTTGAAACGGCCCGGCAGCGGCTTCCAGAGCGAGTGGATGACGCCGATCGCGCCGTAGCAGTCTTTGACCGAGCCGACGATCACCCGCATCGCGGTGAGGTCGAAGATCTCGTTGAACTCGCGGCCCTTCTTCGCCATCTTCGTGTAGATCGAGTAGAAGTGCTTGGCCCGGCCGGAGATCTGAGCCTCGATCCCGACCTGCTCCAGCTCCTCGGAGAGGAACTGGCCGGCGTCGCTGACATAGCTCTCGCGCTCGTCGCGCTGCTGAGCGACCAGCTGCTTGATTTCGGCGTACTTGCGCGGGTGCAGGGTGGCGAAGGCGAGGTCCTCCAGCTCCCACTTGATCGCGTGGATTCCCAGGCGATGGGCGAGCGGGGCATAGATCTCCAGCGTCTCGTGCGACTTCGACATCTGTTTCT
Source organism: Solirubrobacterales bacterium (assembly GCA_035996525.1). Lineage (GTDB taxonomy): Bacteria > Actinomycetota > Thermoleophilia > Solirubrobacterales > 70-9 > VAYN01. Next base: position 5,732 of record DASYJK010000198.1, read on the forward strand.
GCTTGGGCAGAGCGCCGAGCGTGCGCATGTTGTGGAGCCGGTCGGCCAGCTTGATCAGGATCACCCTGACGTCGGTGGCCATCGCCACCATCATCTTGCGGTAGTTCTCGGCCTGGCGCTCGTCGCGGCTCTCGAAGCTCATCCCGGTCAACTTGGTGACCCCGTCGACCAGCTGCGCGATCTCCTCGCCGAATTCGTCGCGGACGTCGTCGAGACTGGCGCTGGTGTCCTCGACGGTGTCGTGCAGCAGCGCCGCGCAGAGCGTCTCGGTGTCCAGTCGCATGCCGGCGCAGACCTGGGCGACCCCGACCGGGTGGGTGATGAACTCGTCGCCGGAGTAGCGCATCTGGTCGGCGTGGCGCTCGCAGGCGAAGTCGAAGGCGCGCTCCAGCGCCGCCCTGTCGATCGTCGAGACGGCCAGCGCGGTGGCGCTGGCGCCGTTCCCGTTGCCGCCGCCGTTCTCGGCCGCCGGCGCGTCGAACTCCTCGACCACGGCGAAGAGGTCGGCGAGGAGCTCAGAGTGCTCTACGGCTGCTTGGGTCTTTCTAGGAATGTCTGTGCCTCCGAGTGATCTGCTCTGTAGGCGCGGAACGCGGGCGAGCGCTCCAGATCCGTTCCCTCTGAGGATACGACCCCGACGACACCAGCACCGTTCCTGGGCTCGCCGGCCACGAGTCCCAGCTCAGCCAGCACGCGGAAGCAGCGACCGGCGGCCTCGGGCCCGAGCGGGTGCGCGCCACCACCCGCAAGCGCCTCGCGTAACTCCTCGCCACTCGCCTCCCCGGCCCCGCGCAGCGTGCGAAATACCCTGGCGACAGCGGCCCGCGAGGCCAGCTGCTCGTCGATGACCGCGCCTGAGAACTCGACCTCGGCGACGGCCCAGAGCGGGTGCAGGAAACTCGGCGCCGGGCCCTCCAGGGCCTGCGCGACCCGGGCATCGTCGCCGGAACCGCGCGGGGGATCGATCAGAACGACGTGCTCGAACTCCGCGGCCAGGCCGGGGGCGCGGCCCAGCGCCTCGTAGTCGGTCAAGGCAAGGCCGCCCCCGGCACGGGCCGAGAGACCCATCACCGCCTCACCGCCGCAGCGGTGGCAGGCGACACGAGCGGCGCCGCCGTTGAAGCGAGCCAGACCGGTGGCGCCGTTCGCCAGCGCCGCCCGGCGCGAAGCGTCGGCGCATACCGCCAATACCCCGGCCCCGCTGGAGACGAGCTCGGCGATCGCGACCGTGGCCGAGCCGCCGCTCGCGAGGACGACCCGCTTCCCCTCGGTTGGGCGAGTTTGCTTCGCTATCCGCGACAAACTCGACCACTCGCCAGCGCCAATAGTGCCGAGCTCGCGGGTGCGCTCGGCTTCGAAGCGCGCCCACCACTCCGCCTCGCCGCAGTCGCAGGCGTGGAGGGGGACAGGAACAGCGTCCTCGGCGACGTCCTCATCCAGCGGGTAGAGCTCGTTGAGGACGACGCGCGGCTCGACCGAGCCGTTCCAGTGGTTGACCTCGAGCCGGACGGCGGCGTCGACCGGCTCGTCGTCCTCGACGCCCAGGCTCGAACGGCCGAAGGCGACGCCAAGCGCACGGTGGGCACCGCTGTGAAGGCTGAAACGCGCGTGCTTGCCCTCCCCCATCGTGCGCACGTCGCTGACCCGGGCCGAGGGCACCATCAGCCGCACCCCGGGGTTGCCCATCCCGAAGGGAGCCAGCTGCCCGAGCTCCTCGGCGAGATCGAGGCCGAGACCGACACCCCCCACCATCGCGTCGATCCGCTCGGTCCGCCGCAGGTCGTCGGGGCCCAGCACCGAGGCGGCGTGGGCGGCGAACGCCTCGCGGAAGGCGTCGAGGTTCTCGGCTCGCAGCGAGAGCCCGGCGGCGGCCCGGTGGCCCCCGAAGCTCTCGAGGTGCTCGGCGCAGGCCTCGAGCGCGCCGAGCAGGTCGAACCCGGAGATGCTGCGCCCACTCCCCCTTCCCCCACCTTTGCCATCGAGCGAGACGACCACGACCGGACGATGGTGGCGCTCGACCAGGCGCGAGGCGACGATGCCGACCACGCCGGGATGCCAGTCCTCGCCGGCGAGCACCAGCCCCATTCCTTCGCGCAAGCGATCCGGCAGCTCCCGCCGGGCCGCCTCGGCCGCCGTGTCGACCTCCCGCTCCCGTGCCCGCCGCTCCGAGTTGGCCCGCCCCAGCTCCGCCGCGATCTCCTCGGCCCGCGCCCCATCGTCGGTCAGCAGCAGCTCAACTCCCGCATCCGCTCTATAGAGACGCCCCGCGGCATTGATCCTCGGAGCCAGCCGGAACGCAAGATCCCCCTCGTCGATCCGGGTCGGCTCGCATTTGGCCGCTTCGATCAGCGCCCGCAGGCCGACCCGCCGCACCCGCCGCATCTCTGCCAGTCCACGCTTCACCAGTGCCCGGTTCTCCCCGATCAATGGGACGACATCGGCGACGGTTGCCAACGCGACCAGGTCGAGGTCCTGCTCGTGCTCGGCCTCGCGCAACGCACAAGCAAGCTTCCAGGCCACCGCCGTCCCGCACAACGACACAAACGGGTAATTGCTGATTTCGGGGTGGAGGATCGGGCAGTCCGGCAGCTCGTCGCCAGCCTGGTGGTGATCGGTGACGATCGTCTCGATCCCCAGCTCGCGCGCCAGCCGTACCTCGTCGACCGCCGTAACTCCACAGTCGACCGTGACCAAGAGCTTCGTCCCCCGCTTCGCGAGCTTCTCGACGTTGGCGGCGGAGACCCCGTAGCCATCGCCGATCCGGTCGGGGATCAGCCAGTCGCACTCGGCCCCGAGCGCGCGCAGGGTGGAGACCATGATCGTGGTTGCACAGACGCCGTCGACGTCGAAGTCGCCGTGGACGGTGATCCGCTCACCCGCGGCCACAGCGGCTTGAACCTGAGCGACGATCGGCTCCATCGAGTCGAAAGCCGAGGGCGGATGCGACTCGTCGGCGGCGAGAAAGGTCCGCGCGAGCTCGGGCGTGCGGTAGCCGCGGCGGACCAGGGTGACGGCGACCGGCTCGCTGAGGCTGAGGCCGTCGGCGACCGCTCGCACGTCGGCGTAGTCGTAGGGCTTGGCGGCGAACGTCTTCAGGGTTTCCGGCACGAAACCAGGCTAGGAAGGCCGGCGGCGTCAAAACCGCCGCAAAGGTGCCGAAGATGGGGCGAAAAAGAGCTAGTCGAGCCGCTGCTCGGAGCGCAGGCCGATCGCGTAGACGACCCCAAGGCCGATCGCGACGCCCGGGACCGCCGTCAACGCCGTCGCAAGATCGGTATCGCCGAGCCCTTTGCCGCTGATCAACTCGACGATCAGCCCGAAGACGATCGCGCCGATCACCGAGCCGACGAAGGCGCCGACGATGCCCTGCCAGAAGTGGTCGGGCAGGAAGACGGTGAAGTGCCAGAGCGCGATTCCCATCGTGAACCAGACGAGCAGTGCCATCAGCGCTTCCTCCCGTGTTTGCGGCGGGCTTGGCGCCGGGCTTTGCGCTCGGCGTTGCGCTGCCGCCGCTCCGCCGAAGCCGCGTCGGCCTCGCCGTTGGCGGCGGGGTCGGCGCCGTTACCCACCGGGGAGCGCTCGATCGTCGCCACGGCACCCGCCTGCGGCTGCGCCTCGGGCTCCTCGTCGGCAGCGGTGGAGATATCCGCTTCGCGCTCGTCATCGCTGGAGAGATCTGCCGAGAGGATGTCGTCGGCGTAAGCGGGGACGCGGCCCTCGGCCTCGGCGATCCGCAGGCGGCGGCGCACGAATCCGGGCTCGCGTTCCTTCCAGGCGGTCAGTACCGGCGAGGCGATGAAGATCGAGGAGTAGGTACCGGAGGCGATCCCAACCAGCATCGCGAAGGCGAAGTCCTGCAGGGTGGCGCCGCCGAAGACCAGCAGCGAGCCGACCGCGAGCAGGGTCGAGAAGCTGGTCGCCAGCGAGCGCGTCAACACCTCGCTCATCGAGCGGTTGACGATCTGCGAGAAGGCGGCGCGCGGCATCCGCGGGACGTTCTCGCGGATCCGGTCGAAGACGATGATCGTGTCGTAGATCGAGTAGCCCAAGATGGTGAGGAAGGCGGCGACGGTCCCGCTGCTCACCTCTTTCCCCGTCAACGAGTAGACGCCGGCCGTGATCAGGATGTCGTGGAAGATCGCGATCAGCACCGGCACCGCGAACTTCGGGTCGAAGCGC
>DASYJK010000199.1:0-2569 GCA_035996525.1 Solirubrobacterales bacterium
TTCATCGTCGAGTTCGCGCCCGAGTGGATGAGCAACATCCTGCAGCCGGTGGTCCGCTTCCTGGCCAGCGTGCCCTCGGTCATCTACGGCCTGATCGGGGTCGTCGTGCTCGTCCCCTTCATCGGCAACAACCTCGTCACCGAGGGCCAGAAGGCATCGGTGGCCGGCGTCATCTCGCTGACCGGCTACAGCCTGCTGGCCGCGATCACCGTGCTGACGGTGATGATCGCGCCGCTGATGGTCTCGATCTTTAGCGACGGTCTGCGCTCGGTCAAACCGGGCTGGGTCGAGGGCTCGCTGGCGCTCGGCGTCAACCGCTGGCGCACGACCTGGAAGATCGTCGTCCGCACCGCCCGGCCGGCGATCGTCGCCGGCACCGTGCTGGCGGTGGCGCGGGCGATCGGCGAGGCGGTGATGCTGGCGATGATCTCCGGCTCGGTCGGCTTCTCGCCGAACCCGGCCGACGGCATCATCTTCATCTACGAGCCCTCGCGGCCGCTGGCCCCGACGATCGTCAAGAACATCGACCAGCTGAGCTCGCCGCCCTCGAACGCGACCCTGTTCGCGATCGCCTCGGTGCTGCTCTTCTCCGCCGCCTTCCTCTCCCTCACCGGCTGGGTGGCGCGGCGCTCGATGCGGAAATACGGAGCCGCCTGATGGACTCCCCGGTCGCCCCGCCGCCGGTCCTGCCACCGCCGGCGACGAACCCGCCCCGCCCGAGCAAGGACGCCGTCGAGGGCAGCTCCACCTGGGCTCTCACCGACCGCATCGGCCTGGCGATCTGCTGGGCGCTGGGCCTGCTCTTCTGCGCGATCGCGGTCGCGGTCGTCGTCTACCTCTTCATCCAGGGAATCACTTACCTGAAGCCCTCGATGCTGGTCACTCCGGCCGCCTCCGGCTTCAGCCAGAGCGAAAGCGGCGGCTTCTCCGACGCCCTCGTCGGGACCATGATCGTGGCCACGATGGGGATCGCGATCGCCCTCCCGGCAGGGATCGCGATCGCGGTCTGGCTGGTCGAGTACGGCAAGCCGGCGGCGCTGGCGCGGATCACCGAATCGACGATCGAGGCGATCGCCGGCATCCCCTCGATCGTGCTCGCCCTGTTCGGGACCGTGATCTTCTCCAGCACCGCGCTCGGCTTCCTCAGCCGCAGCACCGAGGGCATCGTCTTCGGTCGTTCCTTCTTCGCCGCCTCGGCGATGCTCTCGCTGGTGGCGCTGCCGCTGATCGTCGCCAGCACCCGCGAGGGGCTGAACTCGATCCCGCGCCATGTGCGCGAGGCCTCCTACGCGGTCGGCAAGACCAAGGCGGCGACGACGCGGCGGATCCTCCTGCCCTCGGCCCGGCCCCAGGTCGCGACCGGAGCGATGCTCGGCCTCGGCCGGATCATCGGCGACACCGCGATCATCGTCGTCCTGCTCGGCGCCACCCAGAACTTCGCCCCGGTCGAAGGCGTCGGCTTCCCGCTCAACTACCTGCGCGGGGCCGGCACCACCCTGACCAACTTCGTCTACGAGGCCTCACCCACCGGCAATCTCAACCAGCCCGAGAAAGCCTATGCGGCCGCTTTTGTACTCTTGTTGATGGTCTTAGTCCTAAATGGCGCTGTCGACGTCATCCACCGCCGCGCGAGAAAGGTTGGAACGTGGAGTTCCTGACTACCCCACCGCCGCCGATCCGGCGGCTCGAGCTCGACGATCCCGCCGCGGCCCAAAAGGTCGCCGCGCCGGCCCCGTCGGCTGATGGCAGCGCCAACACGGCCCCCGGCGGCTTCACCGGCGCCCGGCGCTCGATCGGCGCCCCGCAGTTCTCGATCCGGCGCATGGAGATCGACGACGTCTCCGTCTCCTACTCCGACCGCGACGCGGTCAAAGGCGTCAGTCTGCCGGTCCGCCAGGGCGAGGTGCTGTCGCTGATCGGCCCCTCCGGCTGCGGCAAGACGACCCTGCTGCGCTCGCTCAACCGGCTCACCGAGCTGACCAGCACGGCGAAACTGCGCGGCCGCATCCTGCTCGACGACGTCGACATCAAGCAGATCGAGCCGACCCTGCTGCGACGCCGGGTGACGATGGTCTTCCAGCAGCCGAACCCGTTCCCGATGAGCGTCTTCGACAACATCGGCTACGTCCTGCGCGAGCAGGGCTCGCGGCGGGCGCGCAAGAAGCAGCTGGAATCGAAAGTGCACAGCGCCCTCGACCGCGCCGGCCTCTTCGAGGAGGTCAAGGACAACCTCGACCACCCGGCCCTGAAGCTCTCCGGCGGCCAGCAGCAGCGGCTCTGCATCGCCCGCGCCCTGGCGGCCGAACCGGAGGTGCTGCTGCTCGACGAGCCCTGCTCGGCGCTCGACCCGCAGTCGACCCAGGTGATCGAGGACCTGATCGTGAAACTGCGCGACGACGTCGCCGTGGTGATCGTCACCCACAATCTGCAGCAGGCCTACCGGATCGCCGACCACGTCGCCTTCATGTACCTGGGCGACCTGGTCGAGTACAGCAGCGCCACCGCCCTCTTCGGCTCGCCGCGCGAGAAACGGACCCAGGAGTACGTCAGCGGTGCCTTCGGTTAGCCG
>DASYJK010000200.1:0-3067 GCA_035996525.1 Solirubrobacterales bacterium
CGTGCTCGGGCTCGGCAACATCGGCCCCGAGGCGGCGATGCCGGTGATGGAGGGCAAGTGCATGCTGTTCAAAGAGTTCGCCGGCGTCGACGCCTTCCCGATCTGCCTCGACACCCAGGACGCCGACGAGATCGTCAAGGCAGTGGAACTGATGGCGCCGACCTTTGGCGGCATCAACCTCGAGGACATCTCTGCCCCGCGCTGCTTCGAGATCGAGGAGCGGCTGAAGGCGACCCTCGACATCCCCGTCTTCCACGACGACCAGCACGGCACCGCCGTGGTGACGATGGCGGCCCTCTTCAACGCGCTGAAGATCACCGGCAAGCCGATCAAGGAGCTGCGGGTGCTGGTGGTCGGGCTCGGCGCCGCCGGGGTGGCGGTGACGAAGATGATGCTCGCCTCCGGGATCACCAAGATCGTCGGCTGCGATCGCCAGGGCGCGCTCTCGACCGCCCGCGCCGACTACGAGTCGGGCGAGATGAACGAGGCCAAGCGCTGGTACGCCGAGAACTCGAACCCCGAGCTGATCCAGGGACAGCCCGACGACGTAATCGAAGGCATGGACATCTTCGTCGGCCTCTCCGGCCCCGGCATCATCGAGCCCGCGTCGCTGGGCAAGATGAACGACGACGCGATCGTCTTCGCGATGGCCAACCCGACCCCCGAGGTGATGCCCGAGGAGGCCGCTCCCTACGTACGGATCATGGCCACCGGCCGCTCCGACTACCCGAACCAGATCAACAACGTGCTCGCCTTCCCCGGCATCTTCCGCGGCGCCCTCGACGCCGGCGCCCCCAGCATCACCGAGGAGATGAAGCTGGCGGCGGCGAAGGGGATCGCGATGGCGGTCTCCGAGGCCGACCTGGCCGAGGACTACATCATCCCCAGCGTCTTCAACCGCGATGTCGCCCCGAAGGTGGCCGAAGCGGTGGTCGAGGAGGCCAAGCGCGACGGCATCGCCCGTCTCAACGAGGAGACCGGGACCTTCGCCACGGTCCCGGACACCGCATGAAGGCCTGGGCGCCACGGCCGTGAAGGTCCTCGTCACCGGAGCCACCGGACTGATCGGGTCGGCGCTGTGTGACGCCCTGCTGGCCCGCGACGACGACGTCGTCGGGCTCAGCCGCAACCCGGGCAAGGCGCGGCTGGCGCAGCCGGGGGTCGAGTGGCACCCCTGGGAGCCGACCCTGGAACGACCTCCCGCCGACGCCTTCGCGGGCGTCGACGGCGTCGTCAACCTGCTCGGCGAGAAGATCGACCAGCGCTGGAGCGACGAGACGAAGAAGAAGATCATGGAGACGCGGCGCACCGGCACCCACAACCTGGTCGGCACCACCGCCGGCCTCGAGAGCCGCCCCGCGGTCCTGGTCAACCAGTCGGCGGTCGGCTACTACGGCGACCGCGGCGACGCGGTGCTCGACGAGAGCGAGCCGCCCGGCGGCGAGAGCTTCGACTCCGAGGTCGTGGTCGAGTGGGAGCGGGCGGCACACCAGATCGATGCCACCGGCGTGCGCCTGGCGATCCTCCGCACCGGCCAGGTCCTCGACACCGGTGGCGGCATGCTGGCCGAGCTGCTGCCGCCGTTCAAGCTCGGTGGCGGCGGCCCGCTCGCGGGCGGCAGGCAATATCTCGCTTGGATCCACATCGAGGACGAGATCGGCCTGATCCTCTGGGCGCTGGACAATGAGCGGGTCGAGGGTGCGATCAACGCGACCGCGCCCAACCCCGCGACCAACAAGGACTTCTCGAAGGCACTCGGCCGCGCGCTCAGACGGCCCGCCGTCCTCCCCGTCCCCGGTTTCGTGCTCGACCTCAAATTCGGCCGCGAGTTCGGCCAGGTGCTGAGGGGCGGCCAACGGGTCGTCCCGAAGCGGGCGCTGGAGCTGGGCTACGAGTTCAAGTACCCCGAGCTCGACGCGGCCCTGGCCGACCTGGTCTAGGCCCCGCTAGCTCAGCGCTTCGCGCACGGACTCGCGCAGGGAGCCGGAGGTCCCCGACTCGGAGATCGCCTTCAGGAGGCGGTCCATCGCGGCCGCGCCGGAGCCGGCGCGGATGACGGCGATGCTGGCCGATTCGACGATCGGGCGCGAGAAGCTCGGTCGGGTCGGCGCTTCGATATAGGCGACGCTGGCCGAGTCCTGGGTGGCGCGGCGGGCGTTGGCGCCGATCGTGGCGAGGTCGACCCGCTCAACCGTTTCAGCCGATGCCAGGCAGACCGCCCGCACCCGCACGTCGCCCGCCTTCCCGCCCCGCCGCCCCAGGGCCTGCTTCGCCCCCGCGCAGAGCGGCGCTTCCACGTAGGCGGCAACACTCGCCCCCGCCGACACCCCGCTCTCCCCACCGCAGCCGGCGACGGCGAGCAAGGCGCAGACCACGCCCGCCAGCGCCACCCCCTTAGCCAAAGAAGACCTCGGCCTCGGCGTAGAGGGACTCCGGCACCGTCTTCAGCTCGCCGGTCGCCTCGGTCAGCTGGACCAGCTCGATCTCGGTCCCGCGCAGGGCGGTCATCGTCCCCCAGCGGCCGGCCTCGGCGGCGTCGATCGCGTGCAGCCCGAAGCGGGTCGCGAGGACCCGGTCGAAGGCGGTCGGGGTGCCGCCGCGCTGGACGTGGCCGAGCACCGTCGCCCGCGTCTCTTTGCCGGTGCGGCGCTCGATCTCGCCCTCCAGCCAGTGACCGACGCCGCCGAGGCGGACATGGCCGAAGGCGTCGAGCTTGTCGTCTTCGGCGCTGGGCACGCCGCCCTTCGGCTCGGCCCCCTCGGCGACGACGATGATCGGCGCGAAGTGGCTGGCGAAACGGCGGCCGACCAGGTCGCAGACCCGCTCGACATCGAACTGGCGCTCGGGGATGAGGATCACGTTGGCGCCGCCGGCGAGCCCGGCATGGAAAGCGATCCAGCCGGCATGGCGGCCCATCACCTCGACAATCAGGACCCGGTGGTGGCTGTCGGCGGTCGTGTGCAGGCGGTCGATCGCCTCCATCGCGATGTTGATCGCGGTGTCGAAGCCGAAGGTGTAGTCGGTGGCGCTGAGGTCGTTGTCGATCGTCTTCGGCACCCCGATCACC
>DASYJK010000201.1:0-2392 GCA_035996525.1 Solirubrobacterales bacterium
CACCATCTGCTGGTCGGCGATCATGTCCTCGATGCCGACGTCGCCCTCGAAGTGGGCCAGTTCGGTGCGGCGCTCATCGCCGTAGGACTCGACCACTTCAGCCAGCTCCTCTTTGACGATCGCCATCACTTTCGCCTCGTCGCCGAGGATCGCCCGCAGCTCGCCGATCCGCTCCATCAGGTCGGCGTGCTCGGCCCGGACTTTGTCGGCCTCGAGCGCGGTCAGGCGCTGTAGGCGCATGTCGAGGATCGCCTGCGCCTGCTCGCGCGAGAGCTCGAACTGCGAGATCAGCCCGTCGCGGGCGGTGTCGGGGTCGCTCGAGGCGCGGATCAGTTTGATCACGGCGTCGAGGTTGTCGAGCGCGACCAGCAGCCCCTCGAGGATGTGGGCGCGGGCCTCGGCGCGACGCAGTTCGTACTGGGTGCGGCGGGTGACGACCTCGCGCTGGTGGTCGACGTAGTGGTGAATCAGCTCCAGCAGGCTCAGCGTCTTCGGCACCCCGTCGACCAGCGCCACCATGTTGGCGCCGAAAGTCGTCTGCATCGAGGTTTTCTTGTAGAGGTTGTTGAGCACGACCTTGGCCGGGGGGCCGCCGCGCTTGAGCTCGATCACCAAGCGCATGCCGGAGCCGTCGGACTCGTCGCGCAGGTCGGAGATGCCCTCGAGTTTTTTGTCGCGGACGAGGTCGGCGATCTTGGTCACGAGACCGCCGTCGCCGAGCTTCTTCACCGTGAACGGCAGCTCGGTGACGATGATCGCCTCCTTGCCCCCCTTCAGCGGCTCGACGTGGGCGCGGGCGCGGACCTTGATGCTGCCGCGGCCGGAGGCGTAGGCGTCGCGGATCCCCTCGCGGCTCATGATCCCGCCGCCGGGGAAGTCGGGGCCCTTGACGTGCTCCATCAACCCGGCCATGTCGATCTGCGGGTCGTCGATGTAGGCGGCAACGGCGCCGGCGACCTCGCGCAGGTTGTGCGGGGGGATGTTGGTCGCCATCCCGACCGCGATCCCGGAGGTGCCGTTGACCAGCAGGTTCGGGAAGCGGGCCGGCAGGACTAGCGGCTCCTGAGTCGATTCGTCGTAATTGGGGCCGAAGTCGACGGTGTCGGCGTCGATGTCGCGCAGCAGCTCGGTCGCGAGGCGGGTCAGCCGCGCCTCGGTGTACCTCATCGCCGCCGCCGGGTCGTCGTCGATCGAGCCGAAGTTGCCCTGGCCATCGACCAGCAGGTAGCGCAGGGAGAAGTCCTGCGCCATCCGCACCAACGTGTCGTAGATCGCCGAGTCGCCGTGGGGGTGGTACTTGCCCATGACCTCGCCGACGATGAAGGCGCACTTGCGGTAGGCGCGGGTCGGCTGCAGGCCGACGTCGTGCATCGCGTAGAGGACCCGGCGGTGGACCGGCTTCAGCCCGTCGCGCACGTCCGGCAGCGCCCGCCCGACGATCACGCTCATCGCGTAATCGAGGTAGGAGGAGCGCATCTCCTTCTCGAGCTCGCGCTCCTCGATGCGGCCGGTCAGTGCGTCAAGCGCCATCAGTGAATCTCCGTTCGGTTCGGATCAGACATCGAGGAAGCGGACCTCTTTCGCATGCGCCTCGATGAAGGCGCGGCGCGGCGCGACCTGGTCGCCCATCAGCATCGAGAAGATCTGGTCGGCGGCGGTCGCGTCTTCGAGCGTGACCCGGGCCAGGGTGCGGCTGGCGGGGTCCATCGTCGTCTCGCGCAGCTGATCGGCGTTCATCTCACCGAGCCCCTTGAAGCGGGTCAGCTGGACGCCGTGGCGGGCCAGCTCCAGCACCGCTCCGCGCAGCGCCTGGAAGGAGACCGCTGCGTTGCGGCGGCCGCCGAAGGTGATTTCGAACGGTGGCCTGCCGACCTGTTTGAGCAGCGCCTCGTGGACCTCGGTGAACTTGCGGTAGTCGAAGTGCGTGAACAGCTCGACCGGCAGCCGATGGGTGCGGGCGAGGCCGCTCTTGCGTTCCACGGCCTTGACGACGAGCACCTGGTCGTTGGCCTCGAGCACCTCGGTGTCGAAGGGAGCCCCCTCGGGCGCGTCGGCGCGAAGCAGTTTGGCGGCCGCCTCGACGCTCGCCACGCCCTCGTCGAGCAGGTTCGATTCCTCGAGGAAGCGCACGACCTCGTGGCCGAACTCCGCCTGCAGTGAGGAGCCCCAGCCCTCGTACTCCTTCGAGCGACGGACGTAAGCCTGCCAGCGGCTCGAGGTCAGTTTCTTCGTGCTGCCGGCCGCGTCGGTCAGCTCGAAGTCCTCGAGCTTGTCGCGCAGCAGCAGCTCCTCCAGTTCGGACTCGCGCTCCAGGTAGGTCTCCTGGTTGCCCTGCTTGACCCGGTAGAGCGGCGGTTTGGCGATGTAGACGAAGCCGGCGTCGATCAGCTCC
>DASYJK010000202.1:0-9088 GCA_035996525.1 Solirubrobacterales bacterium
TGAGCGTCGAGCGCGTGCTGATCGGCGTGGCCCTGGTTCTGGGGCTTATCGGCGGCTACCTGATCGCCCGCTCGCGATGGGGCGGAGGCCGCTCCGAGGCTCCGGAGACCGTGCACCACATCCTCCTGCCCTTCACCGGGACCGCGATCTCCCGCCGGGCCGTCGACGCGGCGCTGCGGCTCGCGCAGGCCGAGAACGCGACCCTGATGCCGGCCTACCTCGCGCAGGTGCCGAAGAGGCTGCCGCTGGACTGCTCCATCCCCAACGAGGCGGCGAAGGCGATGTCGATGCTGGAGGCGATCGAACAGCGGGCGACCGGTCAGGGCGTCGCCGTCGACGCTCGCATCGAGCGCGGCCGCAGCTACCGCCACGCGCTGCGGCGCCTGCTCGAGGAGGAGCAGTTCGACCGCGTCGTCGTCCCCGCGAGCTCGGCCGGCAGCACCGGTCTCACCGGCGAGGACATGGTCTGGCTGCTGCAGCGCGCTCCGGCCGAGGTGCTGATCCTGAGACCGGGACCGAGCGACGAGAGTCGCGTCATGGCCTCTCTCGCTTAACCAGGGCTACCCTGCCGCGATGCTGACTGACGTGGCCCTCGGGGCGACGATCGCGTTTTGCATCGCCGTCTTCACCACTCCCGTCGGTGTCTCGGGTGCGGTCTTCCTCGTCCCTGTCCAGATCAGCATCCTTCACACGCCCAGCCCGGCGGTGACGCCGACCAACCTCCTCTACAACCTGATCGCGATTCCGGGCGCGCTGCTTCGCTTCCACCGCGAGGGGCGGCTGGTCGGGCCGCTGACTCGCCTGCTGATCCTCGGCACCCTGCCCGGCGTCGTTGCCGGGGCGGTGATCCGGGTCGAGCTCTTGGATCAGGGCAACGCCTTTTTGCTTGTCGTCGCCGCGGTTCTGATTCCGCTCGGGGCGTGGCTCGCGCTCGCCAGTCCGCCCGCGGCCGCAAGCTCGCCTGATCGCAAGCGGCGCCGCCTGATCGTGGTCCTGGCGCTGGCCGTCGGCACCGTCGGCGGGATCTACGGGATCGGCGGCGGCTCGATCCTGGGGCCGATCCTCGTCGGGCTCGGCTTCACGGTGTTCGAGGTCGCCCCGGCCGCCTTGGCCGCGACCTTCTTGACCTCGATCGCGGGGGTCTGCGCCTACGCTCTGCTCAGCATCGGCGCAAGCGGCGACATCGCCCCCGACTGGGCACTCGGCCTCGGCATGGGGCTGGGCGGTTTGGCGGGGGCCTACCTCGGCGTCCGGCTCCAGGCGCGGCTGCCGGAGGAGCTGCTGAGGCGTGGCCTCGGGGTACTGGCCCTCGTCCTTGGGCTTCGTTACGCGCTGTTGGCAATTACCTAGGGCCTGTCCAGCCAACTTCTAGCTCGCTGGCAAAGAGTCGATGCAGCTCAGCTTTTCCGACTTTGCCGATCAACAATGTGCTACCTTGCCGGGCTCACTTTCAGAAGTAAGTCAGTCAGAAAAGCAAGTTAGTCGACATAGGAAGGAATCCGTTTATGCGGAACGCTCGCAAGGTAACCCGGCGGCGAGGCGTTAAAGCGGCCCCCGTGGCCGTATTTTTCGCGCTGCTCATTGCAGTTCTCGTCGCTGGTTGTGGCAGTAGCTCAGACTCGAGTTCAAGCTCATCGGGCGGAGGTAAGCTCGACGTGGTCGGCTACTCCACTCCCGAATCCGTCTACCAGGAAAGCCTGGAGCCGGCGTTCGAAAAGACCTCAGCGGGCGAAGGGGTCAGCTTCAGCAACTCCTTTGGCGCCTCCGGCGACCAGAGCCGCGCCGTCGTTGCCGGTCAGCCGGCCTCGGTCGTCCACTTCGCCCAGGCCGGCGACATGGAACGGCTGGTCGAAGAAGGCGGGCTCGTCTCGAAGAACTGGGAAAAGCAGCCCTACGGCGGCATCGCCCAGGACTCGGTCGTCGTGATCAGCGTCCGCAAGGGCAACCCGGACGGGATCCACACCCTCGACGACGTGCTGAGCAAGAACGTCGACGTGGTCACGCCGAACCCGTTCAGCTCCGGCGCGGCGCGCTGGAACATCATGGCCGTCTACGGCACCCTGATCAACGAGGGCAAGTCTCCCGACGAGGCTCTCGCCGGCGTCAAGACCCTGCTTGAAAAGACCACCGCGCAGCCGGGCAGCGCCCGCGACGCGCTGGCGGCCTTCACCCAGGGCGAGGGCGACGTACTGCTCGGCTACGAGAACGAGGCGATCAAGGCCGAAAACGAAGGCGAAGACATCGAACACGTGATCCCGCCCTCGACGATCCTGATCGAAACCCCGATCGCGGTCACCACGAAAGCGCCGGAGCCCGCAGCGGAAGATTTCCTCAAGTTCATCTGGTCAGACGAAGGCCAGGAAATCTGGGCTGAAAACGGCTACCGCCCGGTCAACCCGAAGCTCGTCGACCCGAAGCAGTTCCCGACCCCGAAGGATCTCTTCAAGATCAGTCAGTTCGGCGGCTGGAGCAAGGTCAACGACGAATTCTTCGATGACGAAACCGGTTCGGTCGCCAAGATCGAGTCTGAACTCGGGGTCTCCACCTCAGGCTGATGTCCGCGCACCCGGCAAGCGCACCACCGGTCACGGCACCACCCAGGGCGGGCATTCGCCTGCCCTGGGTAGGCGCCGGCCTCGGCCGCGGCACGGTCGTGCTCTATCTGAGCCTGATCGTCCTACTGCCCCTGGCGGCCCTGACCAGCCAGGCCTTCGAAGACGGGTTCAGCACCTTCTGGACCCAGGTCACCTCGCCGCAAGCGGTCCGCTCGCTCGAGCTGACCATCGTCTGCTCGCTGATCGTCGTCGCGATCAACGCGGTCTTCGGCACGATCATCGCCTGGCTCCTGGTCCGCGACGAGTTCCCCGGCAAGTCCGCCGTCAACGCGGTTATCGACCTTCCCTTCGCGCTGCCGACGATCGTCGCCAGCCTGACGCTGCTGGCCCTCTACGGCAATGACAGCCCGGTCGGCATCGACATCAGCAGTACTCGGATAGCGGTCGTGGTCGCGCTCCTCTTCGTCACCCTGCCCTTCGTCGTCCGCGCGGTGCAGCCGCTCTTGATCGAGATGGACCGCGAGATGGAGGAGGCTGCGGCATCGCTGGGCGCGAGCGGCTTCACGATCTTCCGCCGCATTATCTTCCCCAACCTTCTTCCCGGCCTCGCGGCCGGCGTCGCGCTCGCCTTCGCCCGCGCGCTCGGCGAGTTCGGCTCCGTGCTGCTCTTCGCCGGCGGGCTGCCGCAGACGATGGTCTCCTCGGTCTTCATCCGCCAGCAGATCGAGTCGGGCAACGACATCGGAGCCTCCGCGGTCTCGGTGGTCCTGCTGATCGCGGCGCTGCTGATGCTGGCCGTGATCACCTGGGTTCAGCGTTGGGGCAGCCGCCACGAGCGCAGCAGCGCCAGCAGCAGCGGCCTGACCGTGATGCCGATGAGCGGCGAGGACTTCAGCAAGGAGGGAGACGGCGATGAGGACCGCTAGCTCAACCCGAAGCCGCTGGGGACTGCGCACCCTCGGGCTCGGCTACCTGACCCTGCTCCTGCTCGCGCCCCTGGTGATGATCTTCTACAAGACCTTCGAACACGGCCTGGCGCCGCCGATCGACGCGATCACCTCGCCCGACGGCCTGCACGCGCTGAAGCTGAGCCTGCTGATGGTCGCGATCGCGGTGCCGCTCAACACGATCTTCGGCGTCGGCTGCGCGCTGCTGTTGGTCCGCCACAAGTGGAAGGGCAACGGGGCGATCGACGCGATCATCAACTTGCCCTTCGCGATCTCGCCGATCGTGATCGGGCTCTCGCTCTTCCTCCTCTACGGCACCAAAGGCTGGCTGGGGCCGACCCTCTCCGAAGCCGGGATTGAAATCCTCTTCTCGGTCCCCGGCATGGTCCTCGCCAGCATCTTCGTCTCGCTGCCGTTCGTGGTCCGTGAGACGGTGCCCGTCCTACAGGAGATCGGCACCGAGCAGGAGCAGGCCGCCTCGACCCTCGGCGCCAACGCCTGGCAGACCTTCTGGCGGGTCACCCTGCCGGCGATTCGCTGGGGCGTCGCCTACGGCGTCGTGCTGACCACGGCTCGTGTGCTCGGCGAGTTCGGCGCGGTCTCGATCGTCTCCGGCCAGATCTCCGGCGAGACGGAAACGCTGCCCCTCTTCGTCGAAAAGCAGTTCGCGAACTTCAACACGGCGGGGGCTTTCGGGGCTTCCGTCCTGCTCGCCGTGCTCGCTCTCACAACCCTGCTCGCAATGAACGTCCTAAAGAGAAAGGAGGACGCCTGATGGGAATCACAGTCGAGGGAGCCAGTAAGAGCTTCGGTGACTTTCAGGCCCTCAACGATGTATCGATAAATGTCCCCGACGGCTCGCTGACCGCCCTTCTAGGGCCGAGCGGCAGCGGCAAGTCAACCCTGCTGCGCGCGATCGCCGGGCTCGAGACGCTCGACGGCGGCCGGGTGATGATCGACGACGAAGACGTCTCCAAAAAGCCGACGCAGAAGCGCGAAGTCGGCTTCGTCTTCCAGCACTACGCCGCCTTCAAGCACATGACGGTCTTCGAGAACGTCGGCTTCGGGCTGAAGATCCGCAAGTGGGACAAGGCGAAGATCTCCGATCGCGTGCACGAGCTGCTGCGCCTGGTCCAGCTCGATGGGCTCGCCGATCGCTATCCGTCGCAGCTCTCCGGTGGCCAGCGGCAGCGCATGGCGCTGGCCCGGGCGCTGGCGGTGGAGCCGCAGGTGCTGCTGCTCGACGAGCCCTTTGGCGCGCTCGACGCCAAGGTGCGCAAGGACCTGCGCACCTGGCTGCGCCGCCTCCACGAGGAGATGCACGTGACGACGATCTTCGTCACCCACGACCAGGAGGAGGCGATGGACGTCGCCGGCCAGCTCGTCGTGATGAACGAGGGCCGGGTCGAACAGTCGGGCACCGCCAACGAGCTCTACGAGCAGCCGGCGACCGAGTTCGTGATGAGCTTCGTCGGCGAGGTCAACCGGCTCGGCGAGAGCTACGTGCGCCCGCACGACATGTCCGTCGCGCTCGATCGCGACGAGGGCGCCGAGGAGGCGATGGTGCAGCGGATCGTCGCCCTCGGCTTCGAGATCCGGGTCGAGTTCGTGCTCGGCGACGGCACCGAGGTCTGGGCCCAGCTGACCCGCGCCGAACTGCAGAAGCTGGAGCTGCGCGAGGGGCAGATCGTCTACCTCCGGCCCGGCCAAGTCAAGAGCTTCAACGGTGATGTCCCATCGTCCGACGGCCACAGGGCCTCGACTCCCCGTGGCAATCAGGACGGCGGTGACGCAGAGGTATCTGCAGCCGTCTGAAGAGGCGAGGGGCGGGGTGCGCTTTGCCGGGTGGCGCCCCGCCCCAATTCGCCTTCAAGCCAGACGACGCTCGAACGTCTTCTCGAGCTTTCGCTCATCTTCCTCCCCGGCGACCGTCTTGTCGAGTCGCGCCGTCGCGGCGCGACCGTCGAGATGCAGCGTTCCTACCTGATTGTCGAAGTATGGGCCCTCGAGCGTTCGCCAGCGGATGCCCGGGTCAGGCGCGCCCGCGAGGTGGGCGAGCCCGCGAGTCACTTTGGTGAAGGCGGGGGAGAAGCCCGCCTCGACGACCTTGCGCTCGCGCGCCTCGAGCGGGTTGCGGTAGGGCGAGCAGACCGCCTGGTAGACGGCGCTCCGCACGCCCGCGCCAGGCTTGAAAGCGACCTCGGCGAGGTAGGCATGGTGGACGTCGCCGGAGAGCAGGACTATCGAGGCCGGCGCTTTGCCGCGGCGGCCCGAGCCGACCTCTTCGAGCAGCTCGCGCAGCCGCTGGAAGGAGAGCTGGAAGGCGGCCCAGTGGTCGAAGTCGACGGCGCGGCGCAGCTGCTCGCTGCCGCGGCCGATCAGGCCGCCCCAAGCGCCATCGCAGAGCTGCTCGTTCCAAGCCTCGAGGTAGTGGAAGCCGGGGGAGAGGAGATAGGGAACGGTGGTGGCGAGGATGAGGTGGTCGAAGTCACCGCTGGCGTGGTCGACGATCCAATCCCAGACCTTGTCGTCGAACATCGAGCGGCGCTCCTCAGTCAGCACCCGAGCGGCGCGTGAGTCCATGAAGATCGCCCTGACGCCGTCGATGTCGCGGCAGAAGCTCCAGCGCGTGCCCGCCGCGGTGGTGTCGATTTTCTTGGCCCAGCCGCGCAGGACGGCGGTCGCATCGGCGCTCTCCCTCACCTTGGCGTAGAGCTCGCTCTCGTCGAGCTCGCGTGGCGAGAGGTTGCCGAGGTGCTGGTAGATCCAATAGCTGGCGATGCCGTCGACGGCGCGCTCGTGCCACCAATGCTTGCGGTCCATCTCCTCGTGCCAGGAGCGCGAGATGTTCCAGTCGTCGCTCATATCGTGGTCGTCCCAGGCCATCGAGATCGAGACGGTCGAGAAGAGCCAGCGGATCATCGGGTCGCTCCAGCTCTCCTCGTAGAGCCAGCTGTACTCCTCGAAGTCGACCACCTCCTCGCCGGGCGGCTCGCTGACGTCGCGGCGGGCGCGAATCTTCTCCCGGGTCCGCGGCGAGCCCTCGTCGACGTAGATCTGGTCACCGATCAGGAAGAGCAGCTCCGGCCACTCGCTGCGGTCCTGCCGGGCCATCTGGGTGGCGAGCACGTGCAGCGCGTCGAACTCGCGGCCCTCGGGATCTTCGTCCTTGGTTTGGGTGTAGGGCGCCTCATGCGGGACCGCCACCCGGCAGGAGCCGAAGCAGATGTCCAGCGCCTTGCCGGGGGAGAGGGTGCGGATCGCGCTCGGCGGCAGGTCGTGGTCAGGAGCCGGCCAGCAGCGCTCTCCGTCAAGAGCGACCTCGTACTCGTAGAAGCCCCCTGGCTCGAGACCCTCGATCCGCACCAGCGCGTAGTGGTGTCCCGCGACCGAGAAGGTCGGCTCGAGCTGACCGAGGATGCCGACCTCGCATGGCTCGCTGGTCTCGACCCAGACCGTTGCCTCGGTCTCGGAGACGTAGCGGAGCAGAGGGCCGAGGACGAGCTCTGTCATCCATTCGTCCTACCCAAATCGCCCTTTCGCACACGAAATGCTAATGTTGACTTAGATGGTCAATAAACCCAGGAAAGGAGATCCAGTGAGCGGCCCACCCCCCCACACAACGTTCGTCTCGCGCGGCAGGCTGAATGGCGTTCTTCGTCAAGGACCCTCAGGAGGAGGGCCGGTCGAAGCCAGCGCTACGCAGCCCGGGCGCGAGCACAGCGTCGACGAGCTCGACACCCAGACGTTCGAAGCTCTCCACTACCGGGCTCGCCTGATCCTCGGCGAGCCCCTGCAGCGCCCCGGTCGTTTCCAGCTCCGCGGGCACTAGGTCCTCGAGACCCGACCGCGCCGCGGCGCGGTCGGGTCGGACCGTTGAGCTATTTGCCGGTGGTGGTTTCCGTCGGCACTGCTTCCGGGCGCTGCGGGTAGGCCTGCACGGCCAGGTTCCAGTTCTTCAGCGTGAAGGTGACGTTTTTCGCTCCCGCGTACTGGATCGCGACGGTGTGGCCACCCTTCTGCAGGACCGTGGTCTGCATCGCGGTGTAGACCAGCGGGGCCGGCGTCGGAGTCGCCGCGGTCGCCGGGGCGAAGTTGACTTTGCCGGTGGTCTGGCCGTCGACCAGGATCTGGATCGGGCAGGCGAGTTCGGCGGTCGGTTTCGCTGCCGTGCACGTAGCGTTACCCGAGAACGTGATCACCGCCGAGCCGATGCCGGGCGTGCCGAACGAGGTGAAGGCGGTCGGGATGTACCCGGCCGTCGTTGCCCCTGTGGGGCCGAAGACAGCCGTTCCCGCCGCGATCCCGACCACCGGCACCAGGGGCGCGCTGGCCTTCTGCACGAACGTGTTGCTGGCGGCCTTTTTCTTCAGGTAGAGCGTCGAGGCTTTCTTGTTGGTGACGTAGATCTGACCTGCCGCTTTCTTCGTGATGAAGGAGCCGGTGAGTGACGATCCCGCGAACGACGGCGTCACCGCGATCGCTGCGGCCAGCACAGCTGCCAGCGCTACCGCGGTGATAGCGCGGGGCGTGGGGAGTCTTCTTCTGAGCAATTGAACCTCCGTATCCAGGGCCGCCGGAAGTGGCCTCCAGGGCCGCCGGGTGAGCCTTTCTTAGTAAAGAGGTCAATAAAGTACAGAAGCTGGTAGGGTCATGTCGAGTAAGGCAATCAAGAAACTTCGCAACCCGGCAGGAAAGGAAGCACAATCGAGATGAGAATCAAGTCCCTTGCCATATCGGTAATCGCCCTGGTGGCGCTTGCCGTGCCGGCTTCTGCCGGCGCCGTGCAGCTGATCGGGTCCGGCTCGGTCGCCGCGCAGCCAGTTCTGGAAGCCCTCTTCAAGACGTATACGAAGACGGTCAATCACAAGGTCCACTTCGTCTACACCGCCAACGGAGGAAACGCCGGCGTCAAGGACGTTCAGAACGGCACCAGCCAGTTCGCCGGACAGGCCCGCACGCCGCTGCCCAGCGACGCCGGGACGACCTACATCAAGATGTTCCTCGACGGGCTCTGCATCGATGTCAATCCGAAGAACAAGCTCACCGACATCAGCATCCAGCAGACCCACGACATCTACCGGGGGCTGCTGACCAGCTGGGGCCAGGTTCCCGGCTCGGGACTCGAAACGACGATCGACCCAGTCGGTCGCGATACCAATGGAGGGACCTACAACTTCTTCCTCCAGGCGGTTCTCAACAACGAACTGCCCTCATCTAACGTCAACGCCCTGACCGCAGACGGCCTCGTCGTCAACGCGGTCAAGCAGGACCCCAACGCGATCGGCTACGACGGCCTCGCCTGGCAGGGCAAAGGTCAGAAGGCGCTGAAGGTCAACGGCGTCCCCTGCGAAGCCAAGAAGATCAGCGTGGAGCCACTCAAGTACCCGCTCTCGCGCTACCTCTTCCTGGTTCTGCCGACGGGAGTTAACAACCCGGCCCTGGCCAAATTCATCGACTGGGCGCGTCGCGACCCGGTTGCCGGTGAAGTGATCGCGAAGGCCGGCGGCGTCCCCGCCTTCAACAAGAAAGCCAAGAAGAAGTAGATGGAGGAGGAGTACCTCCCGGAGTACGGCCCCAAGTGGT
>DASYJK010000203.1:0-13305 GCA_035996525.1 Solirubrobacterales bacterium
CTTGCCGTTGTAGAGCGAGTTGATGAAGCGGGCGGCGCGGAGGAAGTTGGCGAAGCCGTAGGGCTTGTCGGCCCATTCCGGCGAGGCGACCGCGTAGTGGCGGCCCTTGCCGACGCTGGCGGCGAAGTCGATCTGGCCGTATTTGGGCCAGGCCGTGGAGCTCTCGCTTTCGGCCCAGAGGTGACGGGGGTCGGTCCCGCTGGGGTCGACCGTGTTGAGGAAGTCGACCCACTGCTTGACCGTGATCTCAAGCTGGCCGATCCCGTAGACGTACTTGACCCCGCCCACCGTCAGGCATTCTTTTTCCGAGCTCGCCACTTCCGAGCAGGAGCGATAGAGGGCGTCTTCGAAGGGTTCGATCGCGACCGAAGGATTCCCGGGCGCCCCCACCTTGACGGTCTTCAGCGTCAGCACGGCGGGCTTCGGCGTCGCCGCCGAGATCGCCGGCAGGACCAGCGCCGCGACCGCGATGGCGGTGAGGGCGAGCGCGAGGCGGGTGGACAGGACGCGTGGTACCGCAAGTCGGTTAGGCATCTCTGCCTATTCGACGCGCGCGGCCGATCCCTGTAGGCGAACCGCCCGGACTGGACTTCCGGCCGTTCTCAGCCGTCGGAGAGCACCGCGAGCACGGCGGTCAGAACGGCCGAGCCACCGGCCACCGCGGCCGTCGCGGCGGCGCTGCCCTCGGGCAAACCGTCGCTGGCGAGCACCGTCGAGCCGATGTCGGTGAGGTCCCCGGCGACACTGGCCGCGAGCAGCGGCCGCACCGGCGCCCCACGCAGGAACGCGGCCAGCGCCAGCCCGTGCAGCCCGACCTCGCGCGCCCCCAGGCCCCGCAGCGAGACCTGCGCCGCCGCCTCGCGCGCCCCGGCCCCGAGCCAGCGGTTGCCGGCCACCTTCGCCGGCGCGACGATCAACGCGGCGCCATAAGCGATGCGGAAGGAGAGGACGGCGACAGTGGCGCCGCGGACGGCGGGGGCGCGATTGCTCATCGGGACGAGGCTAGCGGGGCGCCCGCGTCGGCCCCCGGCGAGCCTGCCGCAAGCGCGAACAACCCCCTCGAAGTTTCGCGGTTCCTTTTCCACCAAATGGGTGGGTACGGAACCGCGGAAGTCCGCTCAACCCCGAGGCCCCGTTCCGCGGTTCCTTTCCCACGGAATGCGTGGATAGCGAACCGCGGACGAGCCATCGGTGCGTCGCCTGGGCGACGACTACCCAGCGGAAGAACAGGATGACCCCCGGAACGATCAGCAGCAGGAAGCCGATACCGATCCCCAGCGCGGACGCAATCGATGCCGCCGCGACCACCGGCAGCACCCTCAGCCCCTCCCTGGCGACGGAAGCCAGCCGAGGGACCCGCCCGTTCCGAACCTCCGCGACCGCGTGTACGTGCAGCGCCGAGATCAAGGGAGTGACGAGAGCCATCTCGATCAGCGTCAGCAGGGATCCGACCCCGAGGCTCAGAGAGCTCTGCGCCAGCGGGCCGGCGCCGGTCAGCGCCAGCACGATCAGCTGGTACGGGACAACCACCGCGGCGGCAAGGACGAAAAAGAGCAGCGGGTAGCGCCGGTACAGCGCGAACGTCGCGACCAGCAGCTGGCGGGCCGACCGCGGCGCACTCTCCCCCTCCCCTCACATGAACTGACCCTATCCACTCCGTTTTCTTGCCGCCGGAGACGGAGATGAGAACCAGCCCGCCCGCAAAGTAACCTCAGCCGCGAAATCGGCGCCACCGGGGCGCCGACGACCGGAGAGGCTTGAATGGAATCGCGAAAGCGTTATGGGATCGGCATCCTCGCGAGCGCGGTGGCGCTGATCGCCCTGGTCGCGGCGCTGACGCCGGGGGCGCAGGCCTCGGGCAACTTCACCACCTGCGCCAACAAGCCGGTCAAGTTCCAGATCGAAGACGGCAGCGGCGGCACCCGGCCCTACACGACGGTCGTCAAGGCGATCTCGGTCAAGGGCACCTCGTGCGCCAGCGCCTACGAATTCCTCCACGATTCCTACAACCAGGAAAAGATCAGCTCGACCGGCTACCCGCAGAAATACAAGTGCAAGAACGGCGAATTCAAGGTCCCGCTCGGTTACATCCCGACGATCTGCAGCAAGCCCGGCAAGACAATCAAATACGGCGCCCAGGGCGGCTGAGCATGACCCTCAGCAACCACCACCGGGGGACGATCGAGAAGATCCTCGACCACCCGGCGAGCGGCAACGTCGAGTGGCGCCAGGTCCTCTCCCTGCTCGAAGCGATCGGTGAGGTGACCGAGGAGCACAACGGCAAGCTCAAGGTCACGCTGGGCCGGGAGACCGAGGTGCTGCACCCGCCGCGGGGCAAGGACGTCGACGAGCAGATGGTCGTCGACCTGCGACGGATGCTCGACCAGGCCGGCTATGCCGACGGGGCGGCGGTCGAGGATGGCCGCGACCGCGACCACGGCGACAGCCGCTGGGGCAAGCCCGAGTAGAGGGCGATGGGGGTCAGTGGCCGGCGGCCAGCGCCCGCCGGACCACACCCGGACGGCGGGCGACCTTCGGCCCCAGCAGGAGGGCGAAGACGCTCAGCGCCAGCCACGGCCGCAGGTGCGGGCCGATCCGGCGGATCCGCCCCTCGGAGTCCAGCTCGAAGACCATCGCGTCGGTCATCCCGATCCCCGCGATCCGGGTCTCCCCCACCGCGACCCGGTTCTCGCCGTCACCGACGATCTTGGTCCAGTTCAGCTCGCCCAGGGTGCCGTAGACGGCGCTGAGCAGGAAGCGGACGTCGTCCTGACCGCGGAAGACCATGCGGCCGGAGATCGGCGAGACGACCTCGACGTCGGGCGCCATCGTCGCCATGAACGCGTCGACGTCCCCCGCTTCGGTGGCGGCGCAGTAGCGGCTGACGGCGTCGTCCATGTACCCATCCTAAGCAGCGCTCTCCGGGCGCGCAGCGAGATGCTCCCGCACATCGGCGCCCCCCGGTACCTTCTTGCCGATGGTCAATGAGGCTGACATCGTCGAAGCGGGTCGACGTATCTCCGCGGCGGCACCCGCGGCGCGGGTGATCCTGTTTGGATCGCACGCTCGGGAAGAAGCCGATGAGCGGAGCGACCTGGACCTCTTGGTGATCGAGCCCGAGGTTGGCGACCCAGCCGGCGAGTCGGTGAGACTGCGTCGAACCCTGAGAGGTCTGAACATTCCGGCCGACATCGTCGTCATTGACGCGGCTTTGGCCCGGCGTCGCTCAGCCGTTCCGGGCACCATGATCGAGCGGGCACTGCGCGAGGGTCGCGTCCTTGTCGACGCTTGAGCATCGCGAGGTTGCGCAACTCCTGCTGAGAAAGGCGCAGGCGGACCTGAGCGCCGCCAATGTTCTCGTTGCAACCGACCTCGGACTGGTTAACCCCTTGGGGCGTTCTCTTCCGCTACGACGACGACCCGGCTATCTCCTTGGACCGAGATAAGGCACTCGAAGCTGCCGCCGCGGTGATCGCTCCGGCGGAACAGCTCGTCGGTACCTGAGAGACCCCCCGGGGCAAGCCTCAGTCGATCCAGAACCCTTCATCGGCCCGTACCTCTTCGTCCTCGTTCTGGTCGGAGCCGATCGCGATCAGCTCCAGGCCCTCCGGGCCGCCTTCGACCGCCCGCATCACGCCGGGGGCGATTCGCAACACGTCCCACCGGCGCAGCTCGACGATCTGGTCGTCCAGCTTGGCGCGGCCGGCCCCGGCGATGACGACGTAGGCCTCCTCCTGCTCACCGTGACTGTGACCGAACGGGGTGCGGACGCCGGGGCCGTAGTGGAAGTAGCTGACGCCGAGGTGCTCGGAGCCGAGCGCGGAACGCGCGACCCGGGCCTCGAGTCCGGACGGCGCGGAGGTCGAGGCCTCGACCTCCTTCAGGTTCGCCACCGTGAAGCCGGGCATCACTCGAGCCCGTGCGGGTGCAGATGATCCTCGGCCATCCGCTTCAGCCCGACCCGGTCGATCTTGCCGGTCGGGTTGAGCGGCATCTCCGCGAGGAAGAGGACCTCCTCCGGGGCCTTGTAGCCGACGCGCTCGCGGCAGAAGACGATCAGATCGGCGCTGGTCGGCCGCTCGGCGCCCTCGCGCAGGGTGACATAGGCGCGCACGTTCTCGCCGTGGACGGTGTCGTGGATGCCGACGACGCCGGCGAGCGCGATCGCGGGGTGCTCGACCAGTGTCCCCTCGATCTCCAGCGGGCTGATGTTGGAGCCGTCGTGGACGATCACCTGCTTCTTGCGACCGAAGAACCAGAGGTAGCCGTCCTCGTCGGCGCGGGCGAGGTCGCCGGAGTCGAGCCAGCCGTCGAGCACGACCTCCGCGGTCGCCTCCGGCGCCTCCCAGTAACCGGACATCTGGCTGCGGGTGCGGATCCAGATCCGGCCGACGGCCTGACCGATCACCGGCTCCCCCTGCTCGTCGCGGATCGCGATCGTGAAGCCGCCGATCGGTGGACCGATCGAGCCCTGCTTGACGACCCCCGACGGCGGGTTCAGCGTCGCCAGGCCGACCTCGGTCATCCCGTAGCCCTCGACGATCGGGAACCCGGCCGCGGCGGCGAACTCGGTCAGCAGCTCGGTCGAGACCTTGTCGGACCCGGAGCGGCAGATCCGCAGGCAGGCGAGGTCGCCCGGGCGCAGGTCGTGGTCGCGAACCAGTGCCGAGAGCGCCGCCGGGATCATCGCCATCACGCTCGGCTGATGCTCGCGCAGCAGCGGCAGCAGCTCGTAGCTGTCGGTGGTGCGGGCGACGACCACACGGCCGCCGACGGCGAGCGTGCTCAGCGCCCAGAGGAAGGAGCCGATGTGCGACATCGAGGAGCCAGGCAGGAAGGCGTCGCCGGGCTCAAGCTCGAAGGCGGAGGCGGCGCTGGCGATCATCCAGCGCAGCGACTCGCGGGTGTGGGTGACGCCCTTGGCCGGGCCGGTGCTGCCGGAGGTGAAGAAGATCACGGCGGGATCGCTGGGATCGGCCGGCTCCGTCGCCGGCGGCAGCGGCTCGGCACCGAGCAGCGACTCGAAGCTCTGCCCCCACTCGCCGGCGGGCGCTCCGTCCAACTCGGCAGCGCCATAGGCGATCGTCCCCAGCGCCAGCCCGCCCGTGAGCTCGCTCGCCGCCACGTCCTCGGCCCGCTCGGCGTGCGCCAGCAGCGCCCGCGCGCCGCTGACCTCCAGCGCGTGGTCGATCTCGCGGTGCGTATAGCGGTAGTTGAGCGGCGTCGCGATCAGGCCGGCCCGGAAGCACGCCAGGTAGTGGACGACGAGGTCGATCCGGTTTGGCATCAGCGAGGCCAGCCGATCTCCCGGCACCAATCCCAGCTCGCGGTAACCACCGGCCAGCCGCGCCGTCTCCGCCTCCAGCTGGCGCCAGGTAATCGAGCGCTCGGCTGAGACCAGCGCCACCGCGTCCGGCTCCGCTTCCAGCCCAGTCCGCAGCAGGTCGTCCAGCGGCGGCGCCGGATGCTCGAGCGGGGTGCCGTCGATCAGCATCGCCGGATCGTACGCTGCGCACTCCCCGACTTGGGGACTTACTCAGTAGGTCCGCTGACGCGCGAGCACTCGGCTCGCCTCGAAGCCGTGGCCGCTGTCGCTGTCGGCGCAGACGACGCCATGGGGGCTGTCGGATGGTGGGATCGTGCAGATCACCGGGCCAGCGGCAATCGACTCTCCGTAGCCGACCGGTTCGCCGGAGTCAGGGGGCAGGGCCACCCCGGAATTGACCGATCCTTCCCCGCCTTCGCTGAAGGAGAAAGTCTCGGCGATCGAGTCCACCGAGCAGAGGGCGCCATCGGAAAGGATCTCGCAGGCAACGTTGCCGCTTGGCACGTGAAAACTGCGCAGCACCACCGAGCCTCCCGTCTGAGACGGATCGTCCTCCACGGGCGCGTCGTGTTCGACCACCACAGTGGAGTCGCCGCCGGAGTGAGTCTGACCCTGAAGATGGCGAACTTTTTGCTCCAAGCGATCGATCCGAGCTCTTTCGCGCGCCAGGTCTTCGCCTTCGCGCTTCGCCGCCTCGAGCTGCGCGGCGGAGTCGTTCGAGCCGGAGCCACCACACCCGGCCAAGGCGCCGAGCGCTACTACTAGGAGGACCCCTACGACAGCCATCGAGGCCAGCTTCAGACTCAAAGTTCCTCCCCGCTCGGAATCGCCTTATAGGCGAAGATCTCCTGATAGTTCAGCGGCAGAAACGCTATAGCGCCCGGACTGTCGAAAGAGACGAAAAACGTCCACACCTCAGCTCGAAGGCTGCCGCGGCGTGATCAGCGCGACCGGGACCGAGAGTCCGGCGGAGCGGCGCAGGGTGGCGATGCGGCGGCCGGGCTGGACAGCGGCGCGGATCTCGCTGACGCGGTCGCCGAGATCGGCGACGGTGGCGTCGAGATCCGGGGCGACGACGGCGAGGCCCCAGAAGAAGGCGGGACGGTCGCCGCCGCCGGCGCGCTCGCTCACCTCCGCCGGCTCCTGCACGACCTCGAGGATCGTCGCGCCAAGGCGGAAGAACGCCTGGCGCGGCGCCCCGGCGGGGGTCGGCTCCTCGCGGATACGCCGCAGATCCAGCCCGGCGCCCTCGAGCACGGCGACGGTCCGGTCGAGCTCGGGGGCGATCGCGACGACATGGTCGAGTGCCGTGATGCCGTTTGGATGCGCCGGAGACCCCTCCGGTGGCTGCCGATCCGACCGCTCGGTCGGCAGACCGTCGAGCTCGGTGCTGTCGACCCCACGCAGCGACCATTCGACCACCCCGCGGCCCGCGTCCGGACCGGCCAGGCGGATCCGCACCCCGCCGACGACACAGGTGTCGCCGTCGACCGCAAAGCCGAGCGCCGCCCAGGCGCCCGGTGGGTCCGCGACCGTCAGTTGGTCGAGAGCGGGGCTCATGCCTGGCTCCGGTAGCGAAGAAAGACCGCCCCGCTGTCGAAGCGCCGCTGCTCGATCAGCTCGAGGTCGAGGCGAACGCCTTCGGGAAGGCCGCGGGTACCACCGCCGACCACAGCGGGCACAATCAGCAGCTGCAGCTCGTCGACGAGCCCGGCCGCGATCGCGGCGGCGGCCAGCCCCGGCCCACCGACGGTGACATCGCGCTCCGCCGTCGCCTTCAGCCGCCGTACCCCCTCGGGGTCGAAAGCGGGCTCGATCCGGGTCCGCTCGCTGGACACCGTCTCCAGCGTGGTCGAGTAGACGATCTTCTCGGCCGCTCGCCAGATACGCGCGTAGTCGACCGTCGCCGGCGACAGATCCGGCTGCGCGTCCATCGTCTCCCAGACCGCCATCGTCTCGTACATGCGGCGCCCGTAGAGGTAGGTGCCGGCCGAGCGCTCGAGGTCGTTGACGAAGGCGTGGACCTCCTCGTCGGGAGCCGCCCAGTCGAAGTTGCCGTCGGCGTCGGCGACGTAGCCGTCGAGCGAGGCGATCGTCGAGTAGATCAGCTTGGCGGCCATCGGCGAACGGTATCCACGCTAGCCGGCCGCGGACAGCTCTTCGAGCGTCTTCCCGCTCAGCACCGACCGCGGCTGCTCGGCGACCACGTCCGAGCCCGGGCGCGCCCGCTCGTCCTTGCGCTTGATCAGCAGCCACTGCGGCTTCTCGCCGCCGCGGGTGCGCTGCAGGGCGAAGCCGCCGCTGAGCTTCTCGCCGCGGAGGACGAAGACGGCGTGGCCGCGCTCCAGCGCCTCGGGCCAGGCGACCCGACCGCCCTGCTCGTAGCCGCCGCGGTCCCAGACGATCACGTGGCCGCCGCCGAGGGCGCCCTCGAAGCTGTTGTGGGAGAGGTCGTGGTCGGGGACCTGGACGGCGAAGCGCTTCACGGCCGGGTCCAGCGACGGCCCCTTCGGGACCGCCCAGGAGCGCATCGCGCCGTCGACCTCGAGGCGCAGGTCGAAGTGGTGGGCGGTGGCGGCGTGCTCCTGGACGACGAAGGCGCCGGCGACCACGCCGCGGACGGCGAACTGCTCGTGGCCCTCGACCTTGGCGCTCTCGACCGCGACCTCGCTCACCTCGGCCACGGGCGGCCCCTCGGCGAGGAAGGCCAGCAGCTGGTCGACCGCCGCCTCGGGGCCCTCCGCGTGCACGAGCACCTCGTCCTCCTCGCCGTTGCGCACCCAGCCCAGCAGACCCAGCTCACGCGCCCGGCTCAGCGACGCGTCACGGAAGCCGACCGCCTGCACCCGGCCGCGCACGGTCGCCCGCACCGCCTTCGACCCCGGGTCGGCCTTCTTCGCCACGAGCTCTCTACCCCCGGCCCTTGCTCGCCAGGTACCCGTCGAGCCGGCGGCTCTCTTCGGTGTCCTCGTAGACCTCGTACTCGCGCAGCTTCCCCCAGGAGATGTGGCCCCAGATCACGTAGCGGTTGGCGTAGACCCGCCCGTCCTCGGGATCGTCGAGGTGGATGTAGCCGCGAACGCAGATCGTCTGGCGCCAGGGGAAGCCCTTGAGGATCACCTCGTCCGGGTAGATCTGGAGCCCGAGGCTGACGAAGCGGTCGAGCCACTGCTCCAGCTCCTTTTTGCTGCTCGCCCCCGGCGCGAACGAGCTCTCTCCCGGGAAGGTGAACTTGATGTCGTCGGCGTCCATCGCCAGGGTCGGGCCCGGATCCCCGGCCCTCACCGCCTTCATGTTGCGCGCGATCATCCTTCCGGCCAGCCACGAAAGCATCGGCCCTCCCTCCGTTAGTTGTCGCCTGGAGGCTAGCTCGCGGGCGGGGCGCTGATGCCGAGGACGAGGAACTCGCCCTCGTCGCCGCGCTCGACGTCCAGCGCGTCGGCAAGCGTCGCCAGTGAGTCGCCTCCGCCGGGAAGTCGGAGGTGCTCACGCAGCCGCTCGGCGCCGCCGCTCACCATCGGACCGATTCGCAGTTCGACCCGGTCGTCGTGCTCGTCGATGCTGACGACGATCGGCCCGTCCGGGAAAGCCTGGGGCGCCCCGGCGGAGATCGCGTCGCTGAGGAGCCGGGCGTCCGAGAGGCGATCGACCCCGACCTGACGACGGCCAACGACGACGCCGACGGCGCGGCCGAGCACCGGGCCGACCAGATCGGGGCGGCCGACCCGGATCTCGGTCGCGGACGGTGTCGCCGGGACGGGCCGGCCGGAGTCCGCCTCCCCGCTCTCCGGCTCCGCCACCAGGCGCATCGTCACCTCGGTGCCGTGGCCAGGCCTGTTCTTGACCTCGAAGCTGCTGCTGAGGGCGGCGATCATCGTCAGCCCGAGTCGCAGGCTGGGGCGCTCGGAGCGCCGGCGAGGGCGAATGCCGGTGCCGAAGTCGCGAACGACGACGGTGATGCCATCCGCCGCGGCAGTCGCCTCGACTTCCAGCGGGCCCGGCCGGTCGGCCGGGTAGGCGTGGGCGACGACGTTCATGCAGGCCTCGGTGACCACCGTCTCGAGGTCGGCGATGGCGACCTCTCCGATCCCGACGCCGGCGCCAAGGCCGGCCAGCGCGTGGCGCACCACCGCCACGTTCTCGGCCCGCGCCGGAAGGGAGATCGTCAGCCCGGCATTCACGGCGCCGCGGATCCCCGCCTAGGGCACGGGTTCAGGTTAGTATCGCGACGCTGGTCCGGCGCCGCCTCAGCTGGAGTCGCCGGGCACGCATCACGCAAGCTGAGACCGCGGGCGCGCCTGGCGCGACCCGGCGGGACCTCCAGACGAGATGAAGACGTCGATGGAGGTCGCGGGTGTCGCTGTCCGAGCCACATATCGTTCACGCCGGGCTCCTCAAGCTGGTGATCTCCCGGGCCGGGGAGAGCGGGATCATCGAGCTGCACGGTGAGCTCGACCTCGCCAATGCCGGGGTGCTCGAAGAAGCGCTGCGAAAGAAGCTCGGGGACGAGACGGGAGACGTCGTCGTCGACATGGGTGGGCTGACCTTCATCGACTCCACCGGCATCGCCCTGCTCGTCGCCGCGATCAAGGACGACGGCAACCGCACCCGTCTGCGTTTCGTCCACAGCCAGGCCGCGGCGGTGACGCGGGTCCTCGATCTGACCGGGGTCGCGGAGCGACTGCCGACGGCCGACGGGCACGGCGGCGACACCGTCTTGAACTCAGACACTCGCTGACTCCGTCACCTCGGGGTTGAGCAGGAAGAGCTCGACGGCGAAGTTGGGATCGACGTGGACCTGACTCAGGTAGGCGCGGACGACACGCCCCGTGGCGGTCTCGATCACGTCGGTGAACTGTGACTCCATCGCTCCCTGGAAGCTGCGCCGCAGCGCTTCGACCGAGGCCACCTCGCCGCGGGCGATCAGCGTCTCCTCGACCGTGGTGAAGCCGTTCCAGAGCACGCAGACGACGAGGTCGTCGACGAGGTGACTCTTGGCCCGGGTCGGCCCACGACCGTAGAAGCGCATGTGGAGATGCATGAGGCCGTCCGACACGGCGGCCAACTCCTGCCCCTGGGGCTGCCCAGCGGTCACTGCGTGACCCTTCTCCGCCCCTCTTGTATGGAGTGCGTCGAGAGGGGTGAGTTGCGGCGAGCCCTCCCGTGCCGCTCAAAGGTAGCAGCGAAGCGGAATCCCAACGGCTAGGCGGAACCCTCCGGCTCGGCGAAGACGAAGAAGTCCACCGACATGTTCGAGGTGATGTCCACCTGGCTGAGGAAGCTGCGCACCCGGCGCCCGGTCACCCGCTCGACGATGGCGATGAACTCACTCCTGACCGCGTCTTGGAACTTGCGGCGGGTTTCGTGGACGTGCTCGCCGGAGCCGGCGTCGATCAGGGTCCGCTCGGCAGTGGTGAAGATCTCCTCGAGGATGCAGACCGCGTAGTCGGACTGCAGGTAGCTGCGGGCCTTGGTCGGGCCGCGGCCGTAGAAGCGGACGTGGAGCTGGACGATCTCACGCGAGAGCTGGGAGACGAGGGCACCCTTGAGGGCACCGTCCTCGGACACCTCGACCTGATTCAAGACGGCTCCTCTGGGAGTTGGAGGGAGCGAGGGGTACGCAAGGTTGTTGCGCCCGCTTTCCGCCGCGGAGCCGTTTGCCCTGGCTTCGTTTTCTCGCACCCCGCACGGGAGCATGTATCCCTCGCGCTTGGTCTTCCGCTCGGCGCCGCCAGGGCACCCAAGCCGGTCGATCATATCGTTGCGGCGGCCAGGCTTAAGATTCTCGCTGCAATGACGACCGCCTCGATCTTCTCCAATTTCTGGAACAACCTCGAAGACCACCACGAGCAGGCGGTCTTCCTCGTCCTCGTCGGCTTCGTCGGCTCCTTCGCCTTCATCCGTATGAGCACGCGGATCATCCGCAGCGAAAGCGTCTCCTGGTGGCCGGGGAACATCGAAAGCGACAGCGGCGTCCACGTCCACCACCTCGTCTTCGGGATCGTCACGATGATCGCCGCCGGCACGCTCGGCTTCGTCAGCGACGGCCGCACCCCGTACACCGAGATCTGCGCCCTCCTCTTCGGCGTCGGCGTCGGTCTGACGATCGACGAGTTCGCGCTCTGGGTCCACCTCGAGGACGTCTACTGGGCGCGCGAGGGGCGCAGCTCGATCGACGCCACCGTGATCGTCGCCTCGATGATGCTGCTGATCGTGATCGGGGCCAGCCCGGTCGCGATCGAGTCCGGCTCGCCCGCGGCCGTGATCGGCAGCATCGTCAGCGTCCTGCTGATCTTCGCCTTCGTCCTCGTCGCCCTGCTCAAGGGTCGGGTGCTGCACGCGGCGATCGGGTTCTTCTTCGCCCCGATCGCGATCTACGCCACCTGCAGGATCGGCAAGCCGAGCTCGGTCTATGCCCGCTACCGCTACGGCGAGCGGCGGCCGAAGAAGCAGGCCAAGGCCGAGGCCCGCTTCCCCCCCGACCGCCGCACCGAGCGCTTCAAGGAAGCGTTCCGCGACATCGTCGGCGGCAAGCCCAGCGAGGGGCTGGAGGCGATCGGCGACGAGGCCGCCGCCGCGACCCGCGAGGCCGGCGCCGAAGTCCGCGAGCAGGCCGAACGGCTGACCAAGCCGTCGAAGAAATAACTATTCTTTATAATGTTGGTCAACTTAATCTTCTTTTGCTAACTTGAGTCACCCAGTTACCAGACGAAGGAAGACGAAGATGCCGCAGATACTCGTAGTCGCCGATTCCCCGACGGACAACCCCAGTGCCGTGGTCTACCGGGAGCGGATCTCCAGCTCCGACCTCGAGTCCGCCCACTTCTCCGACCAGCTGGTCGAGCGCGTCGGCTGGGCCGTGCGCGACGCCAACGAGCTCGAGCGCAGGATCGTCGCGCCCTCCCCTTCGCGCGCGCTCGCCATAGACCGAGGCGCTCGACGCCCTCCCGGCGGCTCGGCGCAAGGAGCTGATGAACGCGCTCGGCGTGGTCGTGCAGGGTCTGATGACCGATCCGCCCGAGTGCTCCGGGGGCCCGCGGCGCCGCGGGCCCCGCGCCTGAGCTGACCGAAGTCGGCCAGCGATAAAGCCCGGCGCCGGCGCGCCGATACGGGAGACATGAAACCTCTCCGCTCCCGCCTCCGCCGCCATCTCTCCTACGCCAACGTGATGGCCAGCATCGCCGTCTTCGTCGCCTTGGGCGGGGTCGGCTATGCGGCCACGACCATCAACGGCAACAAGATCATCAAGGGGACCGTCGGCGGCGGCAAGCTGAAGAAGGGCACCGTCACCGGCACGCAGGTCAAGCAGAACTCGTTGACCGGCAGCTCGATCGACGAGTCCTCGCTGGGCACGGTGCCGTCCGCGCAATCCGCGCAGACGGCGTCCAGCGCGACGACCGCGATCACGGCCACGAGCGCCACGACCGCGGGCAGCGCCAGCACCGCCGGCAGCGCGAACACGGCAAAGAGCGCCGACAGCGCCGCACACGCCCTCTCGGCCGACACGGCCACCAGCGCCACGACCGCGGTCAGCGCCGACACCGCTGCGACGGCGGAGGAAGCCGACACCCTCGACGGCCTCACCTCGAAACAGCTGCAGGTCACCTGTCCCGTCGAAACCGAACTGTACGGCGGCATGTGCTGGGACGAAGACGCCCGCCTCGCCGCCAACTGGATCAAAGCCACGAGCGTGTGCGGAGACGCCGGCGGCAGGCTGCCGTCGATCAGCGAGCTCGTCGCCTACGTGCTGCAGCCGGAAGAACAGGTGAGCGGGCCCAACTGGACGGGCGACGTCTACGGCATCAACGTGGGATCCAAAGAGATTCCACTGGCTCGGGACGAGACGACCACGGGGCCGCAAAACGGCGAAAACAGCCTCGGCTACCGCTGCCTCTTCTATCGCGTGAACTAGCGCTGCTCCCACGCTAGATCGCCTGTTACTCCGAGGCCGCCTGAGCCCCGAACACCGCGGTGGTTGT
>DASYJK010000204.1:0-8284 GCA_035996525.1 Solirubrobacterales bacterium
GAGAAGGAGAAGGGGATCACGATCCTCGCCAAGAACACCGCGGTCAACCGCGGGGATGTCAAGTTCAACATCGTCGACACCCCCGGCCACGCCGACTTCGGCGGCGAGGTCGAGCGCGCCCTGACCATGGTCGACGGCGTCCTGCTCCTGGTCGACGCCTCCGAGGGGCCGCTGCCCCAGACCCGCTTCGTCCTGCGCAAGGCACTGGAGTCGAAGCTGCCGGTGATCCTCGTCGTCAACAAGGTCGACCGCCCCGACGCCCGCATCGCCGAGGTCGTCGAGGAGGTCTACGAGCTCTTCCTCGACCTCGACGCCGACTCCGACCAGATCGACTTCCCGATCGTTTACACCAACGCCAAGGACGGCTGGGCCTCGCTCGAGGAGGGGGTCGAGGGAACCGACCTCTCCCCCCTGCTCGACCTGATGCTGGAGCGGATCCCCGCCCCGGTCTACGAGGAGGACCACCCGCTGCAGGCGCACGTCACCAACCTCGACGCCTCGCCCTACCTCGGCCGCCTGGCACTCTGCCGGGTCCGCAACGGCACGATCCGCGCCGGCCAGCAGATCGCCTGGTGCAAGGCCGACGGCACCGTCGCCCGCGCCACCGTCTCCGAGCTCTTCATCACCGAGGCGCTGGAGCGCGTCTCCGCCAAAGAGGCCGGCCCGGGCGAACTGATCGCCGTCGCCGGGATGGAAGAGGTGACGATCGGCGAGACCCTGGCCGACCCCGAGGACCCGCGACCGCTGCCGGTGATCACCGTCGACGAGCCCTCGCTCTCGATCGTGCTCGGGATCAACACCTCGCCGCTGGCCGGCAAAGAGGGGACCAAGCTGACCGCCCGCCAGGTCCGCGACAGGCTCGACGCCGAGCTGATCGGCAATGTCTCGATCCGCGTCCTCGACACCGAGCGCCCCGACGCCTGGGAGGTCCAGGGCCGCGGCGAGCTGCAGCTGGTCGTGCTGCTGGAGCTGATGCGCCGCGAAGGCTTCGAGATGACCGCGGGACAACCCCGCGTCCTCACCCGCGAAGTCGACGGCAAGGTCCACGAGCCGGTCGAGCGGCTGGCGATCGACGTCCCCGAGGAGCACGTCGGCTCCGTCACGCAGCTGCTGGCCGGGCGCAAGGGCCGGATGGAGCAGATGGTCAACCACTCGACCGGGTGGGTGCGGATGGAGTACCTGGTCCCCGCTCGCGGCCTGATCGGGTTCCGCACCGAGTTCCTCACCGAGACCCGCGGCACCGGCATCCTCCACCACGTCTTCGACCGCTGGGAGCCCTGGGCCGGCGAGCTGCGCACGCGCCCGACCGGCGCTCTCGTCGCCGACCGCCAAGGCAAGACCGCCAGCTTCGCCCTCTTCAGCCTGCAGGATCGCGGCACCCTCTTCATCGGCCCCGGCGAGGAGGTCTACGAGGGCATGATCGTCGGCGAGAACGCCCGCTCGGAGGACCTCGACGTCAACGCGGTCAAGGAAAAGCATCAGACCAACGTCCGCGCCGCCAGCGCCGACCTGCTGGTCCGCCTCACCCCCGCGACCCGCCTCTCGCTGGAGAACTCGCTGGAGTTCGTGCGCGACGACGAGTGCGTCGAAGTGACGCCCGAGTCGGTCCGCCTGCGCAAGCTGGTGCTGGAGAAAACGGCGCGCCAGAAGGCCGCGCGCCAGCGCAGCCGCGCCGGCGTCGCCAGCTAGCCCGCCGGCTTCAGCCCGGCTTCGATGCCGTCGAGCAGCCGCTTAAGGCCGCGCTCGAAGCGGCCCGCCTCGAAGAAAACGTCGGCGACCCGGTTGACCGCCGCGTCGGCGTCGTCCCCGAGCAGCTCCCTGACCCGGGGGAAGCCGCCGCTGTCGAGTTCGCGCTGGAAGAACTCGCGCACGCCCGGCGCCCAGCCGCGATCGTGCTCGGCCGACTCCTGCGCCTCGCGGATCGCGAAGCCGAAGACGTACTCGTCGACGAGCACGATCGCCTCGAACATTGCCCGCGAGGAGATGCCGGCACTCGACATCGCCTCCAGCGATTGCTCGAAGTGGCGCATCCCGTTGGGACCGGGGCGGCCGTCGCCGAGCCGGTCCAGCATCCAGCGATGGCGCCGCAGCGCCTCGCGGCTGCTGGTCGCGATCGCCGCGATCGCCGGGCGCCAGCCGGCCGGCATCTCGTCCTCAGCGACGAGGATCTCTCCCATCACCGCGTCGACCATCAGCGTCACCAGCTCGTCCTTGTTGGCGACGTAGTGGTAGAGCGTCATCGTGCCGGCGCCGAGCTCCTGGGCGACGCGGCGCATCGAGACCGCCTCGAAACCCTCGCTGTCGGCCAGGGCGACGGCGGCGGCGGCGATCCGCGCCCGTGAGTGGGCCGGGCTGCGGGTGCAGGGCTCCTCGCGCAGCCAGACGAGGCGGGCGTCGGGCTCCAGCGCGGCTTTCCCCCCGGAAGGCATCCCGTACAGCGTACTGCTACGGTGAGCCGTACGCCGTACTACGACTGATTGGAGGTCCCACCTTTGAACGCCCAGCCCGGCGCCACCGCACCCGCCGACCCCAATGCCCTCGATCGCGGCACGATGATCGTCGCCTCGGTCGTCCTGCTCGGGGCGGTGATGTCGATTCTCGACACGACCGTGATCAACGTCGCAATCGATCAGCTGGGGATCGACTTCAACGCCTCGCTGACGACGATCCAGTGGGTCGTCACCGGCTACACGCTGGCGCTGGCGGCGGTGATCCCGATCACCGGCTGGGCCGCCGACCGCTTCGGGACGAAGCGGATCTACCTCTGGTCGCTGGCCCTGTTCATGCTCGGCTCCGCACTCTGCGCCGCCGCCTGGAGCGCCGACTCGCTGATCGCCTTCCGGGTCCTGCAGGGGGTCGGCGGCGGCATGATCATGCCGTCGGTGATGACGATCATGACCAAGAAGGCCGGCCCGCGGCGGATGGGGCGGGTGATGGGAATCCTCGGCGTACCGATGTTGATCGCGCCCCTGGTCGGACCGATCCTCGGCGGCTGGCTGGTCGACGACCACTCCTGGCGCTGGATCTTCCTGATCAACATCCCGATCGGGATCGTCGCGATCGTCCTCGCCCAGCTCGTGCTCGAGCGCGACGAGCCGCAGCCGGCGCACCGGATGGACTGGCTCGGCCTGGCCCTGCTCTCGCCCGGCCTGACGGCGCTGATCTTCGGCCTCGCCGAGTCCTCCGACGGCGGCTTCGGCGCGACCAAGTCGTGGCTGCCGATCGTCGCCGGCGCGGGTCTGATCGCCGGCTTCCTCTGGCACAGCTGGCGCTCGGAGGCGCCGTTGATCGACATCAAGACCTTCACCCACACCCGGGCCGGGGCGGCGGCGGGTACGTTCATGCTGTTCGCGATCGCCTTCTTCGGCTCCCTGCTGCTGATTCCGCTCTATTACCAGTCCGTACGCGGCGCCTCGGCGCTGGAATCGGGATTGCTGCTGGCGCCGCAGGGCCTCGGGGCGATGATCACGATGCCGCTCGCCGGGCGCCTCACCGACCGCTACGGGCCCAACCGCTGGCCCGCCTGCGGGATCCCGCTGCTGGTAATCGGGATCGCCCCGTTCGCCTTCGTCACCGCCACCACCTCCTATGTCCTGCTCTGCGGCTTCGGCTTCGTGCTCGGCCTCGGGATGGGCCTCTCGATGATGCCGACGATGACCGCGGCGATGCAGTCCGTCCCCCCGGCCGCGATCGCCCGCACCAGCACGGCGATGAACATCATCCGCCAGTCCGGCGCCTCGATCGGGACCGCGATCCTCTCGGTGATCCTGGCGACGGCGATCGCCGCCAACCTCAACGGCGGCGCGGCACCGTCGGGCGCGAGCGGCTTCGAGGCCCTGCACGGCATGACCGCCGCCCAGCGCACGGCGGTCGCCGAACCGCTGGCCGAAGCGTTCGCCTCGACCTTCGTCTGGGGCCTCGCCCTGCTCGCGCTCGCCTTCATCCCAGCGCTGGCGATGGCGCTCGGCAGGTGGAAGCCGGTCGGGCCTCCCTCCCCCGACGAGCGTCACGTCGTTCTCGAGTAGCTAGCGGCCGCCGCGCCTCTGCTCCAGCAAGCGGGCGATTCGCTCGACCACACGGTCGGGTTCCCGCTCTAGGCGCTTGCCGGTGACGCGGTCCATCTCGACCCCCTCCAGCATCAGATCCTCCTGTCTGAGCCGGTCCCGCTCGAAAGCGGCGCGGGTCCCATGGGTCTCGAAGACGTCGAGTTCGACGGCGAAGCGCTCACGTACCCAGTAGACGTCCAGCTCATGGCCGGCGACGTTGAAGCCGGTGGCCGGCCGCGGAAGCCCGGCGCGCTGGACCAGAGCCAAGAACCGGCGCTCCAAATCCGAGCGAGTGAAGACCGGCTCCCGGTAGAGCTCGATGGCGCGGAGGAGGCAGCCGTGCGCGGGGTGTCCAGTCGTGCGATCGAGCAGCGCCTTGACCTCGCGGAGGTCGAACAGCCGCAGCTCTTCGGCCCGCTCGATGGCTCGGTCCAGCTGAGATCCGCGAGCGCCGGCAGCGAAGTCGAGCAGCGTACGCGGGAGCGCGGTAACGGCGATCCCTTCCTCGAAGCCTCGGTCCCCGGCGGTCAAGCCCCTTGCGTGGTGGATGGCGATCGGCGGGCGAGCCTTGCGAGGGACCGGCGTCGTCACCTGGAGCGGGAAGGGGTCGCGACTTGAAATGCCCCACAGCCACGCCGCCGAGCGATGACTGAGCAGAGCCTTCGACCCGCAGGCGAGCACAGCCGCGAGACATCGCCCATACCAGGAGATGTCCGTATGGCCGACCGCGTAAACACCGCGATGGAGTCGATGCAGCCGACCAGCGCCGACCGCCCGTCCGATCGCACTCTCCGAATAGCCGAGCGGTCCCTGCAGTTGACGAACGGAGACGACACCATGCTGACGCTTGGCCATCTCTGCCAGCGCTCCGTGCGCCGACCCGGAGGGGCGCGGTAGTCCTTTCTCCCGCATACCGGAGGAAAGGACTACCGCGCCCCTATTTCTCCCCAGCTAAGTCGCCGCCGCCGGCTCGGCCGCGGCAGCGGGCTGCCGGGTCGGGATCCGGCCGGTGAGGAAGAGCCCGACCAGGGCCAACAGGGCGAGTACCGCAAGTGCCGTACGCAGCCCGACCAGGCGCGCTTCTTCGTTTTCTTCGACGATCGCGTCAGTGGCTCGCGACGACACGCCCGGGGCTTCGTCGAGCTCGATTTCCAGTTCCTTGTTGGAGAGGAAGGGAATGCCGCCGGAGAGCTCGCTCGAGGCCCGCGCCTGGACCGACTTCGGCACCGCCGGGTTTTCTTCGACCCCGGTGAGGAAGGAGGAGCTGAGGGCGGCGATGATGATCGCGCCGGTGAGCGCGGTGCCGACCGAGATGCCGAGGTTGGTGACCGTGTTCTGCAGGCCGCCGACCTCGCCGCTCTGCTCGTCGGGGACCGAGGAGACGGTGACGCTGCCGAGCTGGGAGGCGAGCGCGCCCATCCCCAACCCCGCCAGCAGCAACGGCACGGTGACGATCTCCGCCCCCGCGCCGGCCTCGAGGGCGCCGACCAGGACGACCAGCCCGGCGAACATCCCGAGGAAGCCGAGGCGGATGACGCGGCGCGGCGAGACGTCTGGAAACACTTTCGGGATCCCGGCGGCGGCGAGGATCAGGGTGAACGAGAGTGGCAGCAGGCGCACGCCCGTTTCGATCGCCGAGAGGCCGAGGGCGATCGAGAGGAAGAGCGGCATCGCGAAGAACATCCCGCCCTGGAGGAAGTACTGGAAGAAGAACGAGGTGAGGCCGGCGCGCAGGACCGAGATCCGCAGGATCGCCGGATTGACCAGCGGCTCGGCCCCACGTTTCACCAGGCGGGTCTCCCACGAGAGGAAGAGCGCCAGCACCGAGGCGCCGCCGAGCAGCATCCAGATCACCGGCGAGAGCCCGATCCATTCGGGCGCGTCGGGCTTGGCCTTGACGAAGCCCCAGGTCCCCGAGCGCAGGACGCCGAGCACGATCAACCCCAGACCGGCGGCCGAGAGCGCGGTGCCGACCAGGTCCAGCCGCACCTTCCGCTCCGGCTCGCCGGCGGCGATGCGGCGGGTGAGGACGAGGATCGCGAGCACGATCAGGACCTCGCCGGCGAAGACGTAGCGCCAGGAGAGGTAGGTGGTGAAGAAGCCGCCGACGATCGGGCCGACCGCGACCGCGACCGCCGCGGCGGCGGTGACCAGGCCGTAGGCGCGGGGCCTTTCGGCGCGGTCGAAGTTGGCGGCGACGAGGGCGACGATCGCGGGCAGGATCAGGGCGGCGCCGAGCCCCTCCAGGCCCGACCACCCGATCAGCAGCACCGTCAGGTTCGGCGCCAGCGCC
This sequence comes from Solirubrobacterales bacterium, assembly GCA_035996525.1. Lineage (GTDB taxonomy): Bacteria > Actinomycetota > Thermoleophilia > Solirubrobacterales > 70-9 > VAYN01. The sequence goes on from DASYJK010000204.1 coordinate 6,340, forward strand.
GTGGTCATCGAGCCGCAGCCGTAGATCACGCAGCCGATCGCGAAAGCGCGCTTGCGGCCGATGATCTGGCCGATCTTGCCGCCGGTGATCATGAACGAGGCCATCACCAGGGTGTAGAGGGTGATCGCGGTCTGGATCCCGGTGACCGTGGTGCCGATGTCCTTGGCGACGGTGGCGATCGAGACGTTCATCACCGAGCTATCCAGCATCATCAGGAACTGACCCGCGCAGAGGGTCATCAGGATCAGGCCGGCGGCGCCGGCACCGGCCTTGCGCGCCAAGCTCAGATCTCCTGGGACTCGACGCGGCCGGCGTCGATCGCGGCGACCAGCGCCGCGTGGTCGCGCTCGCTCTGCTCGGTATAGCTCTCGGCGAACTCGGCGATCGCGGTGTCGAAGGCGTCGCCGGCGCCGAGGTACGCGGCGAGCGCGACCCGGTCGCCGGAGCGGGCGTGGGCGCGGGCCAGGGTCCAACCGCACATCCGCGCGTAGACCTCGAGGCCGCGCGGGGTCAGGCTCTCGACTTCGGCCGAGCGCTTCCAGTCCCAGAGCTGGCGCACGTAGAAGTCGCGGTCGCGACCGTCGAGCCCGACCGCCGGGCACCAGCCGAGGAAGATGTCGCTGGCCGCCTGCATCAGGCGCTGGCCCTCGACCACACGGCGGCCATGGTTCTTGTAGCGGCTGGCGCCGGCGTAGGGCTCGAGCACCGAGGCCTCCGCCTCCTTGGCCTGGAGGAAGAGCGGGTCGCCGTCGTCGGCGCCGGTCAGCAGCACCACCCAGGCGCGGGTGCCGACGCTGCCGACCCCGACCACCTTGCGGGCGATGTGGCGCATCGTGTAGCCGTCGAGCAGGTGCTGGCGATCGGCCGGGAGGCTGTCGCGGTAGGACTCGAGGACGCCGGCGAGGATCTGACCGATGTCGTCGTGGCTCTGCCCATCCTCCAGCAGCTCCTCGCCCGGGACCAGCAGCGGCGGTTCGCTGCGGATCCGCAGCTCGCCGTCGACGACGTGGGTGAGCTTCTCCAGCGCCCTGAGGCTGTCCTTGGAGCGAGCCTTGTCGACCCCCTTGCGAACCTGCTCGACCGCCTTCGGGTCCTCGGCCTCGATCTCCCCCATCACCGCCTCGACGTCGAGGCGGGCGTACCAGACTTCGAGATTGCTCTGCGCGGCGAAGGCCCGCATCGCCTCGCGGTAGGTGCGCGCCGCGATCAGCACGGCCGCCGCGCGCTGCTTGCGCTTCAGCCCGTTTTCGCGACCGGCGATCGCGAAGCTGGCGGCGAGCCGCTTCACGTCCCACTCCCAGGGGCCGGGCAGCGACTCGTCGAAGTCGTTGAGGTCGAAGACGAGGCGGCGGTCGGGCGCGGCGAAGGCGCCGAAGTTGGAGAGGTGGGCGTCGCCGCAGGCCTGCACCCGGAGGCCGGAGACCGGAGTCGTCGCGAGGTCGGCCGACATCACCGCGGCGGCGCCGCGAAAGAAGGCGAAAGGGGAGGCGGACATGCGCCCGTAGCGGATCGGGACCAGCTCGGGAACGCGCGAGGCGGCCTGGCGCTCGAGGATCGCGACCGGATCCTCGCGGTCCGCTGCCGCTGACCACTCGCCGTGGGCGGAGCGGCGAGCGCTCGTGCGCGCGGCCCGGCCCTGCTCTGCTCGTTCGCGGACATCCATCCGCGCCACCGTACAGCGGCGACGGGCCGACTCCCTCACCCGATCGGGAGGAAATCGGCCCGCCGGGCGAATCAGACGGTCGCGGCCGCCTGCTCGGACTGGCTCTGCTCGGAGGCCTGAGCCTTGGCGTCGGGAGCCGGCACGTCGGCGGCCTGGCGCGGCAGCAGCACTTCTTTGGCGATGACCAGGCGCTGGATCTGGCTGGTCCCCTCGTAGAGCTGCATGATCTTGGCGTCGCGCATCAGTTTCTCGACCGGGTACTCCTTGATGAAGCCGTAGCCG